>CAYUGV010000173.1:0-2591 GCA_964444335.1 uncultured Anaerolineaceae bacterium | reverse complement strand
AAAAGCGCTAAAAGTCAACAGCCAGGCCATCGAAATCCGTGAAAGCTGATGTAACAAGTCTTCGGAGGATGGTCCATAAGGTATACTTCTGATAACCAGTTTTGTTTTCTTTGAGGAGGAGCTATGAAAAAGATTAGCCGCAATCATCGCATTATTCTCCCTGCTTTTCTACTGCTTATTTTAATGCCCTTTAGTTTGTCAGCCTGCACCCAAACCGGCAACCCGACCAATTCAAGCGGGCGATGGGTGTCGATCGTGATGGGTATTGTGCTGCTGCTGGCTTACCTGGGCCTGGTGATCTACCTTTGGCGCGCGGGTAAGTTGCGCACCTGGTTTACTGCCGGCAGCACCGCTGCCCGCCTGAAAGCCCAGGACGCCCGTCTTAAAAGCGATCTCAAAGGCTTGGAGCGCGATCGTACCGCGCTGCTGGACGAACTGGGCGAGAAAGCCTGGGCAGCCAGGGTTAGCGACCCGACTTATGAGAGCGCATATAACCAGCTCTTGACCCTGCAGGGGCAGATCGATGGCGCCACCGATCACCGCCGTTCGCTCGAAGAGAAAATGGCTGAGCTGACTCAGCAGCGTAAAACCGTGGTCGAACGCTTTGATGGGCAAATCGAGACTCTTAAAAGCCAACAAGCAGGCGTGGACCACGACCTGGCAGACGCGAAGAACCGCGTGCGCGCGCTCGAAGCCGATCTCGATGCAGCCTCTCAGGAGAAAACCCGTTTCCAACGCGATGTAAAAGACACCCGCGGGCGCATCATCGAACTGGAACGCTCCGATGAACCCGACAAAACCGAGCGACTCGGAGAGCTAAACAGCCGGCTGAATACCTTGACCACTTCCCTGCTGGATGCCACCAACGCGGAGCCCGAACTGGCAGCGCAGCTCCCGGGGCTGCAGAACCAGGCGCTGGCTCTCAGCACTCAGTTCAATGATCTGCAGGGTCAGATCCAGGCGCTTGAAGCCGACATGAAGAGTGAGCTGCTTCCACTTGATGATCAACTTGACGCACTCGAAAAGCAGATCAAGACCAAGACCAGCGAGATCAAAACCTTCGGGGAGCAGCTTGCCCCGATGGCGAAAGCCCTTGGCGTCCAGGTTGAGAAAGCGCGACCGCTTTCACCGAGCTTGACCGAGCTTTACCAAAAGCTGGACATGGTCATCAGCAAGGTGGATTTCAAAGCGCAAGCCAAAGACGATGTTGCCAGTAACCTGGGCACCGTCGATAAGACCGCCTCGCTCAATTTCTACGTTCTACTGCTGATTGGCGTGCTCATCATCGTCCTGGCAATCCTGCTCCTGACCGGAGTGATCTGATCGCCAGTTCCATTTCCCCCGAATTAAGTGCCCTTCCTGAAGGAGGATATTCTCATGCCTGATCATAGCGAAAGCGCCGAACACATTGTTGAAAAACTCACTCTTGAGGAGAAAGCCTGGATCATTTCGGGTGGTGGCGATTTCTGGCACACGCGTGTCATCCCCCGGCTGGGCATCCCAGCGCTGACGCTGCATGATGGGCCTCACGGCTTGCGGCAAGCGCTTCCAAAGTCAGGTCAATCCGCTCTGGAAGTGAGCATCCCTGCCACCAACTACCCCAGCCTTTCGGCTGTCGCATGTTCGTTTGACCGGGACCTGGTCTTTGAGCTTGGTCAGGCGCTTGGCGCGGAAGCCAAAGCCGCCGGGGTGGACGTCTTGCTGGCGCCGGGTGTGAACATCAAGCGCCATCCCCTCAACGGACGCAACTTTGAATACTTTTCTGAGGACCCCCTCGTGGCGGGTGAACTGGCAAGCGCCTATATCAGCGGCGTCCAGAGCCAGGGCACTGCAGTCAGCTTAAAACACTTCGCCGCCAACAACCAGGAATTCTGCCGGATGATCAACAATTCGGTCATCGATGAGCGCGCGTTGCGCGAGATCTACCTAAAGCCCTTCGAGATCGCCATCCGAAAGGCACAGCCCTGGACAGTGATGAGTTCGTACAACAGGCTCAACGGCACTTATGCCAGCCAGCACGCGGAACTTCTAACCAAGATCGCGCGGGAGGAGTGGGGATTTGAAGGCTTGTTCATGACCGATTGGGGGGGGATGAAAGACCGTGCCTTCGCCATCCCCGCCGGCACAGACCTGGAAATGCCCCCAACAGGGCAGTTTGGTGTGGATCGCATTCTCGAGGGAGTGCGCTCGGGCAGGATCGCGGAGAGCGATCTGGATCGGGCTGTTGGCAAACTGCTGGAACTGATCGACAAAGTGCGCGAAACTCGCCAACCTTTTAAGACCTGGCAAGTTGCAGATTTTGAAGCTGTCGCCAAGAAAGTCGCGCTCGAATCAGCCGTTCTTCTAAAAAATGACCAAAGCATTTTGCCAATCCAGCCAGGAATGAACGTGGCGCTGGTCGGCGCGATGGCGGAAAAGCCGCACATCCAGGGCGCGGGCAGCAGCCGTGTGAACCCACGCCGGGTGGTGCCTTTTATGAACGCCCTGCGTGAAGAAAAATTGGATTGGGCTTATGCCCGCGGTTATGAATTGAGCGGTAAGCAAAACGCCCAGCTTGAGCAGGAAGCGCTGGAGCTCTGCCGGGGTAAGGA
>CAYUGV010000172.1:1271-2603 GCA_964444335.1 uncultured Anaerolineaceae bacterium | reverse complement strand
CGTCATCGCGAGCGAAGCGACGCGATCTCTCTTTCTTTCGTGCACCTGCCGTTTGAACCCTCAAAAAACACCAAACCACCTTCTCTCCCCTCCGGTATAATATTATCCCATGGAAGAAGCGATCAAACCTCCCCGCCTCCTGAGCCTGATCTTCGACCTTGCCCTGGGCTTTCTCGCCCTTATCGGCACGCTTGTGCTGCTGGTCCTCGGTTCGGGTACTACCGCGCGGGATCCAAACCAACTCTTTGTAGGCCTGGCGGCGCTGCTTCTGGTGGTCGCGCTCTTCTTCGCTTACCGCGTGTTCCTGATCCTCACCACCCGCTACCAGCTGACACGCTCGGCCCTGGAACTCCACTGGGGCTTCCAGCGCGAGCTTATCCCCCTGGACCGGGTCGAATGGGCACATCCCGTCTCGGACTTCGACTCCCCTATGCCCTTGCCCGGGTTTTTATTACCGTTCCAATATTACGGCAAACGCACCATCCGCGGGCTGGGCGTGGTCGAGTTTGCCGCCACGGACCGGCGGAACTTGGTCCTTATCCAGGCAGGTGATCGTTATTTTGTGATTTCGCCACCAGACGCCCATGCCTTTACCCAGGAATTTGAAAACCTCTCCCAGTTGGGCGTGGCTGAACCGGTTGAGTGGGTTTCACAGAACGCGCGGACAATGCTTGGGGAGATCATGCAGGATGGCATGGCAAAGCAACTCTTCGTTGCCGGGGTGCTCGGACTTTTGGTCTTGGTCGTGGTGACCGTCGCGCTCAGTGCCACCAGGCTGACCGTCACCTGGATCACGCTCGAGCTGGTACCCTCCAACCGCCTGATGTTGCTTCTGCTGGTTGGGTCGCTAGACTGGCTTTTGAACACCTTTTTGGGCGCTTACTTCTACTTGCGCCGCTTGCTGGAGAAACGCTGGATCTTCCTGATCTGGAGTTGGAGCGTTCTGATGAGCCTCACCCTCGCCGCCGCCGCTGTCTTCATGAGCCTCGGCAGCGCGTAGCAATTCTCCAATCGTGCCAGTTTCCTGATCTCAAAGCCTCCCTCAGACCGCCTTCACACTCAAGTATCCCGTAAAAAAGTAGGGCGGAATGGTGATCTCTTCACCACTCCGCCGATTATCAAGATTTTGTCGGGGTAAGACCGCGAAAGCCAATTTGTTAGCAAAAGGTCTGGGGCGGTCTCGTTCCGACCTACACACAACTTCCCTTCGTAAAATCTTGCCAGGGCTATCCCAAAGCAAGCCTATCTCGCCTTGCAGTATTACCTAAAAATACTTGGTAGATAAGTGCTGGCGGACTTACACGCCGAAAACTCGGACTGCCCAAGGCTGGG
>CAYUGV010000172.1:0-1171 GCA_964444335.1 uncultured Anaerolineaceae bacterium | reverse complement strand
TGCGGCGGTTTTCGTGACGTCCAGGCCGATCGTATTCCCCTGGATGGTTGTGAGGTCGCTAACTACCGCTTGGATCCCATACGATCCATTCCCTGAGATCAGGTTCCCCTGCCCAGCAGCCGACCCCCCAATGATATTTCCAGAAGACACAGCAGCACCGCCATTCCCAATCCGAACCCCAATGTTTCCGTTTGGGATGGCGACTGTCCCGCTTATGTCGGTCCCAACGTAATTCCCCATCACTACGTTCTCGTTACCAACCACGTATACCCCATTGCTGGTATTGCCGCTGATAACATTGCGACTTCCGGCCGTGTTTCCGCCGATCGTATTACCTGTCGAGTTCGAAACATACACCCCGGTGGAATTGGGCAGGGCGGTAACACCATCCGCCTTTACACCTATGTAATTACCCTTCACCAAGTTAGTAGCGCTATCCAGGATGTATATGCCGTTGCCAGTATTGCCGGCAATCACATTGCGATCTGCGGCTGTATCCCCTCCGATTACCGAAGAGCCCGTATCCTGCAGCTTGATCCCTCCTCCATTCGGTTTGTCAATAATTCCCAACGGAATCATGTTTCCGATCTTGTTGCCGGTGATGAGCGCCCCAGTCACAAACTCCCCGGTGGTTGGCCGGACCGATATGCCATAACCGCCAAAATTGGCAATCGTCAGTTTCTTGATGGCGCAATTGTCTGCCCGGATTTCCAGCCCTGCATAACTTCCTCCCATTCCATCCAAAACCAGCACCGAATCGTCGTGCAGGTTGGGTCCCTGGATGGTCGACCCGTCTATCATGAGTCCTGGCAGGGCTGAGCCGACATCAATGATGGTCGGAGCGTAGGAAGGACTGTGGTCGATGTCAAAGGTGATCAGCGTGCCGTTGATTGATTGCAGATAGTTGGCATGCTGAATCGCCGCGCGAAGAGTGCAGACCCCATTGCCGGCAGCAGTTTCACAAACACTGTTATTGGCAAAGTCTGGTTCATCCCCGGTGGAATTGACCACGATCGTGGTGGGCTCCAGCGCGCGCGCCGGCGAAACCTGACCCCCTAGGCAGAGGGCAAACGTTAGCACGATGCAAATATGAACCATTTGCTTCAAGGATTGCTTTGGCATTGATTTCCTCCTGGTGAAAGATCAAATCGGGTGTAATTCTGGTCACAAC
>CAYUGV010000171.1:0-2610 GCA_964444335.1 uncultured Anaerolineaceae bacterium | reverse complement strand
TACGACGGCAGTGAAGAAGCCTTGCGCGTGTTGCTTTTTCTCTCCCCCACCAACACGCTTGACGCTGAGCAACACATTGACACTGCTGAACCGATGATCAAGGATTTCCTCAGCAGTTACCTCGACGAAACGTACGAGGTCATCGATCAGGGAGAGATCAAGGTGGATAAATATCCCGCGATGAAGCTCGACTTTGCCAAGCCACACCAGGATTCCTACATGCTCGGGCAGGTGGTGATCACCGCCATGCCGGGTGTGGTCGTCATCCTGCTCGGCACAGGCAGCCAGGCTGAATGGGAAGCCTTTGAGCCGACTTTCCGCGCCATGCTGAAAGACTTTCACCTGATCAGCGCCTACACGCCCACCCCTCCGCAGAGTTAACCATGCGAGCCATTTACCGGTTATTCGCACTCCTTCTGCTGGCAAGCCTGCTCTCAGGTTGTCAATACCAAACCACCCTGCCAGGTCGGATCGATGTGCCCATTTACAAGCCACCGCAGGTCGTCACCTCCATTCCCTCTCCAACGCCTACCCCTGAGCCGCCGAACTATCTCCAGGCTGGCAGTCCGGTGCAGGTGCAAGCCGGCATGTATTCTTTTGAGCCAGTTACCACCTGGGATGCAAGTGGAGTGCCGCTGGCGGTGCGCATCAAGGATACCCGAGCCACGTTGAGCAATGCCGAAGAAACGCTCTTCTTCAGCCTGGCGAGCGAGCCTGCAACCCCGGGCTCCACCACCCAGGTGTGCCTGGATACAATCCTTCAGCGTATGGCAGCCGACCTTTCCGACTTACAGTCCAGCGAAACTTCACCGATCACAACCCAAGCCGGCACGGGACTGCAAGTGCAATTGCAGGCGAAAGTCTTCAGCCAGACCTCCGTTGGTGCGCTCCAGGTGATCCAGGTGAACCAGCGCTGTTTCAGCCTCTTTGGGCTTGCCACATCGGATGATTCGGCGAATCTTTGGGACCAATCAGGCGCGCCTATCCTCAGCCTGCTGCAGCAATCCATGCACTTTCTTGAGCCTTCGCAGTTGATGTATTGCGACGTGGCAAATGATTCTACTTATGGTTTTTCACCCGAGAATCCGATCCGAACGGGCAACACCAACCTCTATGATGGACGCACCCGCCAGGAAACATACCTGCTGACTCTGCGCGGACCAAATAACGAAGAAGTCTTTTACACCCGCCAGAACCCTGAATTTAACGACCTGGGTGTGATCGTCGACCCGTATCGCATCGAATATGCCCAAATTCCGGAAGCTGTCACGCTCTATTTTGATATGAACACCTACGAGCCGCTTTTTGCCCCCCAGGGCTTCACCTGCGAGGCCGCCTTCCCCATCCCAGCCCCGTAAACAAAATAATCGCACATGTTCAAAAAATACCCACCCCAATTCTGGTTAATGCTGCTCGGTCTGATCATCTCGACCACCGGCACGACCATGGTTTGGCCATTTTTGACCGTTTTTGCCAGCGAAAGGCTCAGCTTGCCGATGGCGGCAGTTACCAGCCTGATGAGCATCAACTCGCTTTCCGGGCTGACCGCCTCGATCCTGGCGGGCTCGTTGGTGGACCGCTTCGGGCGCAAGAGCGTTATGGCGGTCGGGTTGTTTGGGACCGCGCTGGCGTATTTTGGCTATATCTACGCCGGCACTTACTGGCATTTTGCTTTGTTAATGATTGCCTCGGGCTTATTCAACCCGCTTTACCGGCTTGGCTCAGACGCCATCCTGGCGGATATGCTTGATCCCGCCGACCGCGTGCAGGGATATAGCATTTTCCGCATGGCGCGCAACATCGGCGTGGCGCTTGGACCGATCCTTGGCGGGATAGCGCTCTCCAGCAATTACAACATTGGCTTCATTGCTGCGGCAGCCACCCTGTCGTTCTATGGGTTGATCACGCTCTTCTTCCTGCGCGAAACCCTCGTGCGGGATGCAAACGCCGAACCTGAAACCCTCAAGCAGCAGATCAGGGTCTACCGCCAGGCTCTACGCAACAAACCCTTTGCGCACATGGTTGGCGCGTTTACACTGATGGAGATCTGCGCCGCCCTAATGTGGGTTTTGCTGGCAGTGTACATCAAACAGAATTTCGGGATTGCGGAAGCCCGCTACAGCTGGCTGCCAACCACAAACGCATTAATGGTCGTTTTCCTGCAGGTTTTTATCACTCAGTTCTTCAAGCGCTACCGTGACACGCAGGTCATGCCGATCGGAGCGTTTTTTTACGCTGCCTCGATGGTGATCGTCGGGCTCAGCAGCCAATTCTGGGGGTTCTGGCTGGCGATGGCGGTGATGACTATTGGCGAATTGATCACTGCTCCAACCGCGACCACCTTCGTCGCGAACCTCGCTCCGCCGGATCAGCGCGGGCGCTACCTGGGGGTATTTGGGCTCACCTGGCAAGTTGCCATGGCGATTGGTCCATTCGCGGCGGGGATCCTCTCGGACACCTTAGGTCTTCGCTCCCCCTGGTTCGTCAGTGCGTTGGTCGGCCTGCTCTCAGTCTACGCCTTTGTGCTGTTGGACAGAAGAAAAAAACAATCGGGGTTAACTTCCGAACAACCCCATATCCAACAAGAAAACCCGTAGTAGGGAAGGGGCT
>CAYUGV010000170.1:0-2688 GCA_964444335.1 uncultured Anaerolineaceae bacterium | reverse complement strand
GGCGCGGGCGTCTATGCTGGCATGATTTCCGGCTTGGGAAAGATCAAGAACTGGATGGAAAAATCACCTGAGAAAACCTGGATTGTGTTTGCTACTGGCGCAACCCCGCATGAGGAGGGTTACGAGGAAATGCTTTTCAAGACTAACTTCCGCAAAGGTGAAAGCAGACCAACTCACTTCTTCTACTTTCTCTCCGGACTAAACTACGAAAAAATGGGATTCTTCAATCGCGTTTTGATGAAATTCTTTTCAGGCATGGCGTCAAAAAAGAACGGCACAACCCAAGCCACAAACCAGACCTCGGTGGATCTGGCAAATCGCCACTATATCGCGGATCTCCTGAGCTACGTTCGCCTGAAGGCGAGGTGACGATGAACCTTGAGCATGTTGCCCTCTTCGTGGATGACCTGGAGGAGATGAAGGCGTTTTACGTCCGCCACTTCGGCGCCACGGCCAACAACCAATACCATAATCCCCGCACCGGGCTGCAAACATATTTCCTCACTTTCGATGGCGGCGCCCGCCTCGAGATCATGCAGCGCCCCGGAATGAGCCCTCGGCCAAGTGGTGAGCTTGTTCTCGGCTATACCCATATCTCTTTCAAACTTGGCTCTGTGGAGAAAGTTGACAATCTCACCAAAGAGTTGCAGCAGAACGGCTGCCCTTTACTTAATGGCCCCCGGACAACCGGCGACGGCTATTACGAAAGCGTGCTCAGCGACCCGGAAGGCAATCTGATCGAACTGGTTGCCTGAACTAAATAGGTTTGTCAGGAGAAACCGTTCACGGAGGAGAACCATGCGCACGGAACAAGAAATGTACGATCTGATCCTCGACTTTGCTCAGAAGGACGAACGTGTACGTGTTGTGACGATGAACGGCTCGCGTGCCAATCCCAACGCGCCCCGGGATACTTTCCAGGACTACGACATCGTCTACGTGGTGACGGAAATTGCAAGCTACCTCGCGGATGACGCCTGGCTGGACAATTTTGGCAGGCGCGTCATTATGCAAAAGCCTGAAGGTATGGAACTCTTTCCGCCAGATGGCAAGCCCAGGTTTAGCTACTTGATGCTGTACGAGGACGGCAACCGGATTGACCTGAGCCTGATGCCGCTGGAAGAGCTTGGGAATTACCTCAAGGAAGACAGCATCTTGAAAGTCTTGCTGGATAAGGATGGGCGCGTGCCTGCTCTACCGGCAAGCAGCGACAGCGACTACTGGATCAAGCGCCCAACCCCGGGCATGTTTGACGACTGCTGCAACGAGTTTTGGTGGCTGAGCACCTACGTGGCCAAGGGTTTGGCACGAGATGAACTGCCATACGCCATTGCCCACCTGGACTACATGCGCAAACAATTGATGACCATGCTCAGCTGGCAGGTAGGGTTGGAGAAAGGCTTCACCTTCTCGATCGGAAAACAATTCAAGTATCTGCAGCAGCATATCAGCGATGCCGCCTGGCAGCAGCTGTGTGCCACCTGGAATGCCGGCAGCCCCGCAGCCTGCGAAGAAGCACTGGTGGGCATGCTGGCATTGTTCAGCGAGGTTTCGAAGGATTTCGCGGAGCGGTTTGGCTACCAATACCCGGATTATGATGTGAAGGTAAGCAATTACTTGAGGGGTTTGGGAATAAATACCCATTAATGTTTTTCCGATTTGATCACAGGCCTTCAACAAAGCCCGCCAGATGGCGGGCTTTGTTATAATAAGCAAAACCACTCAGGAGGCTCACCCAATGTCCGGTCCGAGAGAAATTCACGCGCCAACAGGCACCCAACTCACTTGCAAGAATTGGCTGATCGAAGCAGCTTACCGCATGATCCAGAACAACCTTGATCCAGCGGTTGCAGAAGCCCCGGATCGCCTGGTGGTCTATGGCGGACGCGGGCAGGCAGCCCGCTCCTGGGAAGCTTTCGACGCCATCCTGGCTTCACTGCGGGACCTTGAAGAGGACGAAACCCTGCTGGTGCAATCGGGCAAGCCTGTGGGCATCTTCCGCACGCACCCCGACGCGCCCAGGGTGCTGATTGCCAACTCGAACCTGGTGCCCCACTGGGCAACCCAGGAGCACTTCGACGACCTGGCAGCCAAGGGCTTGATCATGTACGGTCAGATGACCGCCGGCTCGTGGATCTATATTGGCACGCAGGGCATCCTGCAAGGCACTTATGAAACGCTTGGCTCGCTCGCCCATCAGCAAGGCTGGCCTTCACTGAAAGGCAAATTCGTGCTAACCGCGGGCTTGGGGGGCATGGGCGGCGCACAGCCGATGGCTATCACCATGAATGAAGGCGTGGGCTTGATCGTTGAGGTCGACCCCGAACGCGCAAAGAAGCGCTTGGATATTGGTTATGTCAATGTTGTGACGGATAATCTTGAAGACGCCATGACCCAGGTGGAAGAGGCGCTTGAACAGCAGATCCCCAAATCTATCGGGTTGATCGGTAACGCTGCGGATGTTTATAGCGAACTGCTGTTGCGGGGAGTCATCCCGGATGTGGTCACCGACCAAACCTCGGCGCACGATCCTCTTTCATACGTCCCCGATGGGATGAGCCTGGCGGCAGCAGAACAACTGCGCCAGAATGATCCGGAAAATTACATCGAGCTCTCGCTCAAGACCATGGCAAAGCATGTCGAGGCGATGTTGGGTATGCAAAAGCGAGGGGCGATCGTCTTCGACTA
>CAYUGV010000169.1:0-2692 GCA_964444335.1 uncultured Anaerolineaceae bacterium | reverse complement strand
ATCACCTACATGGTTTCTTTCTTCATAACTTCAGAATCCAATGGTGTCCGAAGGCAGTTATTTAACGTTGACATCAAAGGCTTTGAAAAAGATTTCCGCCGGTTAGGCCTGGAGATCAACAAAATTTTCAACGCCTTTATTCGCGGCGAGTTTACTGTTGTGGCATTGGCAATCATCGTCTACATGATCTTCCTTGGCATTTTTCGCCTGCCATACTTCCTTGTTTTGGCAATCATTGCCGGCTTGGGTCGTTTCATCCCTTACCTTGGCGCCTGGATCGGCTGGATTGGCTTCATCATCGGCGCCATCATGCAGGACCCGACTCCGTTCGGTCTGACAAAACTGATGTATGTGATCTTGGTGATGGCGATAGCGATGGTGATCGACATGGTGCTCGACCATGTGGTTACCCCAAAACTGATGGGTGAGACGCTGGAAGTACATCCTGCCGCGATCATGATTTCCGCGCTAATTGGCGGGCAGGTATTTGGGCTGCTGGGCATCATCCTTGCCGCGCCGACGTTCGCTACACTGAAACTGCTTCTTGGGTACGCGACGAAAAAGATTTTCGACCAAGATCCATGGGAAGGCATGGCTTATTATCGCAAGCCTAAAGAGCCCAAACTGCTGGTTGCCTTGCGAAAATTGGGGAAAAGCGTCAAAACCTGGCTCAACAAACCCCTTGGCAAGGTCACGGCGTGGATCAAGAAAGTCACCGCCCCGCTTGGCGCCCGAGTAAAGCAAAATGTTGCTAAGACTAAGGAGCAGGCAGGCAAGCAAGCTGAAACAAAAAGCAAGAAACAACCATCGAAAAAATCGAATGATTGAGTAGCAATACGATTTCATTTATGAGATAATGAATTAATAAACCAAGGAGATACTATGGAACACGAAGAACCTGTAACCACTACCATTGCCGAGACCGAGAACTACCTCGCCTGGCGAGCTGATGAACCAGATGGCGAATCAACCTATCATCTGGAACTCAACAACGTGACCCTGCACTTTTTTAAAGAAGAGTGGCAGGAATTCCTGAAACTGGCCGAAATCGTCGTCGACGAAGAACTCTAAGATTCAGAATGGACCAAAAAAGCCTGCACAAAAAAGTGCAGGCTTTTTATATTTCTGCATGCATCCAAAGTAATGTACGGGCTAAGGTAAAACCGTTGTCTACAAAAGCAATGGTTGCCCTATCTGCTGGATATTCCACCACGAGCGATTTACCCGTCCAGTTTTCCTGGATGAAACGGTTCAGCAAAATGCCCACATGCTCGCTTTCGGAAGGCGTTTCCGGGGCGGCGATAAACAGGTTATCAGACCGCAACAGCATCCGCTGCAGGCTCAAAACAACCGCCAGTTTCTCGCCTACACATAAGCTGTACTGGCGAAGCTCGATCAAGTTCACCCATTTCAGAGGGTTCAGCCATGCCCAGGGCGAAAGATCATCAAAATCCAGGGAGGAATACCAGCGAACAGCCGTGGGATAATTGCGCTCGAGCCAGTCTTTCTGGATCTGCCAATCCCCAAATTCCCTCGCGCGGATTTCATTCAAGCTTGGATAGTAATAGTGCGGGGCCTGGTACGATCTCTGTAGCGCTTTTTTCTTCCAGATATCCAGGCTATGGTCCTGGCGAAAGCCAAGCTGCTGATACATGTGGATGGCGGCTTTGTTCTCACGTTTGACCTGAAGCCACACCTCGCGAACGCCAGCCTGGCGGCTAAACCGTAACGCGTGCGAGATCAAGGCCTTTCCGATGCCTTGACCCCGATAGGCAGGATCCACTGCCACGTTGGCAACCAGGTGGAGCTTCCGGGCTTTGCGTGTATAGGGCAAGACAGAGATATTGCCCACCAGGCGACCATCCACCTCCCAGACGAAACCCATTGGGGAGCCAGTCACTGGCATCCAGCTGGCTTCTTTCAACCTGCGGGCGTTTTCGCGCATTTGGATAAGAACCTGCTGACCATCGGGATCGTTTTTTAGGGCGAAGGCCTCTTCGATCAGGCTGGCAACAACCTCACCGTCGCGCGCCAGGTTAAAACTGCGAATTGTCCCTCGAGGGGTTTGCGTCGTTACCATACTCAAGATTCTATCCAAATTGGGGTAAAAAAACAGCCCCCCATTATGGAGGGCTGTAATGAGACAAGAGCTAGAATTCCTGTGAGTCGGGTGAATTTGGGCGACGCTGTCGATAAACAATCCGACCGCGATCCAAATCATAAGGCGACATTTCCACCCGCACTGAGTCTCCTAAGAGAATACGGATGTAATAACGACGCATACGACCGGAAAGATATGCCAGCACTTCATGACCATTATCCAGCTTCACCCGGAACTGCGTCCCTGGGAGGGCTTCGATAATCGTGCCATCAACGGTAATCTTCTCATCTTCTTTAGCCATAAAACCTCACTTCCTGGCTATTATGCTTCGTACGACTTCCGGAAGGTACGACGAACAGCCTTTTTCTTGTCCATTCTGCGCTGCTCACTCTTGGAAACGAACCAGCGTTTGCGACGCACGGTGCTGAGCACACCACTCTTCACGACCTTCTTGCGAAAGCGCTTGAGTAAAGAATCCTGCGATTCATTAGATCTCAAAGTTACACTTGCCATTGCTATTCACCTCCTTCCGGGCTTAAAATATTGTTAGCGTCTTGCGGACGCGCGCAAACGGATATTATACACGAATTT
>CAYUGV010000168.1:0-2695 GCA_964444335.1 uncultured Anaerolineaceae bacterium | reverse complement strand
ATCAGTTTCAAGCAGAATCTTGATGCTGCGCTGGTAGTAGACGAGGCCGGCGTCGGAGAATGGAGAGCTTAATGTCACCATTATTCAACCCCCAGCTTTGTGGTGGGATCCAACTTCCCCGTGGGGGACGCCCAGGCACACCTCAAACACCTTGATTTCCCCACCCCTGCAAGCGGGACGCAAACAGTCTGAAGAAAGGATAATAAGGTAAGAGCAGCTTTCTTCAGGAATCTTGCTCGCCTGCTCCCTCCATGGGAAGCCTGGGCACAGGCAATCTGACCTGAAATTATTTGAAGCGGAGCAAGGTGGGCTGGATTTCCATTTCTTTCACTGTCTCTTCTTATCACCCAGGCGCAACGGCGCCATCAAGTTTGCTTTGAGCATGGGTTTTATGGGTGTTGTTCTGCAATTTTATTCAGCATTTCCAACGCGTCCGCCCGGTCAGGCTGGATTGCCAGCGCGCGGCGGAGCGCGGTTTTCCCCCGGACATGGTCGCCCTTTTGTAAGCAGGCTTTTGCCAGATAGATGTACAGCCACGGTTTTTCCGGAAAAACATGCAAATCCAGTTCCAACACATCAATCACGAGATCAGATTTTTTGACACTCATTAGCTGGTAAACCAAAGGGATCAATTCGCCGGCGTCAATAAGATAAGCGGGATTTTCTTTGATCTCTTCATAACAGGCACGGGCTGCACTGGCACCGCCAGCATGCAGGGCTTGGGCGATGGGAATCATCCACGAAACCTTTCCGGGCTGTGGTTCTTTCCCTAACAAAGAGGAGAGAGCCGCCTGCAGGGCAAGGTCATGTGCGGAAGATTCATCATTTGAAAGCACAATCGCGGTGCTGTTAATGTCAGGCAGCAGAGCCAAAAAACAGGTCCAGCCGAAACCTCCGCCACCATGCCCAACCGTTCTAACCCCTTCAAAGTGACCCAGGGTCCAGCCGAGCCCCATCTCCTCCCGAAACGGAGGGTCATCTCGTTGGGCAACAGGCGCCCACATTTTCTTGTAGCCGGCTGGCGAGAGCAGGCTCTGCCCCTGGCGGTTGCCGCGCTGAAGGCTGGTGAGAGCCCAATGGCACATCTCGGTCACATTCGAATAAAGGAAGCTGGCAGGGGCATCGGCGCGATGATAAGGAAATAATGGGTTGACGATCATCTGTGGGACGCGCAGGTGAGGCGCAGCAAATTGATCAAGAGGTACATCCGGAAAATAGAGCGTGCTTTGAGGCATTCCAGCGGGACGTAAGATGTGCTCTTGCATGTAATCTTCGAAAGTTTTCCCTGAGACCTTGGCGATCAGGTACCCCAGAACGTTATAGGCAATATTGCTATAGGCGAAGCGTTTGCCCGGCGCGGCGATCAACTTAAGGCTGGCGAGGCTGCGAACGTAACGCTCTAGTGCGCATTCGTCGTACTCGGGGTGTGCCACCAGCTCGTCATACTGCTCTTCATCCATATCAGGCATGCCAGAAGTGTGGCTGAGCATCTGTTGCAGGGTAATAAGGGGATAGCGGGCGTCATCCATATTGAATTCGGGCAGGTAGTGGACGAGAGGTGTCTCCAGCTGCAACTTGCCTTGCTCAACCAATTGCATCACCGCTGTCGCGACGAAGCATTTGACAATGGATGCCAGGCAGAAAAGTGAATCGGTGGTGAGGGGCGCACGAGTTTCCAGACTTTGCACGCCAAATCCTCGCTTATAAAGTGTCTTACCATCTTGGACGATCCCTACGCCCAATCCGGGCACTCCCCAGTTGGTGATGATTTCTTGGAGAACACGATCCAATTCTTTTTCGTTAATCATGTTGCTGCCTTTCTTTTCGCCTGGGTGAGGTTTCCAAACAAATCAGGAAAGTGCCCAGACTGTGTTCTCACCCTGCAGAGCCATCACGAGCCATCTCCTTAAGCTCTTCAAGCAATCCTACAGGCTCTCCAAATCTAGAGGTTTGAGAAGATACCCAAAATCACCGGGATGTCCATCCCAGCATGGAAGAGGATAGAGCCCCAGATGCTGTCAGTCTTTTGTGTCACATATCCCCAGGCAAATGCCAGCAGGGAAAGAATCGCCAGGAAGCCGAGTTGATCGGAAGTGTAATTGACGCCTTGATGCACCAGTGTGAACACAAAGACGATTAAAGCGTTTGAGATAAACTTGCCAAAGAATGGCTGCAACTTGCGCAGGAACAATCCCCGGAACAGCAGTTCCTCCTGAGCGGCGTTTGCCACGGCAAAGATCAACACCCATGGAAGCCAGGCTGCGAGCCGATCGGGTGTCAGGTTTTGACCTTTGAACAAAAGGGTTGCCATCCAGGGGGAGCTTGCCGCAGACAGGCAGAATGCAATCCCACCCACAAGCAGCCCCAATTTTAAGTTGCCTTTCTGGATATAGATCGAGCCAAGGCTGCCTCCGGAGAGCAATGTGAGAGAAATGACGGTGGTAGCAACGATGAAAAATTCATTCAACTTCAACAGAGCAATTCCCGATGGGATATTGGTGTTCAGCCCCACATGTTCCAATAGATAAATTGCGAAGACCCAATCCAACGAAATTGCCACTGCCATGATCAATAAGCCAAGCAATATGGGTCGATGCGGTTTGAGGGGCTCGTTCTTGCCAGCCAGGCAAACCGCCAGGAGCAGAAATGCCGTCAGCCCAATCCTGCCCAGGTAATCTGGGGTTTTGTCCAACAT
>CAYUGV010000167.1:0-2707 GCA_964444335.1 uncultured Anaerolineaceae bacterium | reverse complement strand
TTACCTTAAGGTAGAATAACTAAAATATTGGAGTGAGTTTTATGGCAATTTTAGACATTGTGACCTTTCCAGAGCCATCTCTCAGGCTCAAGTCGAAACAGGTTACCAAATTTGACACTGAACTGCAAACGCTGATCGACAATATGTTTGAGACGATGCGTGCTGCCCCTGGCGTAGGCCTGGCAGCGCCTCAAATTGGCGAGTCTCTTCGCCTGGTCGTGGTGGAATACACCGCAGATGAAGATGAAAACGCCAAACCCAAGAAATATGTCCTGGTCAATCCGGAGATCATAAGCCGCTCCGAAGAAATGATTACCGACATTGAAGGCTGTCTCTCACTGCCTGGGCTGGCTGGCATGGTCGAACGCCACGAAGCGGTGACGGTTAAGGCAAAAAATCGCTTTGGCAAGCCGTTGAAAATTGAAGCAGATGGCTGGCTCGCAAGAATATTCCAGCACGAGATCGATCACCTTGATGGGGTGCTTTACATCGACCGGGCTGAAGAAGTGTTTGAACCAACTCCTGAGGAAGCTGAAAAGATCAAGGATTAATGTACCTCACCCGGTTGTCGCTGACGTACTACCGAATTTTCTCCCGCCTGGAACTGGACTTCCCCAGGCGGGTGATTTTGTTCACAGGGCAAAACGCGCAGGGAAAAACCTCCATACTTGAAGCCGTCGGTTACCTGGCTAACTTTTCCTCCTTTTCGGCTGCCAGTGACCGCCAATTGATGAACTTTAATACTCCAATTGAACCCGTCATGGTTGCGCGTATCCTGGGAGAATTTGTCCGTGAGGGAAGGCGGCACACCATTGAGGTCCGCTTGATACAGGATGCCGCAACCAATCCTTCCAGCCCACGCTTTTCGAAGCAAGTGCTGTTGGATGGCGTGAAAAAACGCATTTCTGATGTCTATGGTCAATTCAACGCTGTCACCTTTTTACCCCAAATGTCCCGGGTGATTGAAGGCGCTCCGGCTGACAGGCGCCAATATTTTGACGAGATCCTTTCACAGGTGGAGCCAGGCTATTCCCGACATCTTTCTGCTTATTCCAAAGCTCTCACTCAGCGCAATGCCCTTCTGAAGACGCTGGCGGAAGTCGGTGGGGATAAAGCCCAGCTTGAACCCTGGGACGAACTGCTCGCCAGGCACGGTGCATTGATCATGCACGCGCGCATCCTCTCCCTTGCTGCACTTGAGAAACAGGCTATTCCCATTCACCAACGACTGACCCGCGACCTTGAGATCTTGCAATTCCATTATCAGCCCTCGTATGAGCCGCTCAAAAAACCAGCCGGCCAGATGGCACTGCCTGTGCAGACCACCCTGGATCGCACCGGGATCAGTTCAGACGAGCTCGAGCGCGGATTGCTGGCAGCCATGAAGCAAAGCACCCACGCTGACATCCAGCGCGGGCAGACCAGCATCGGTCCGCATCGCGATGAAGTTCGCTTTTTGAGTAACCAGATCGACCTGGGGGACTTTGGCTCGCGTGGTCAAACCCGCACCGCTCTGCTTTCGCTCAAATTCGCAGAAGTAGCCTGGATGAAGCAGCGAACGGGTGAATGGCCGGTTTTGCTGTTGGATGAGATCATGGCTGAACTCGATCCGCAACGGCGGAAAGATCTACTCTCGGTGGTTGGCCAGGTGGAACAGGCGTTTCTCACTGCCACGGACCTGGACATGTTCACGCCGGAGTTCGTGCATGATCACGAGGTCTGGCAGGTGAACCAGGGGATTGTCTCACGGACATGAAAAACAAAGAATTCACCAGGCTGCTGTTACCCCGAGTGCTGATCTTTTTAGTCCTGGCGATGAATTTACAATGCGCGTTTGCTTATATTTTCAATCCGCTGCCTTATGTGGCGCCCTTTGAACTCGGCGGCGAGCCTGGACGTGCCGTAGTCATCGGGATTGGCATCCTGTTCGTCATGTGGCAAGTGCCCTACGTGTTTGCCCTCATCCACCCCTTAAGCAATCACCGCTCATTGATCGAAGCTGTTTTGATGCAGGCAATAGGCCTGGTGGGGGAGACCCTGCTTTTACGCTCTATTCCGGCAGCGCAAACTGTATTAAGGGCATCCATTTTGAGATTTGCACTTTTTGATGCTGGTGGTTTGCTCCTGCTCATCATAGCAACTGCCTGGACCTTCCGATTTTTGAAATCCCATAAAGGAGAATCCCATGTTAAGTGACCTGTTGTTGAAAAGCCGAGCGTACCGTCGATTCGATGAATCCGTCAAAATTCCTTATGAGACCCTGCGCGAGTTGATCGATGCCACACGGTATTGCCCCTCCGCTGCTAATCGTCAACCACTAAAATACCACCTGGTGCATGACGCCAACGATAATGCCAGGGTTTTTGAGTGTCTCAAGTTTGCGGCTTACCTGGAGGGATGGGCTGGCCCTGCCGAGGGCGAGCGACCGACTGCTTATATTGTTGTTTTAGGTGATGAGAATATCTACAAATTCTCAGAAGTGGATGCGGGAATTGCGATGCAGACCATCCTACTGCGGGCAACGGAACTCGGTTATGGCGGATGTATTGTGGCTTCAGTCCAGCGTGATAAGCTGCGCGAAATCCTGGCTTTGGACGAACGCTATCACATTGGTTATGTGATAGCTTTAGGGAAACCTGGCGAGATAAGCCTGATTGAACCACTCGGACCTGAAGGTGACATTAAATATTACCGCGATGCGAATGGC
>CAYUGV010000166.1:0-2841 GCA_964444335.1 uncultured Anaerolineaceae bacterium | reverse complement strand
CACTGGGGTCAGTCATTCGCGATTTCCTGAACCCAGATTTCTACCTGCTGGGTCAGTTTGATGACCGCTCCGGTGATGCGCTGGAGTCGGTGCATCATCGGGTGTCGCAGAATCAGGCGCCCGTCAAGCGTATGAGCCTTGAAAACGCTGAGTTGGCAAAGATCGCGGTCAACAGCTTTGTAACCATGAAGATCTCTTTCGCCAATATGCTGGCAGAGTACTGTGAACACATTCCCGGCGGTGATGTCGATGTGGTCTCTGATGCCTTGGGCATGGACAAGCGAATCGGGCGCAAATACCTGACGGGCGGTCTTGGTTTCGCCGGGCCCTGTTTTCCGCGGGACAACGTGGCACTTGCCTTTGTCGGCAACACCCTGGGGGTGGATGCAGCGCTTCTCACCGCCAACGACGACTACAATCTGCGCCTACCCCAGCGGCTAATCGCCCGACTGTTGCCGCTGTTGCCTGCGCGGGGCACCGCCGCGGTTTTGGGACTGTCCTACAAGCCACTGTCACACATTATCGAGGCATCCTCCGGCGTTGCTCTGGCCAAAGCGCTTGCGGACGCCGGCTATCGCGTCAAGGTTCATGATCGCCTGGGCCTCGGCGAGGCACGCCCCATACTGGAACGCTGCGCCTTGCTGACCGAGAGTGTGGAGGAAGCGTTGAGAGATGCGGATGTGGTATTGGTAACCACCACCGACGAGCCCTACCTGCAGCTTACGGCCCAGGCATTGGGCACGGAGCAGCGCAGCGTGGTGCTGGTGGACTATTGGCGAAGCCTGAGCCACCTGCAGGGCGCGCCCAATCTCACTTACATACCTACGGGTCGTTGCCTGGATGATGCTGCCGCCATGGAGATTCTTAATGGTCTGTGGGCATGAAGAAAACCTATTTGATTCTGTCGGGTGGCCTTGGCAACCAGATGTTCATGTTTGCCTCCGTTTATGCGCTGACCAAGCGTTGGGAGCGTGAACTGGTTCTACTAGACTATTGGTTTCAGAACACCAGGCAGCGCGGAAAAAATTTTGCGGGATTCACGCGAAGCTTCGAGTTGGATAAGTTTGAGCGAATCCGTACGGAGTTCGGCAGGCCTAATCCGTTCACGCAGGCCGCTCTCTATCAGACAGTGCGGGTCTTGCTAAAGTTGAAGTTGGAGCGACTGGGTGGATTTCATTTCGATCGTGGCTATAGATCAGTAGAAAAACGTTTTGATCACGAGTTGCTTGATCACCCTGCGGCGGTGATGATGGGTTACTATCAAAGTCATTTTTATTTTGAGAACTACCGTCAGGACCTGATCGGGTTGTTCCAGTTGTCAGATGCTGAGGAAGAGAGGATCGCTGGTTCGATGGCTGCGCGCCGCGCGCAGGTCGGTCGATTAGTGCTCGTTCATGTTCGGCGTGAAGACAGCCTGGTACCCGGTAATAACTGGACTGGATTACTAACCCCCACGTATTTCCACCAAGGTCGGCACTTGTTGAACGCAAACAAGGATCAACTGGTGATATTTTCTGACGACCCGGCCTGGTGCCGCAGCAAGCCAGAGTTTACGGGTGCATGGATCGTGGACGAACCAGACCCCGTGAGAACCTTGCGCATGATGACCTATTGCGATGATCACCTGATTGCCGGTAGCACGCTCTCCTGGTGGGGAGCTTGGTTGTCGGATCGCCCGGGTAATCGGGTGGTTGCGCCCGTTCCCTTTTATAAAGACTTGGCTACCGATTTGGAAAAGCTCTATATCCCTGAGCAGTGGGAAAGGTTGCCCGCCCAGTTTGGGGTTTAAATCTTGTACCAGACGATCGGAAGGCGGCGGAGCGGCTGGAGCCGTTCGGCCGCGTGCGTCGCGCCATGATCCGGCGTTGGAACGCGCGCGTTCCCTTCGCGCGGCGCACTTACATTCAGCAGGACGGCGTCGACTTCGATCCGCGGTTGCTGGATCTCAAGCCACGAGGCACGCTTTATCTGGAGGGCTATTGGCAGAGCGAGGATTACTTCAAGGATGTGGAGCCCACCATCCGCCAGGACTTGAGGATCCGCCCGCCTTCCGATGCGATCAATCAGGAATTGGCGGGCCGCATCCGCGAGCACGCGGCGGTCGCAATTCACGATCGCTATCACGTCCGCGTTTTTGATGACCTGCAAAAAGCCGCCATCTTTGCCCCTACCGATTATTACCAGCGCGCGGTCGCCGAGATGGAGCGCCGCGTGCCGGACGCCCACTACTATCTGTTCTCCGATCGCCCCGAGGCTGCGCGCGCCCGCATCCCGCTGCCGGATGGCCGCATCACGACCGTGGACCATAACCGCGGCGATGAGGCAGCCTACGCGGACCTGTGGCTGATGAGCCAGTGCCGGCATTTCATCATCGCCAACAGTACCTTCAGCTGGTGGGGGGCGTGGCTCTCTTCGCACCCGGACAAGCACGTGATCGCACCAGGGTTCGAAATGCGCGAGGGGATCATGTCGTGGGGGTTCAGGGGATTGTTGCCGGAGCGGTGGGTGAAGGTGTGAGGGACATGAGCCACGTTGCCAGGAGAGACGGTCCACCCATCACCGTCCTCATGTCCGTCTATAACGGCGAGCGCTGGCTTGACGAAGCTATCCTTAGCGTCCTGAACCAGACCTTCGCCGATTATGAGTTCATTATCGTCGATGACGGCAGTACTGACGCCTCGCTCGACATCATCAAGCATCGCGCGCGAGGGGATCCACGCATTAAGGTCATCGACAAGCCGAACAGCGGTTTGGCCAACGCCCTCAATGTCGGAATCAAGCAGGCGCGAGGCGAGTGGATTGCCAGGCTCGACGCCGACGACCTTTGCGAACCGGAGCGAC
>CAYUGV010000165.1:0-2842 GCA_964444335.1 uncultured Anaerolineaceae bacterium | reverse complement strand
TTGCTTCATGACAAATGTTGCCATATGCTTGCAGAATAAGGAGATATTATACAAGTGCGCGCCAGATGGCGCGCACTTTGTTTTTGTGAGATTTCGATACTATGCCGCGACGATCAATTCCACCAGGGCGTCAAGAGCTTCGGCATCAGCAGCTGTCATGGCCGACTTGATAGAAATCTCGCTCTCCAGCACGCGCATATCCTTCATTTCAGCCAAGAGTTCACGGATTTTCTTGCCGCTCTGCGGCGCCCAGGAACCATTCTCGATCACGGCCACTGCCCGGCCTTGCATGTTGTGTCCTTTGAGCTCCAGCAGCAGCGTCTCCATCGGGGGGTATATTTCCGTATTGTATGTGGACGAGGCAAAAACCAGTCGGTCAAACTTGAAGCAGTCGCTAAGAATATACGAAGGATGCCAGGCGGAGACGTCATAGATTACGATGTTCTTTTCGCCCCGATCCGCCAGCTTGGCAGCCAGCAATTCGGCCGCCTTTTCCGTGTTGCCATAGATCGAGCCATAGGCAATCACGATCCCCTTTTCTTCAGGAGTGTAAGACGCCCATTTGCTGTATTTCTCGATGTAATAATGCAGGTCCTGCCGCAGAATGGGACCATGCAGCGGAAGGATCATTTCAATATCAAGGTTGGAGATTTTTTCCAGAAGGGCCAGCACCTGGCGTCCATACTTGCCAACAATGTTAGTGTAGTACCGCCGCGCCTCGGGCAGCAGGTCGAAATCCACTTTGTACTCATCAGCGTAAAGATTGCCATTGACCGCGCCAAAAGCGCCAAAAGCATCCGCTGAGAAGAGTCGCTTGCTGGTTTCGTCGTAGGTGACCATCACTTCGGGCCAATGCACCATCGGTGCCATCAGGAAGCGTAAGGTGTGCGCGCCAGTGTTGAGCGTGTCGTTTTCTTTCATCACCAATGCGCGGTCTGCCAGGTCCAGTCCAAAGAATTGCTGGATCATGCCGAAGGTTTTCTGGCTGCCGGCTACTTTCACATGCGGAAAAAGCTCAAGGATGCGCGGGATCAAGGCGCAGTGATCCGGCTCCATATGTTGGATGATCATATAGTCCAAATCCCTGCCATTCAACGCGACATGGAGATTCTCCAAAAAGAGCTCTCCGACCGCTTTATCGACGGTGTCGAGCAGGACAGTCTTCTCGTCCAGCAACAGGTAGGAGTTGTAGGACATGCCGTTTGGGACGGGATGCTGATTTTCAAAACGCGAGATGCGGCGGTCATTCGCACCAATAAAGAGGAGGTCTTCAGCGATTTTTCGGATGTTGTGCATGTTTTACCTTCTTTTTTACGTAGTTAGTGGCACTGTTTGGGGGAGTGTTGAACCGTTTTATTACTCATCCGGCAGTGCCTGGCTTGCCGTTAGTATACTTCAGAAGCACCTCCAGTTTCAAAGGATGACGGGAAGATCCTTATATTTTTTCTCGTCCATGAACGCTTTTAGAATGATAAAATTCAGATATCCTCTGTTGGTGAGGTTCCTGTGCGGTATCCATTCATAAAAATCACCCTGTTCAGCCTGGCTTGGATTCTCTTTGCTTGCCAACCGGCTGTAGTCACTGAACAGGCGTTGCTTGCTACTCACCCTGCGGTTGAAACCACCACCAGCCTCGCGATTCCCACGCAAACCACCGGGCCTACCGCCACACCCCAGCCAATCCCGACTCAGACGCCAACTCCGATCCTGCTGGAAGGAATTGTTTGGGCATCGGATCCGGTCATTCCGATTTTGAATTACCACCGCTTCACCCCCAACGCTCGGGATGACACCTCCGGCATGGTGCGCTTTCTTGGCGATCTGAAAAGCGACCTGCAGGCATTTTACGACGCAGGCTATACCCTGATCTCCCTGGACAACTTGCTTGATGGCAAGATTAACGTTCCGGAGGGTCGGCGTCCATTGATCCTGACAATTGACGATGCTTATTTCGCCAACCAGTTTTGCCTGAACGACCAGGGAGAGGTGTCTGAGTTTTCCGCGGTCGGGACGATCTACCAGTTTTCCCAGGAGCACACTGACTTCGGTTTTGAACTCGCCATGTTTGCCAACTTTGGCGACAAACATTACGGCAATCTATTCACCGGAACCTGGTGGTACGAAGCCGATGGCTGGGAGCAAGCCCTCGCGGAGACGATCGCCTGGGGGATTGAGCACCATGTTTACCCCTACAACCACACCTTCCGTCATCCCCACCTTGACCGAGTCGCGGCTGAGTTCATTCAGTCCCAATTGTCGCTTAACGATCAGAAGTTACGGGAATATCTCGTCCTGGCAGGGCATCCTGAATATGCTTCGATTTTGTCCAATTACATTGCTCTGCCTTATGGAAGTTGGCCTGGTTCTGATAGAGGTGTAGAGCAATTAATTTCATACCTCGATCCAGAGGGCGACCCGGTCCGCGCGGTTTTCGAGGCGGGCTATGAATATACGCCGGCGTTTGCTTCGTCTGCCTTTGCCGATGGATTTGATCCGATGCACCTCCCACGCATGGCAGCCATCCCCTCGGTGATCAGGCTTATCACCGAAAAAGCCGCCACCTTCCCCTCCGCAGAGAGCTGCACCCTGACCATGACATCAGGCTCAGCAGATTTCGATTCGATTATGGCAGCAATCCAGGGGAACATCTCAAGCGGAAATTGCCCATCAGGGATTTATGTTTTGGATGAAGGGGTGTTTATTGCCCGGGATGGCACTGTTGTGCCTTTTAATCCAGGAAATTGACTCGATTTTCCCGCATTGCAGGGGTATTCCCCGTGGTTACCAGCTTGGTATTCGTGAATGAGGGCAGGCACGGCATCCCGCAAGGGGAGGCTTCGCA
>CAYUGV010000164.1:0-2879 GCA_964444335.1 uncultured Anaerolineaceae bacterium | reverse complement strand
GTATTGTTAGCGTTAGGTCATCTCATATGATTTTGCTGGTTTGAACCCTACAGTCCTGCTCACGGAAACAAAAGACGGGCGAGAGCCCGTCTTTTGTTTTGGTTAGGTGAATCTTAGAGGTATTTCTTGATGTTCTGGAGCATGTAGTCCCAGTTAATGATGGTGTCGACGACTTTGTCGAGGTAAGCCTTACGGGCGTTCTGATAATCCAGGTAGTAGGCATGCTCCCAGACATCCAGCACGAGCACCGCTTTCTTGGTGTCGGTGAAGGGGTTGTCCGCATTGGGGGTTTTGCCGATAGCGAGCTTGCCATCCTCAATGACAACCCAAGCCCAACCGCTGCCAAACTGGGTCATGCCGGCATCAACCAATTTCTTTTTGAACTCTTCCACAGAGCCAAAGTCGCGCACAAGCATCGCTTCGAGTTCCTCGGGCATTTTTGATTTATCCGCGGGGGTGAGGCTGCTCCAATAGAAATTGTGATTCCAAACCTGGCTGGCGTTGTTGAACAAGCCTTGCTTTTCGGGTCTGGCGGCTGCTGCCGCAGTGATGATCTCCTCGAGGGTCTTATCTTCCAGTTCAGTACCCGCGATCAGTTCTTTGGTTTTATCCACGTAGGCTTTGTGGTGCTTGCCGTAGTGGAAGTTTAGGGTCTGTTCAGAAATAACAGGGGCAAGGGCATCCTTCGCCCAGGGAAGCTCAGGTAACTCAACAGGGGTTTTCATCCAGGGTTCTTTTGTGGCAATGTGATGGCTCATTTTTTCTCTCTTTCTACTTATATATTTTTACCTGAAACAAATTATAGCCAAACAAAGTTGCTTTTACCAAGTTGAGGACCAGGAATGTTATACATCCCCTCGTTGAAGGAGTTTTGAATTACCCCTCCTGCTCCAATAATTTTGCATGCTTCTCGGCGTGCATCCTGAGCATTTTTTCTTTCACTTCTGCCAGATGGCGACCCTTGAGTGGGAATAAGAACAAGACCAGCGCCGCAATCAGCAGGGTAACTCCCGGAATAACTCCAACAATTGACCTGATGCCAAATAGCGCGCTTTCCGGTTGGTTCAGGAAGATCTGACCTCCATTGGACTCGCGGGTCACAAAATGCGCGGCTGCCAGAATTGACGCCGTGAGGGTTGCCGCGAGCGATTGGGCGGGCTTGGTCACCAAGGCGTTCGCTCCGAAGTACGAACCTTCGCGCCGCACGCCAGTGTGCACCTCATCCTCATCAATAACCTGGGCAAGCAGCAGGTACGTGACCACCTGAACGCCAGAATATCCAAAACCGACCACCGCAATGCAAGCCGTGATCAGACTTGCCGGCACAAAACCGATCGCGATCAAGCCAAGCCCAGTGATCAGCAGGTAGATCTGCATGGTTTTGACTACCTCCAAGCGCTTTAAAACAACCTGCACGAGGGGCACTCCAACCGCCAACGGAACAAACAAGGCTGCCAAAAGGATGATGGTTGGCTGTTGGGTGACATAATCCGCGACGTAAAAAATGGCACCCATGCAAATCGAAAACATAAAAGTGCACATGAAGTTCGCGATCACGAAAATGATGAAGGATTTGTTGGCAAGCGTGGACTTGATCGCCTGCCACCAGGGCAAAGCTTCGTCCACCTGGCTGAATTCTTTGCGTTCTTTGACCTTCAACGTGGTCAGAATGATCAGAAAAGCAGCAAGCACCGCCACAGCAATCATCGACATTTGCAGGGCGAACAGCGAGGTGTTGAGCGAGCCGGCTTTCGGACGGAAGAAGTCAGGGATGATGAAACCAACCAGGGTGCCGAGAAGGCCAAATAAACTGTTCACCATCGAGAGCTTGCCGCGTTCAAAGTCCGACTCGGTCAATTCGGGCAGGAGAGCGCCATGCACCAGCCCCATGATGGTATAGCAGGTATCGTAGAGCAGCATGGTAACCAGCATCCAGGCGAATTTGGTGAAATCCGGCGCATGCTGCGGCGCGAACCATACCAGGCTGAATGTTAGCGCAAAGAATGGGGCGGTATATCGCAGGTAAGGAATGCGCCTGCCAAGTTTTGAGCGGGTTTTATCGGTGATCTGACCGAAAATTGGGTCGTTGATCGAGTTCCAAACAGCGTAAATACCGAACGCGATTCCAATCCATTTTGCGGGTAATCCAAGGTAATCCTGGTAGAAGATGGTCAGCAAGGCAGAGTAGATGCCGCTGACGGTTGCCATCCCGAGCGATGCTAAGCCATAATACACACGGGTCGAAGCTTTTACTGGTGCTGATTGAAGGGAATGGTTATACTCAGTCTGCATACCGGGCAATCCTCCACGTCTTGGTGTGAGGATTATTGTAACCGCTCGGAAAGGAAAACAGGAAACGTCAATAGATTTAGACTAAAGGTGTAGAATCTGTAAACAGACGCTAACTCTGGTATGAGAATTGCAATTCATTCTCATCATGGATATAACTTTACCGCGACTGCGAACAACTGGTAGAAAAAACGTGGCTGATTTTGAGATAGAAAAACCTCAAAGCAAAAAGAAAACCTGGCGCGTGATCATCATCATGGTGCTGCTTGGGCTGGCAGTGAACCTTGTGCTGCCCAAGATGATGGACATCCGCCACGCAATCGAGGTGATCCGGGAGATGACCTGGTGGGCAGTTGCCCTGGCAGTTGTGGCTGAAGGGTTAGCTTACCTGGGTTATGGTTACTGCTTACGAGCCCTGTTGGACCTGCAAAACCACCGCCTTAGTATCTTTGAGGGAGCCATGATCTCGCTTGCGTCCGCCTCCATCGGCCTGGTTGCCGGAGGGTGGATTGGCGCAGCCGCAGCCACCTATCGCTTTGTCAATAAACGTGGCGCCAGCAAATCCAGCGCGACAATTGCTGGAATCCTGC
>CAYUGV010000163.1:0-3062 GCA_964444335.1 uncultured Anaerolineaceae bacterium | reverse complement strand
GTCTCAACCGGCGCGACCAGGCGGATGAGCAGCGAGGGCTTGGGCAGCTGCCTCAGCACCAGCTCGTAAAGCTTGAAATAGGCCTGGTAATCCCGGTCGGAGAGGTTGTTCAGGTCGTGCAGGGCGCGCACAAAAATGTGGGCATCCTCGTAGATGCTGCGGTCCATGATGGCGGAACGGTCGGAGTTCAGCAGGGTTTCAACCTCCTGGGCGCGGTTGCCGAGGAAATACATCTGCAGATGGAAGGCCCAGGTGCGCATATCGGCGTAGAAATCAGCCAGGTAGGGGTTGTTCTCGACCGACTCGTAGGATGCCTGCCAGCCGAACCGCTGGCTGAGAAGTTGGGTGAGAGAAGTCTTGCCGCTGCCGATATTGCCTGCCAGGACAATCAGACGCTGATCTTTTTTTAGGGTTTGATTCATTCGCTCTCCAGCCTGTCTGCAACTATGCGGCAACCTTCGTGGTTGTTGGAAGGGTTGATATGCGTAAAATGACAATTAGATCGGTAAATCTGCGCATAATGTTACCATGCCGGGAGGGTTTCTTTGGGTCGGTTTTGAGAAATTGTCCAAACGTGTGGGCTTCGCGTACGAAAGGCTATATTATCTATGGTCTCCAAATAAGAGCGGGTGTATATTAGGTTTGTTCAATGTCGAACATAATCTCAAGGAGAAAAAATGCCTGACAACTTATTACTGATTCTCATCGGTGTGTTAGTGCTGATGGTTGCACTTTCCGGCATCCGCTTCATACCCAACAATCGCATCGGAATCGTGGAAAAACGCTTCGGACGCCGCTCGCTCAAATCGGGCTTTATTGCCCTGAATGGCGAAGCCGGCTATCAACCCAACGTGCTCCGTGGTGGTCTGCACTTCCTGATGCCCATTCAATATAATGTGCACATCGCCCCATTGGTGACCATCGCGCAGGGCAAGATCGGATATGTTTTCGCGCGTGACGGTGAGCCTCTGAGCGCCATGCAGGTGTTGGCAACCAACACCAACGCGAATAACTTCCAGGACGTGACGGACTTCCTGACCCATGGCGGTCAGCGCGGTCCGCAGCGCCAGATCCTGCGTGAAGGTACCTACGCCATCAACCTGGCGCAGTTCGTGGTGATCACGGAAGAACGCGTCTATTTCCTCGCGCTCAGCAGGGACGACCAGTCGGTCATCGAGAATATGACCGAGGTTATCCGCGAGCGCAGAGGCTTCGCGCCGGTGGTCATCAAGGACTCGGACGACCTGATCGGGATTGTGACCGTGCATGATGGCCCCTCGCTGCCATCGGGCGAGATCATCGCGCCGATCGTCGGCTCGGATATGACCGACCCACTGACCTATCATAACAACTTCCAGATGCCTGACCGGTTCGTGAACGCTCTGGGTATGCGCGGCCGCCAGCTGCAGGTTTTGGTGGAAGGCACCTATTACCTCAACCGGCTGTTTGCCACGGTGGAGATGATCCACAAGACTGTTGTTGAAGTTGGGTTTGTGGGGGTGGTGGTCTCGTACACCGGTAAGGTCAGTGAAGACCTTTCTGGTGCGGAATACCGCCATGGCGAACTCGTCAGCAAAGGCAGCCGCGGTGTTTGGAGCGATCCGCTCCTGCCGGGCAAGTACGCCTTCAATACCTATGCTGGCAAAGTGGTGATGGTTCCGACGACCAACATTATCCTCAAGTGGATCAAGTCCGAAGTGGGCTCCCACAACCTGGATGAGAACCTCTCGGAAGTCTCCCTGATCACCAAGGACGCCTTCGAGCCCTCCCTGCCGCTTTCGGTTGTGATTCACATCGACTATCAGAAAGCCCCGCTCGTGGTCCAGCGCTTTGGTGACGTCAAGAAACTGGTGGAGCAGACCCTCGACCCGATGGTGTCGGCTTACTTCAAGAACATCGGCCAGACCCGCACGCTGATCGAACTGATCCATGATCGAAACGAGATCCAGCGCCAGTCCAGCCAGGAAATGAAGGACAAATTCCTGCACTACAACCTGGAGTTGGAAGAGGTGCTGATTGGCACCCCGACCACCGCCGGCGAAGACAAGAATATGGAAGTCATCCTCAACCAGCTGCGCTCACGCCAGATAGCGGTCGAGCAGATCGAAACCTTCCAGCGCCAGCAGGTTGCGGCGCAGAAGGAACGCGAACTGCGCGAAGCGCAGGCACGCGCCGAGCAGCAGCGCAACATTACCGAGTCCGAGGTGAGCATTACGGTGCTTTCCAACCAGGGTAAGGCTGACTATGCCCGGGCAGTGCAGCAAGCCGCGCAGATCCGCGCGTTGGCGGAGGCGGAAGCCGAGAAGATCGCCCGCACCGGTATCGCGCAGGCTATCGCGACCGAGGAACAGGTTGCCGCTTATGGCGGTCCGCAGTTCCAGGTGACCCAGCAGGTGATGAACCGCTTCGCCGAAGCCGTGCAGCAGTCCCGCGTGGACGTGGTGCCACGGGTGGTGGTTGGCAGCAGCGGCAGCGAAGGCGGCGCGACTGGCAGCAGCATCATGGAAGGTCTGCTCACGCTTTTGCTCTCGGACAAGCTCAACCTCGAGGTTAGCGCTTCAAAGCGAGAACCCAGCGAGGAGACGGAAAAGCTGAAAGAAGAGATCAGGAAAAGCCTGACCGAAAAGAAAGCGGCCGCCGAGCCCCCAGCTCCCGCTGCGAAAAGTTAGAAGTTTCTGAATTGAACGAAAGGGATTGGCTTCGCGCCAATCCCTTTCGATTTGGTTGGATTTGGAAAACCAGGAAATTCAGGATCTTTTGTACGGTCCGAATTTGCGGAATTGGGAAGCATCGACGCGTGTGAGGCGGTCGGTGGCGGGGCTAAGAAGGTAGTTGGACCCATCGCGGTGGAGGATCGGAATGCGGCGGCGGCGCTTCTTGAAAGCCTCGCGCATATCCTCCGAAAGGAAGTAGTAGCTGTCGTACTCTTTGGGGTATTCGTAGAGCAAACGGTCGTAAAGGTCGATAAATTCCTGGCGATAGGCTGTGGTGACCTGGTCCAGATTGCTGATGACCCAGCAGACCTGCTCGAAGTCCCAGTTGTAAGTGAGGCCGATGAAGCG
>CAYUGV010000162.1:0-3093 GCA_964444335.1 uncultured Anaerolineaceae bacterium | reverse complement strand
ACTTAACTCCAATAAAAATCTAATACGACGGGTTGGAGTGCGAGATTTCAATCTCCTTGACACAAATAAAGCGCGGCACTTTCAATGCGGTGGGGTCGCGGCGTCCATAACTGCTGGAGACGTTGTAAGCAACCTGCTCCTTGCTCAACCACTGTACCCTTTCGCCGAAGAAATCGCTGAATTTTTGGGTCAGGCGCACGTTGTATGGCACCTGCACGCTGCCATCTTTCTTCAAATACAGCGCGCCAAAGCGGCTGGATCCGGTCACCATTCCTTGGGTCGGGTTGACCACATTCATGTAATGGATATACGGAACGTAAAGGATGTCTTCCTCGCGCGGCATTTCAAGTAAATCTTTCAAAGTCGCGGCCGGTTTTTCTCCGCCTCCCATCACCAGGCTGGTATGGCTGACGTCATGCCCGGTTGGGGTTTTCTTGAATTCATCCGCCGAATCCTGGTCCCACATAAAAGCCTGGAAGCGTCCTTCCGTGATCAAGGGGAAGGGTTTTCTTTCCAAGCCAAAGCGGTCTGCTTTTTGAGCATAGATCTCGACTTCGCTCGGGTCGTCCACCAGGTGGATCTTTTCTGAGAAAAGCAACTTACCTTGATCTTCTTCCTTCAGGAAGGAATATCCCTGCATCAGGGCGCCGCCGGTCATGCCATAATAGGTCATGATATTGCTCAATTCCGCGGTCGCCGCTGGCCCTAACACTACGGTGTACTTACCAACTGGCAGTTGGACGGCTTCGTCTTCGTGGTAATGCTTCACCAGCAGAGCTAGGTCAGCATGCAACCCCTCCGCATCCAGATCGCTCTTCTTTTGGGCGCTTTGCTCGGCGTTCACCTCCCATTTGAGGCTTTCGGAGGATAAGACCGCCGTAACCTGCGCGTCTGTGGAGCGGAAATACTGGGTGTGCTCATTAGCGGTGCTGATCTGCCCAATGGTGGTGGTACCGCTGCTGAAGATGCCGCTTAATTTCACATCGTCGTTTTCCAGACCCTCACCAAGTGTGTTGAAGTATGCCAGGCGCTCTTCGTTCGTCAGAGCGGCTAAGGCTGGGTCAAACGAGCGCTCATCAAGCACATCCTTCTCATAAACGGGGAAGGTGGGGTCGTAGCTGAGCGCCTGGGCGTGGGGCAGCATTTCTACCAGGATGTCCAGACCTTTTTCCATGCTCTCGAAATCGGAGGGGTCAGCAATCATGCTGTAACTGACTTTCTTTCGACCATCAAAGGCGATGAAATCCAGCGAGATCAGGTGTTCGTTAGTGTTGAGCGAAATCGCCGAGTTGGCGAAACGCATCAGGTAGCTATCTTCCTCGTGATAGGAGATCAATGCCTGCAGACCCTTGTTCAAGGCCGACTGGCGTAGTTTCTGTAATAGATCAATGACCTGTTTGCTCATCTTACTCTCCTACCTGTACGTTATCAAAGCGGCAGACAGGCACGCCGTGCCCGAGCTGCATGATCTGATTTGGCGCGCCTTTGCCGCAATTCTCAACATAATGGACGTTCCAGGTGCTCTCATCACCCACAGCCGTGAGCGAATTGTAGAAAGGCAGAGTCTCACCGCGATAGGTGGGATTCTTCACCACCTGTTTCTTCTGTCCATCTTCCACCAGCCAGCCAATGTCGCAGGCGAAGTGGAATTGCTCGCGGTTGGAACCGATCGACCAGCTTTTGTCGCCGTCCAGCACGATGCCATACTTGGTGTTGGCGATGATGTCTTCCAGGCTGCCGTCTGTACCGGGGTCAATATTGATGTTGGTCATGCGTTCGATCGGTACACGGTAGAAGGATGTGGCACGATTGGCGCCGCTGGAACCTTCAAAGATCTGCTTTTTGGCCTTGGCGTTGGCTTCTTCCACCATCTGGCGCCCTGTGATCGCGCCAACCAGGATGCCTTTATCGATCAGCAGGTTATCCTGGGCAGGGACGCCGTCGTCATCAAAACCAAAGCTTCCCGGGCTGTTGGGTTCGAGCGCGTTTGCGCGGGCGGTCAGCTTTTCGGAGCCGTAGCGCAGTTTGCCAAAGTCTTCCAGGCGGACAAATGATCCACCGGCGAAGGATAGTTCATAACCCAGGATCCGGTCCAGTTCCAGGGCGTGCCCGATGGTCTCATGGGTCTGCAGGAACATGATCCCGTTCAGCAGGATGACTGACATTTTGCCGTTGGGCGCGTCTTCCGCGACCAACACCTGGTTAAGTTCGCTCACAATCCGTTCTGCGTTAGCGAGGAAGTCGGCTTCATTGATGCTTTCCCATCCGCGTGTGGGTCCGGAGCGCCCAGGCGCGTACTTACGGCGCTGCATGCCGCCGTCCTTATCGATACCCATGGCATGGATGGAGGGGAAGACTTCAATGATGTTTTTCTCGATCTCCGAACCTTCAGAATCGAGGAAGATGATCTGCTTGCGGACGAATTCGAGCATCCCAAAGCGTTGGATAACGCCGGTTTGGTTAAGCGCGGCATCTATTTTTTGCAAGAATGCCACCTTTTGATCCAAACCCACAGTAAAAGGGTCGATCTGGTTGGGGCTGTTAAAACTGCCCACAATGGCTTCCTTTTCCGCCAGCCGGATTGGGAATGTCACACGTTCAGAGGCGATACGTGCGTTATCGAAGGCTCTCTCAAAGATTGCGTCCGGATTCGAAAGGTCTGATGAAGCCGAAAAGCCCCAGGCGCCGTTATAAAGCACCCGCACGCCGATACCACTCTGGCTGGAGGCATTGTTTTCCTTCAAATTGCCGTTCCACATGAAGAGGAAGTTGCTGTCCTCCCGCGGGTACCATCGGGCGTCAACGTAGTGCGCGCCTTTCGCCTTCAACAAGTCCAATTGTTTTTTAATTTTCTCTCTCACACTGGTTCTCCTATACTTGAACTGTCGGATTATTATAGTGTCTTCCGTCTGTTTGTGTCGATTCTGGCATCACACCCGCCCCGGAAACAGTATTCTTACGCTTTTGTCCATTCAGGATAAACTAATAAGAGTTCAGGAAATGATGGAAAATCGGGAACTTTTTTGCTCCCGCATCGTCTACAATAATGTCTGTCAATAACAGGCAAATTGAGGTTGCCAATGAAACGAGAGC
>CAYUGV010000161.1:0-3110 GCA_964444335.1 uncultured Anaerolineaceae bacterium | reverse complement strand
GCGTGGGCGAAACGTTGGAAGAAAACCAGAGTGGCATCACTGCCGAGGTTGTCGGTCGGCAAGTGCGGGCAGACCTCCAGGGGCTCACCCAGGAGCAAGCAGAGCAAGTGGTGATTGCTTATGAACCCGTCTGGGCCATCGGCACTGGTCTGGCAGCCACCCCCGAAGGCGCGAACGCCGTACACAAAGATGTCATCCGCCCGATCCTGCGCGAGATGTTTGGCGAGGAAATCGGCGAAGGTATGCGCATCCTCTACGGCGGCTCGGTAACCCCCGCCAATGCTGCAGAGCTCTTTGGTCAGTCCGACATTGACGGTGGTCTGATTGGCGGAGCGAGCCTGAAGGCTGAGTCCTTCATCGCGCTTGTCAAAGCTGCAATGTAGCCTTTTTTGAAAATTATCAGCCGGGTGCAAGCCCGGCTTTTTTTATGCGCAACTGTCAGTGCCCTTGACCATGCCCCTGAAAACTTCTATAATAGGGCGAACGACGTTGAATGAGGAAAGTAGGCTTTAGAGCCCCAACAGGGAGGCGCGGTCGAGACTGAGAGCGGCGCCAGGCAAGCGAAAGTCGAAGTTCCCTCAGGAGTCGCGCGGGTGAAACGTTTGGGCAAGTAGTCCGCGCCGGGTGTTCCCGTTACAGAGCAACCTGAGAGGGCTGGATCTGCCAGCCAAGAAGGGTGGTACCACGGCTTTTTATGCCCGTCCCTTTACACGGACGGGCTTTTTTTGTCCAAATGACAAATTGATGAGGTGAAGGATGTTGGAAATTGAAGAGAAGTTGCAGGCAGAACTGGCACGAGGGATCGAAGCGCTTCAAGCTGTCAGGAATGTCGAATCGCTTGACGACTGGAAGCAGGAATTCCTTGGGAAAACCTCGCTGGTGATGAAAATCTTTGGTTCGATGGGGCAGGTCGCCAAAGAAGATCGCCCGCTGATCGGCAAAGCCGTCAACCAGGCGAAAGTAGGGCTCGAAGCCGCCCTGGCTGAGAAGGAAGAGGGCGTCAAAGCCGCCAGCCAGCAGGAAGCTTTTACCAAGGAAACGCTCGACGTGACCCTGCCCGGGCGCAAACCGCGCCGCGGGAGGATCCATCCCCTGCATCTGACCCTGCGCCAGATCTACAAGATCTTTGGCGACATGGGCTTCCAGATCTACCGCTCGCCGGAAGTGGAAACCGACGATTACAACTTCACCTACCTGAACATGCCGCCTTACCACCCCGCGCGAGACATGTGGGACACATTCTACACCGACAAAGAGGGTGTGCTCTTGCGGACGCACACTTCACCGGGGCAGGTGCGGGTGATGCGCGAGAGAGCGCCGGAGAACATCCGCGTCATTCTGCCTGGCACTACCATGCGCTATGAGCAACTGACAGCCCGCTCGGAGATTGAATTCATCCAGGTGGAACTCCTGGTCGTGGGCAAGGGTATTACCTTCGCCGACATGCGCGGCACACTCAACGACTTTGCCCGCCGGACCTTCGGCGAGAACGCGCGCACGCGCCTGCGCCCATCCTTCTTCCCCTTCACCGAACCCAGCGCCGAAATGGACGTGGAGTGCTTCGTCTGCGGCGGGGAAGGCTGCGGCGTCTGCAAGGGCACCGGCTGGCTGGAGATCCTTGGCTGCGGCATGGTTCACCCGACCGTGCTGCGCTACGGCGGCTATGACCCTGAAGTCTATTCCGGGTTTGCTGCCGGCATGGGCATCGACCGCTCGACCCTGATGCGTTATCACATCGATGATATCCGCCACTTCCGCAATAACGACATCCGCTTTCTGGAACAGTTCTAAGAGGAGATGAGATGAAAGCACCCTTAAGTTGGATCAAAGATTACATCGACCTGGAAGGCATTGGCATCGAAGAACTTGCCAACATCCTGACCAGCGTCGGTTTGGAAGTGGAAGACATACTGCTCGTCGGCGTTGAAAAGCCGGCAGGGCACCTTAAGAATAAGTATGCCGGTTTATCCTGGGATAAAGAAAAATTCGTGGTGGCAGAGGTGGTGGAGGTCAACCAGCACCCCAACGCGGACCGACTGACGCTCTGTGAGCTCAATGACGGCACGGGCATCACAACCGTTCTGACTGGCGCGCCGAATATGTTCCCCTGGGTTGGCAAAGGCAGGCTGGAGCAACCGCTCAGAGTTGCTTACGCTCGCGAAGGCGCGGTGCTCTATGATGGCCATCAACCCGGCCAGGTTGTGACCAAACTCAAGAAAACTACCATCCGTGGGGTTGAATCGCGTTCAATGATCTGCTCGGAGAAAGAACTGGGCATTTCGGAAGAGCACGAAGGCGTGATCGAATTGGACGCTGACGCGCCAGTGGGTATGCCGCTGGTGGACTACATGGGCGACGTGGTCTACGAGGTCGCGATTCTACCCAACATGGCGCGGGACGCCTCCATCCTGGGCATTGCCAGGGAGCTCTCAGCAGTTCTGGGCAGACCTCTGCGCCTGCCCGAGGGCGTTGCCATGCAAAAAGGCGGCGCCATTGCTGAGAAAGTCGGCTTGGAAGTACGCGACATGGAGCTCAATCCGCGCTTCATGCTGGGCATGGTGGAAGGCACCCAGGCTCGCAAAAGCCCCTACTGGGTGCAGCGCCGGCTCTCGCTGGCAGGCATGCGCCCGATCGACGCGCTGGTGGATGCAACCAACTACACTATGCTCGAGATCGGTCAACCCCTGCACGCCTTCGATTATGACTTGCTGCGGGAACGGGCTGGCGGAAAACCGACCATTATCACCCGCACGGCTAACCCAGGCGAGAAGATCACCCTGCTGGATGGCTCTGAACCGCAGCTGGACACCCAGATCGAACTGGTGACCGATACCGTCGGTCCGCTTTCGATCGCCGGAGTGATGGGCGGTGGGGAGACGGGCGTGAATGCTGCCACACGTAAAGTGCTGATCGAGTCGGCGAGTTGGAACTTCATCAACCTGCGCAAGACCCTCAGTAAAACCCGCATCAGCAGCGAAGCAGCTTACCGCTTCAGCCGGGATGTTCATCCTGCGCTGGCTGAAACCGCGCTGAGTCTGTGCTTGAAGCGCGTGCAGGAATGGGGCGGTGGAGAAGTGGTGCAGGGTGTGCTGGATGATTACGGCAGACCC
>CAYUGV010000160.1:0-3149 GCA_964444335.1 uncultured Anaerolineaceae bacterium | reverse complement strand
TTGAGCACGCCCTGTTCGATCAGGGGCATGTTTTCAGCCACGTAGCCATCACCGCTCAGCGGGCTTGCGCCAGGCAGCTCGGGGTGCTCCGCGACCAACTCAAAATTGATCAAAGGGCTGGCAACCTGCTCACCAATCTTGTCTTTCCAGGGACTGGTTCCTGAGATCAGCGCTCCATCCTCAAGATAGGTATCCGCCACATAATACAGGATGTCAGTCAGGCAGCCGGGAGTGATGACCACATCGCCCTCAAAACTACCCTCGAATTGCTCCGTCACGATCTGACGCTGGCTTTCATCTAATAAGCGCCGCACCCTGTTTTCTTCGCAAACCCGATCAGCAGGGTTCTCGTAAACGGTGGCAAAGTAGTTGAACGAAGAGGTCTTCCCTTCTTCTTTTGCCATGAACATGTTGCTCAATTGATAGGTGCCCCGACGATCAGAAAGCCTGACGCCATTCGTGTTAGCATAGAGCTTCTCGCCGAAGTTGTGCTCAATCCCGATCGAATCAAAGCTGATCTTCGGAAAATCCTGCCTGACGTCCTTCAGAAGTTGATCCAACTGCCCATACATGGCCTCCAGATCTGGCTGTTCATCTCCAGCAAGGAAACTCACGTTCTCCTGTAGTTCGGCAATGCCTTCCGCCTCATCTGGGGCAGCCGACTGCGCCGCCTGCCAGGCTTCCTGCACTGCCAGGCGAATATCCTCTGGGGCAAAGCTGTTGAGGGTCGTGCTGCCTTTTCGTTTGTCTTTCAGCAGCTTAAGGCTCACCTTATCCGTGAAAACCGTGCGCACCATGCTGACTTTTCCGAGCTCATAATAAAGCTCGGTCAACGCGCTGCGGCTCACCCAGGTCTCGCCCTCGTCTGCGCCAATTGCCTTGACCTCAGCCAGGATCAACTCGGCTGCATCTAGCAGTGCTTTATCCTTCACTTCAAATGCCTGTTTCATGCCCGACCTCCCACGTTGATCTGAACCTTGATTGCCGGTCCGCCCATGCCCACCGGGATCATCTGCTTTTTGCCGCACATGCCCGAGTTGGTCCAGGTGACGGTGTCGCTGACCATGTCGGCGGTTTTGAGTACCTCAAACGCCACACCCGAGACGGTCGTGTCCTTGACAGCCTGCCCAAGTTTGCCATTCTTGATCTCAAAACCCATCGGCACACCAAACATGAACTCGCCGGTTGAATCCGCTTGTCCGTTGTTCATATCGGTGAAGAAATAACCATCCTCAACGGAAGCGATCATGTCTTCGAGCTTGTCAGTACCAGGAAGGATGCAGGTGTTGCGCATGCGGATCAGCGGTTCGTCTGAGAAGTCGAAAGCGCGGGCGTTGCCATTGGGCGTGTGGCCGTATTTCAGGGCTGATTCTTTATTGTGCATATAACCGGTAAGGATGCCGTTCTCGATCAGCATCTGGTCCTGCGCGAGCGTACCTTCGTCATCCACAAAGACAGGCACAGGCGCCAGTTTTCCAAAAGCATCATGAGCAATATCTACCAGGCTGACCTTCTCGCTGGCGACCTGCTTGCCGAACATTGGTCCGCCCACCGAGCCGGTTTCAACAAAATCCGCCTCCACGGTATGCCCAACGGCTTCATGCGCCAGGATGCCGGCCAGGTCCGAATCGAGGATAACGGTTTGGATGCCAGGCTTGGCATACACACCCTCAGCCTTCAGGATCAACTGCTCGTATTGGTTTTCGAGCTTGCCGAACAGGTCTTCGGCGTTCGGGAACTTGGCCAGGAAGTTGCCATAGCCGCCCAGAACCTTGTAAAGTTCCACGGGCTGGCCGTCTTTATCCTGGGTGGTCATGAAAACGTAAACGTTTGAACGCGGCACATACGAGTGCGAAACGACGCCATCGCTGGTGTAGAGCAGTTTTTCCATGTCGAGCACGCGGGCGAAGATCCGCCGGCTGAGCAGCTTGGGGAAACGCTCGGCGATGTAGCTATCGAGCTCGTCGACGATGCCCAGTAGATAGCTCTGCTCAACTGGCACGTCATGCTCAAGACCGTCCTTGCGCGAGAAAGGCGCGTTGGCGGGGAAGTCCGGTTTGCCACGCTGCACACGGCTGTCCAAAAAAGCAGCGTTGGCTGTGGCGGTCTGCACCACCCGGGCGATGGCCTCGATATCGTCGTTGTAGCCAGTCCCGGAGGCAAAGCCGTACGCGCCGCCCTTGACCACCCGTGCGGACAAACCACGGCTGGTGCCGCTGTTGTTGGCGGTCAGGCTGCCGTTGAGCATCATCACACCGCGATTGCGGTTTTGCTGGGCACGCAGCTCGGTGTATCCTGAAAAACCATATTTGTTGACATACGCTTGAAGATAATCCTGAAGCATTCACTACCTCCTGTTTTTACCTGAAGAAATGATAACACTGCTGCAACGAGAAAGATAAACACTTGTCAAGACCGGGGATGGAACATTCTGCATCCCCCCTTAAAACTTGCCTCTGGAGCACACGGATGCTACACTTAAGCGAGGTGAAAGGCGGTTCATGGCAACCCCAGAACAGCAGGTCAACTATCAAACAGTGCTGGAAAAATACCGACCCCGCTACCCTGAAGGGGTGCTCGGTGTGTTGGTGTTTGATGGCGACAAGCTCGAGGCTTCGAGCGGCTCACTGCTGCCGGCATCGCTGGAGGGCTTTCCGCCGCCAGCCACACCTCAAAAGATCAACGCGCGCAGGGTGAATGAACAGCCCTGCCTTGTTTTTAGCGACTTTCTGCCTGATAAAAAACAGGTTTGCCTGATCTTCCCCGTCCACATACGCCTTTCCTCCCTGCGAAGCCAAGCTGCCAAAGCCATGGAAGAACTGACTGCCTTGAGCGTGCCAAATACTGGCGGGCTGAGCAGCCACGAGGAGGCGGTGCTGGCGGAATTCATCCAGGCTGCCGCCAACTCAAAATATGCCCAGGAAGCGGAAAACCACACGCAGCCCGTGCGGGTAAGCGGAAAGCAAATCACCCCAAATACGGCCCAATCTGCCACCCAGGCGCTTTACTGGCCTTATTGGTATCAAATCTTCTAACGAGGTACTCATGCCCAAAATCCTTTACCTGCTCGATGGTCACGCCATTGCCTACCGCGCCTACTTTGCCCTGACTTCCGGGGGATCCACCCGTTGGGCAACCAGTTCCGGTGA
>CAYUGV010000159.1:0-3173 GCA_964444335.1 uncultured Anaerolineaceae bacterium | reverse complement strand
AGGGCGTTGGCTATCTGCAACTCAAAGGTTTGAGCATCCCCTTCACCAGTGCCAGCTGAATTAACAAGTTGCTGGTTAAGCGCGTTGACCAGGCGATGCACGCGGGCATCCTCCCACGGCAGGCGCATCGCCAGCCGCATTTCGCTGGCAGTCTCGCCAGCCGCGCCGGCATAGAGCATGCTGAGTGCCTGGTAGAGGCTATAGGGCGAGATCACCAGGTTTTCTTTGGTTTCTGCCTGGTGAACGAAGATCGCTCTGGAAAAGTCATTATTACTCTCCACGATTTGTTTCAATTCATCTTCTTTGAACTGCGGCGCTGTTTCGTAGGCCAGTTTTCCGGTCAGGTTACCGCTTTGGGCGGTTGGGGTGGGGCTGGCAGCACAGCCCGCAAGGATTGCGAGGCACAGCGCCATGTAAGAGATTTTTCGAAACATCAGTTTCCTCCTGAAAAAGGTTCTAATAACGGACGATTGTTAGCAGTGTAAGGTTCCATTTGGGGGTTAATCAAGTCTGCCAACCGGGCGGTTGGCAGACTTTTTGCGGAAGTTTTGTCGCTGATAGAGGGTCAGCGATTTGACCAATTTAGAGGATCGCTTTGAGGCGATAAAACGTCAACCCCATATACTCCCAGAGGACGGCAACCGACTGGTTGAAGGCTTCGGGGGTCGGCATGAGGTTGGTGACGATGCTGCGCCAATTCCAGGCGGTCAGGTTCTCCCAATCCTGCAGGCTGGCTTTGTAATCTGCAGGAGCAGGAGTTACTTCGATGCCGAGTTGGTTGAACGCTAAGTAGGCGCGGTCCATCTGGATGGCAGATGTGACCAGCAGGATATGTTTGACGTTTTGCACAGCAAGGATGGGCGCGGTAAGCGCGGCGTCATCACGCATATTGTCGGATTTGTCCTGGACCTGGATGGCTTCAGCAGGCACGCCGAGCTCGAGCAGCAAGGTCCGTGCGCTGGCTACCTGAGTTTCACCACCACTGATGATGATCAGAGGTGCGGCTTGTTGCTGATAAAGCATAGCAGCGTAAAGCATGCGGTCAGCTTCGTCCTGCACCTCCACGCGCTGGCGTGGGGTGTCTGCAGGCAGGGTGCCCTGGGCAAGCACGACGATTGCGTCTGCTTTAGTCCCTGCGCCAACGGGCATATGGCGCCATTCCATCGAGCGGGTGAAGAAGGTGGAGAACATCGGGTTGCCAAACACGCCGATGATCAGGAGGCAGATCAGGACGAACCAAATCGCTGTTTTGGGATGATTATTGATCAGGAAGAGGGTGATGAACAGCAACAGTGCCACAAATCCCAGTGGCATCAAGAATTGTTTGAGAACGGCGATGATTAATCCTGACATAGGAAACTCCTTTACTAACTTGCTTGATATGTTGCAAGAAACGCGCCAACGCTTGGTTGAGGTAGGAATCAATATTAAGAAGTTAGTGATTGCGGAGAACTACTTTTGCACACAAACGCGGTATCTACACGTACAGCCGGTATGCTGGTTAGCCGAAGCTCTCTATTATCTATATCCGTCATATGCTGTGATTTGTCGGGCAGACACAGGGGTCTGCCCTTACGAAAACCATCTCCCCTCAACCCCCAAACGTAGGGGTAACCCCCCGTGGTTACCCGCTTGCTTTGCAGACACTTGGTTGCCCTTACGATCCAGGATGATCTTTTGCTAGATAAAGGTTTTAAGGCTCACATTAATCTAGCCAAAAACGAGCAATGTCTTGATAAGGAAATTCGCTCTAACAAGAAGTCATATTTTTATATTTTCCAAAAGCCCTGCACCATCTACACCGGATAGAGCCGGTCGTAGACCTCCGGGCAGTACTTCTCGACGCTCTCCGACGTAATGCTGTTCGTGCGGCAGATCTCCGCGTAGAGGTCCGCGCTTTTGCGCCTGGTGCGTAGTTGCGTGGTGTAATCCAGCCCCCAAAGGCCAAAGCGCTGGCTCCAGCCCCGTTCCCACTCAAAATTATCCACCAGGGTCCAGTGAAAATAACCCTTCACGGGCATATTGTGATTGATCATATGCCACATCACGTGCAGGTGCTGAAGCAGATACTTGCGCCGAAAATCATCCTTGCTATCCTCAGCGCCGTTTTCAGTGATGTAAATCGGCTTTCCAAACTGCGTTCCCCACTTAATGCATGCCTTGAAACCTTCAGGATCGTTATTCAGGAATCCCGTCTCCGAAAGTTCGGCATCCTTTGGGTAGGACCGCTGGGTGAACATCTCCGCCCGCTTTCCGAGATCAAAGCGGATAAGCTCTCGCGTGTAATAATTCAACCCGATGAAATCCTGGGTGTTCTTGGCTTGGGGTACATCTTCTTTCAGGAAATTTGCGTCGAACTTTCCGGTTACCAGAGCCTGGGGAAAAGCGTCATTGAAGACTTTATTGAAAAGATTGGTTGCATAGCCGGTCAGGGGGTTGCCGTTAGCTGGCAAAAACCCGCGCCAATGATGCGCCACACCCACCTGGGCATCGCTTTGCACCTCGTGGATCGCCTGGTATGCGGCGGCATGCCCCTTGAGCAGGTTGCCCAGGACCTTCAAAGCTATCTTGAGGTCGTTTTTGCCTGGTGGAAAACCACCGCCCAGGTATCCGCCGGTCATGTATACGTTCGGTTCATTAATGGTGATCCACATGTTGCAATGGCTCCCCAAAGCCTCCACCACGCGGCGGGAGAAAGCGGCAAAAAGTTCAATTGTGGCTTCGTTCTCCCAACCTCCCATTTCCATCAGCCACAGCGGATTGGAGAAGTGATGCAGCGTGACCATCGCCACCATGTTGCGTTCTTTGAGCCCAAGCAGCATCTGGCGGTAGCGGTCAAGCGCGCTTTCATCCCAGCGGTCTGGCTCGGGCTGGATGCGCGACCATTCCACGGAAAGGCGGTGCGCGTTTTGATAGGTTTCGTGGGCGCGGTCAAAATCCTCACGCCAGCGCCCTGCCCACCAGTCTGCAGCTCTACCGGACCGGTCGCCGTTCAAAATATGGCCTTCCTGCTGCTCCCAGGCCCACCAGTCGTTGTTCAGGTTGTTGCCTTCCACCTGGTGCGCGGCAGTGGCAGCGCCCCACAAGAATCCACTGGGAAATGTAAAGGTAGCTCTCGCCATGATCGTCTCCACGTAGTTTTCAGATAATTTTACCCGTCCTTAACCAAATAG
>CAYUGV010000158.1:0-3175 GCA_964444335.1 uncultured Anaerolineaceae bacterium | reverse complement strand
CATTTCTCGTTGAATAGAACTAGTTTAGTGCTCGGTCTCAGTAATTTCCGGTGGGTTGGCTATATCGAGACTCAGGTAGGTGCTATTTTTACGACGCCAACCTACTATAAGGTTTGCCATGGGGCAACTTGTACAGCCTGCCCTAGGGCACTCATCTCCAGGGTTCAACCCAACATTCCTGTCATTCTGAGCCTCTTTTGCGAAGAATCTGATTCTTAACAAATAGATCCTTCCCGCAAGGGGAACCAAGCAGTCTCGTTGCTCAGGATGACAGAATCGGTTTGAGATCGCCACGTCGCTTCGCTCCTCGCGATGACGGGTATAGATTAGGGGTTTGCTTTCACGATGCCAAAACAGGGTGCGATTCTGTGACGCCAATCGCCCTACCAGTTACAAGCTATAACCTATTACCAAATACCTAATTCTTACGCCAGGTCCTGCCGTCCGATCGCCTTCAGATGCTCCACGAGAGCTTTGACCTCTCCAGCGTGAGCCATGTCGCAAACGAGAAGGGCGTCTGGCGTATCGACGATGATCATGTTTTCCAGCCCGATCGCGGCAACCAGGCGCTTATCGCCAATAACCATGGAATTCTCCGAATTCCATAACACTACATCACCGCTCTTGCTGTTGCCCTTCTCATCCGAGTCGAGCACGGTTTTGAGGTTATTCCAGGTGCCAACATCCAGCCAGTCCATATCTGCCGGTAGGACGATCACCCGCTTGGCATTTTCCATGATGCCGTAGTCAATTGTTTGCTTGGCAAGACCCGGCCACAATTCAGCCAATATGGCATGATATTGCTCGGTGCCGATGGTTTCGGCTATGCGCATCAGGCGTGAATAAAGATCTGGCATTTGCCACTTGAATTCGCCCATGATCCGGTTGACTTTCCAGATGAACATGCCGCTATTCCATGAATACTTCCCCAAATTCAGCATCCTTTGGGCATTTTGGGCATTCGGTTTCTCCACAAACCGTTCCGCCACGTATGCCTTGAAGTCCAGTTTCTCCCCCAACAGATCAGCCTGCTCGATATAGCCATACGAGGTTGACGGCCAGGTGGGTTTAATGCCAAGTGTGACCAGGTAATCTTCTTTTGCAAAAGCCAAGGCGGAGCGAATGACCGACCTGAACACATCCGGCTTGCCGATGATGTGGTCAGCCGTCAATACAGCCATGATCGCTTCAGGGTCACGCGCCTCCAGGTGGATAGCCGCCAACCCGATCGCAGAGGCTGTTCCGCGACCCTCGGGTTCAACGATGAAATTGGTTTCAGGGATGGATGGAACTTGTTCGTGCAAGACCTGGTTATGATCCGCACTGGCGACCACCAGGATCTGTTCCGGTGAAAACAGCGGGAGAAGCCGCTCAACGGCAATTTCAAACATACTTTGAACGCCATAAAGACGAAGAGCGGGTTTGGGGAGATGCTCACGGCTCAGCGGCCACAGACGCGTACCAGCACCACCAGCCATGATCAAGGCATAATCCATTGGAAGCCTCCAGTGTTATTGTGATACTCTGATTATACCCTTGCCCGGATAGAGGCAAGACCAGATCGTCTTCCCGTTAGTTTGAAGGAGAGGAAATGGCCGTGAAGCCCTCATGGAAGGTCACTGCGCCTTGCGGATATTGCCCGTCAAAGGAAATCGCAAAGAAGAGTTCCGCAGGAACGCCCTCATAATAAAAACCGCTTGGGTGGATGAAACCAACTTTGCCGTAGTACTCCGGGTGTCCCACCAGGCAGCAGCCTTTCGCGTGCATGGCCTTAAGGCGCTCAAGACCCGCATAGATGAGAGCTCTGCCAATGCCAGTGCGTTGATACTCGGGGAGCACTGAAACAGGTCCAAGCGCGTACCAATCGGGAGTTCCATCAGAAACGGTGACGGGAGAGAAGGCGATATGACCAATCACGCGATGATCAATCTCAGCGACCAAGGAAATTGTCAGCGCGCCAGCTGCCCGCAATGCTTCAATGACGTAGGGCTCGTTCAGAGTTTCGAAGCCCAGGGGACGAAACGCTTCAATGGTTACTTGACTGATAACGGAGTGATCTTCGGGGGTTTCATTTCTGATGAGGAAGGTAGATGTGGCCATTTGCACCTCTTGATATGCAATGATGATGAACAAGTATATGCCAGAATGATCAATCCGGGGATTGAGACGGAGCGATTTGAGGTAAAACTGAAGAGACCTCTGAACTAAGGCACAAAAAATACACTGGTTTGGATCAAAAATGACTTTGATATGTTATGCTTGATAAATAACCCTGCCAATAATCTTGATAACTCAGTTATCCCAGTGCTGTATCCTTTGGAGCCTGCTGGAATACGACAAGTAGGAGGAAGTTATGATTGAACTACCCGAAGCGCTTACCCTTGCCAAACAAATAAACGAACGCCTGGCCGGTAAGGTTGTTCGCTCCACTGAGGCCGCCCATAGTCCGCACAAATTCACCTGGTATCACGGCGATCCCGCCGAATACCCAGCCAAACTAATGGATAATATAGTGCTTTCAGCCCGAGGAGTGGGCATGTTCGTGGAAGTAACCCTCTCAGGAAGCATGCTGCTCTTTAGCGATGGGGTCAACCTGCGGCTGCATCCGAACGCGGGAGCAATCCCCGCGAAACACCAATTGCTGATCAACTTTGAGGACGGGACGAGCCTGAGCGCGTCTGTGGCAATGTACGGCGGCGTTGTGTGTTGGGGAGAGGCCGAGTCGTACGACAATACCTATTACAAGACTGCTTTACGTAAACCTTCTCCTCCCACGAATGAATTCGATGAAACTTATTTCCAGGGACTGTTAGCGCCTGAAGCGGTTCGCAAACTGCCCCTGAAGGGTGCCCTGGCGACGGAGCAGCGCATCCCAGGCTTGGGGAATGGCTGCCTGCAGGATATTCTGTGGGTTGCGCAATTGCACCCTCGGCGTAAGGTATATACTTTGACAGACGTTGAGATTGGAAGGCTATTTGGCAGCGTAAAGGACACCCTCAAAGCGATGACAGAAGCGGGAGGTCGGTGCACCGAAAAGGATCTTCTTGGTCATCAAGGCGGTTACCGGGTGGTGTTGAGCGCGGAGACAAAGGGAGCCCCCTGCCCCAGGTGTGGGTCGGAGATCGTGAAGGAAGCTTTCCTGGGTGGCAGCATTTACACCTGTCCGGAGTGCCAA
>CAYUGV010000157.1:0-3195 GCA_964444335.1 uncultured Anaerolineaceae bacterium | reverse complement strand
GGTCAGGAGGGTGCGGATTTGCTCCACAATCTCATCTCGCGCCTTCCAGAGGGTCAATTCGTCCCAGAAACGATAGGCATACTCGGCGATCTGAGTGCTGTCGACTGGGTCGCTCTTGTGTCCTTCTGGTTTGAAGGCCCGTTTGACCTTCAAGGGCGGTTCGATCGCAACTCGATAGCCGTTGGCAATCAGAAAGTGGACCAGGACTTCGTTGTACACACCGGTGGCTTCCATGCAGATCACACTGTTCTCCGCTTTGATCTCATGCTCCTGGAGCCATTTCAGATACTTCGCAAAGCTGTCGTACTCATTGTCAAAGGTCGCTGGCCGTACACCGACCTGCCATTTCTCGCCCATCACCCCCACCGCGCTGGTGAAGGTTGCTGAGGCGATGTCGATACCCACAAAAAAGCGAGGTTTGTCCATGTGTTTTTCTCCAGATTGGGGGATGAGGGTAACCGAACGCGGTGGATACGACTTTCTCCATCGTAGTAGCCTTCGGGAGGCGTCAATGCTATTTAGCCTGTTCCACACAGAGATTGGGTCTGTTTCGCAATTTAGGCTGTTGCCTTCGAGGAGGGTAGACTTATTTGTCATTGACCGGGTTAGACTTTACCAGGGATAGCCGCGCGGTATTTACCAGAGATGATCGGGCGATGTTTACCACCCATCGCCGCCCGGTGTTTACCACCTAAAGAACAAGTGGTCTCCACTGTGGCAGAATCTCTCCCAAGAAAAACAAGGGAGAGGAACAGAGGAAATGGAGCGGATCCATATGAACCTGTACAAAGAGATCATCTACCGCATACGGTCAGGAGAAAGTGAACGGAGTATTGCCCGCGACCTTGGGATTAGCCGACCGACGGTACATAAATACAAGCTCAAAGCCGCAGAGGGAGACTATCTAAATGCGTATCGTGAGCTGCCCGGAAACGAAGAAATCCTGAAGAGCCTGGGTCCAGCGCCGCGACCTCCACGGGCACCCAGTACGGTGGAAAGGTATCGCGAAGTGGTGCAAAAATACCTGGAGCAAGGATTGGAAATGACGGCAATCTTACAAAGATTGCGGGAAAATCACGGCTACCAGGGGAGTTATTCGTCGGTGCGACGGTTTGTGCATCAATTGCAGCCAGGGGAACAGGAAGCCTATGTGCGCGTGCATTGTGAGCCTGGGGAAGAAATGCAGGTAGATTTTGGCAGCATCGGACCCATCTATGATCCAAAAGCAGGCAAGATGCGGAATGCCTATGTGTTTGTAGCCACCTTGAGTTACAGCCGACACCAATATGCCGAAATTGTTTTTGACCAGAAAGCAGGTACCTGGATCGAGTTGCACCAGCGAGCTCTGGCATTTATCGGGGGCGTGCCCCGGCGGGTAGTGCTGGATAATCTAAAAGCTGGGGTGGTCAAAGCCCTGGTGCTGGACCCTATCATTGGCGAAGCTTACCGGAAGTTAGCCCAGCATTACCACTTCCTGATCAGTCCCAACCGGCCGCACACTCCCCGGCATAAAGGGAAAGTGGAAAATGGGGTGAACTACGTCAAGCGTAACTTCTTTGCTGGACAGGAATTTGTGGATGTGGATACAGCCAACCTGCGCCTGAAGGCCTGGGTGATGGATACTGCCGGAATACGCAAACACGGCACCACCCAGCAGGCACCCCTGAAGGTCTTTTGGGAAACCGAACAAGCTGCTTTACAAGACCTGCCAGTTGAACCCTTCGATTTGTGTGACGTTCGCCTGGCAAAGGTGCACAGCGATTGCCATATTGTAGTGGAAGGCAGTTTCTATTCGGTGCCATATCGCTGGGTGGGGAGCGAGGTAGAAGTGCACGTCCATAAACGGGTAGTGGAAATCTATGCCGGGCAGGAACTGATCCGTACCCACAGGCGGGCAGCCCACCAGGGACAATGGCGGACTGAAATGGAGGATTACCCGCCTTACAAGGCTCAATACTTGCTGAAAACGCCTCAATATTGCCTCCAGGCAGCCCGGCGTATTGGACCAAACACCAGCCAGGTGATCGAGCAATTGCTGACAGACCGTCCTTTGGACCGCCTGCGTTCGGTTCAAGCCATCCTGGCTCTGGCAGACAGTGTGGGAGAAAGCCGTCTGGAAGCTGCCTGTGCCCGCGCACTCCATTATGGCGATCCTCATTACCGCCGCATCAAGGACATTCTCAATGCCGCCCTGGATCGAGAACCACTGCCAGATCAGATAGCCACTATTTCCCAACAACAGACTTTTGCTTTCTCCCGTGCACCCCGAGAGTTCTTTGGGCAAAATCCGGAGGGAGCGCAATGATCTCCACCCATCCTTTACTGCCTAAACTCAAACAATTGAAGCTCTCCGGCATGCTAGGCACTCTCGATCTGCGCGCCGAGCAGGCTACTCAGGAGCAGCTTTCTCCTCTGGAATTCTTTGCTCTACTATTGGATGATGAGTTGGAACGGCGCGAGCAAAACCGCATGAATTACCGCCTGGCTACTTCAGGCTGCAACCCGGCTAAGACCCTTTCGCATTTTGACTTCTCGGCTGCGCCTGGAGTGAACCGTTCCTTTATCACTGATCTGGCAACTGGCGCCTTCATCCAGCGTCATGAAAACGTCCTGTTCTGCGGTCCTACCGGGGTGGGTAAAACCCATCTGGCCAATGCCCTGGGTGTGGAAGCACTCAAACGCAATTTCCGGGTCATTTCCAAATCAACCTTTCGCCTCCTGTCTGATCTAAACGCCTCTCGCGCCAATGGTTCCTACAACCGCCAGATGACTACTCTTCTCAGAGCTGATCTGCTCATCCTGGACGATTTCGGCTTACAGCCGCTTCCACCACCTGCCATTCAGGACCTTTACGAGATTATCTGTGAACGTTATGAATGCGGCTCTATTTTGGTCACTTCCAATCGCGCTTTTGAGGAATGGGCTGAGGTTTTTAACAATGACCTGCTTTCTTCCGCTGCTCTTGACCGCCTTACTCACCATGCCCATTCCTTGATCATCCAGGGCGAATCCTACCGCCAACTCTCCCGCAGAAAGGAGGCTTTGCTCAAAGCCAAGTCTTGATTTTGTGCCTTCTAGTGGTAAACATCATCCCGATCATACTGGTAAACATCATCCGGCTATGGGTGGTAAACTTCGGGCGGCTATTGACAGTCGCCCCCCGCGCGGGGGCGTGGATTGAAATCTGCTTGCGGG
>CAYUGV010000156.1:0-3210 GCA_964444335.1 uncultured Anaerolineaceae bacterium | reverse complement strand
GGTTGGTAGATTTCTTCATTCCGCTGAAACTGAGTACGGAAATAGCGGTTTGCCAGGTAATTGGGGTCATACTTCTTGCGGAAGTCCACGTCTCTCTTCCACTTGCGTTTCAGTCGGATGGGATCGTCGGCAAAGTAGACAACTTTCAAGTTGATCAGGCTGGCGATCTCGGGAATGTGGAATGGGAAGTTGCCTTCAAGGATGATGATATCTGCTGGTGGGATGGTCTGAGTAGACTGCCCGGGGCGAAGGAGACCATCCAAATCGTGACTGGATGTGGCTTGGATGAAGTCGTAACGGGGTATTTTCGCCTCTTTTCCCTGCAAAAGCGCGTTGAGCGATTCGATGAAAAGCGCGTAATGAATCACAGCCGCATCCATCGGGCGACCGTCGCGAAAGACGCGGTCCTTATAGAAGTTGTCCATTTCAACGGAGGTACACGAAAATCCCGCACCGGATAAAGAGTTCAGCAACCGTGAGGAAATTTCTGATTTGCCGGATGCGGTCGGACCAACGATGGTCAACAACAGTGGTTTATTGCTGGTAGATATCAAGGATTTAGCAGCCTGGATAAATGCCAGGTCAATTTCCTGGTTCGCCCGGGCAAAGTCCTTGTAGCCAACCTCGAACATTTTTTCGAGTCGCGGTTGCCCTGGCTCAAAGGATCGATAGGGTGAGCCCCCAAAACGTGCTTGAATTGACGCAGAGATGTAATGAGTGCGCACAAAGAACACGAAAGACCGCATGTCAAAATAGAAATACTGCTCCACCCATTTGATCGGGTAGAGTCCCTCAACAAGGCCAATAAAAAGCTGCCTGGAAAGGAAGGTAATGGTTTGGTCGAGAGTGATCTGGTCGCCCTGCATTGGCTTCAGTTGGATGTTGGCAAAGAATTCCTGTTTGGCAATTTTTTCCAGAAGGACTTCCATCTGTTCTGCCTGCGCGCTTGCCCAACCTTCTGCAGGGGTGAGGTTTTTTAGGGCATATTGGAACTCGTAGGGCTCCAATTCGCCAACAGCTGGGTTTAATTGCTGCAGTTTGGAAAACAAGTCGCGTGAGAATTGATGAGGGTCAAATGAGTTTTCAGCCATTTGTTTCGCACTTTTCCACCGGGTTACCAGGGAGTTCCATGTCCGAGCACCATCGCTTCGTAAGCTTTCTTGATCTTTGTGTAATTACCATCGCGGTCGAGGGCGATGCCTCTTCCGTTAGCTGTTACGACTGACCCGAGCCCGATCTCGCGCATTTCTCGTTCGAGCTTTTCGAGCAGTGCCGGAGCACTGCCAGGTTCGGTGCTGCGTCCATCAAAAATCAGGTGGAGATACACCTCCGAAAGGCCTTTTTCCTTAGCCATTCGTAAAAGCGCCAGGGGGTAGTCGATCGACCCATGTGAGCTTTTCTCGGTCAGGAGTCCGATCAGGTGCAGCTTGGTCCCTTTGCGCAGGACGTTTTCGATCGCCTCAACAAAGACCTCATTCTTCGAGAACGAGCCGTCCTTCAGCGCCAAGTTCAGGCGCACGTCATCCTGCAGCACGGTACGACCTGCACCAATGTTCATATGACCCGCTTCGGAGTTGCCCGGTTTGCCAGTTTGCAGCCCAACTGCTTCGCCCGAGGCTTGCAGATGCGAAAGCGGATATTCCTGGCAGAGTGCGTCCCAGGTGGGTGTGGCTGCGACATGTATGGGGTTGTTTTCATCTTGGCTGCCTTCTCCCCAACCATCGAGGATGATGAGCAGAACCTTTCGGTTTTTTCCCCATTCTCGCGGATTTACAAGAGAGGTGCCAGCCATGGCAGCATGTTTTTCGATGCCCATGATGTTCAGAATAGTCGGAGTGATATCCTGCAAACTACCATCATCTAATTGAATGTCATTGTTGGCAGCTGGATCGATTAGGATGAAGGGTACAAGGTTGGAGGTGTGCGAGACGTGCGGCTTGCCTTCGGCGGTACGCAGCACTTCAAGGTTGCCGTGGTCGGCGGTAATCAGCGTAACGTAGCCTTCCGATTGGGCGACCTTCACAACCCGGGCGAGATGCTCATCCACAGCGTGCGCGCAGGCGATCTTCGCTTCGCTGTTGCTGGTATGCCCGATGACGTCCCCGTTGGCAAAGTTGGTAACGATGCAATCAATACCCAGTTTTAGCCCGTGAATGACTTCATCGGCCACGGCGGGCAGGCTGAGCTCCGGAACCTGGTCAAAGGGAATACCTTTGGGTGAGGGGATGCGAACATCCACTTCTCCGGGATAGGGTTGGTTATTGCCGCCATTCAAAAAGAAGGTGATGTGGGCGAATTTTTCGGATTCCGAACAGCGCATTTGGCTTTTGCCAGCATTACTCAGCACTTTCCCCAGGGTGTGATCGAGTTTGGATGGCGCAAAAGCGACAGGCAGGTCCTTGAACTTGTCGTGATACAAAGTCAGGATCACAAATTCAAGATCCTTCAATTGTTCCCGTTCAAAATACGCAAAACCTGTTTCGGTAAAGGCTTCGGTCAGCTCAATTTCCCGTTCGCCCCGACGGCAGCAAAAAATGACTGTGTCACCGTCCTGAACTTTTCCAACAGGCTGCCCGTTTGGGTCCAAGCGTACGAGAGGCTCCATGGAGTAATCGGTCTGTCCGCGCGAGTAAGCTGCCTTTACTGCTTCTCCAAGCAGAATACCGCCGTGTTTATCTTCACTAGTGTTCATCGCGCTTTCCTCCGGAAAGTTCCGCTATTTGTGCGCCTGAAATCGTTCATCAAAAATCACTTTCGGGCATGATGGGAAGATACCAAGCAGGTCTGCAAATTGATGAATGACCAGGTCAGGCCGGTTTTCGTCCGTGATCGTAGACTCAGCTAATTCTTCCAGGCTGATCAGAATGATCGTCATTCCAAAGCCGGCTGCCCGGGTTCCGGTGACATCACGCTTGAGATTATCCCCAACATAAGCACAGCGCGAAGGGTCGACGCCCGCGTTTTCGGCGGCAATATGGTAGATAGCCGGGTCCGGTTTGCGTATGCCCAAAACAGAGGAAAGGGCAACGGATTTGAAGTAGGGGGTGAAGCCATCGGCTTCCATCCACTCAGGGATTTCGCTGGTGGTGATCAGGTTGCTGATGATACCAAGCGTGTAACCCCGGTCAAAAAGGGTTTGCACCACTTCTTTGCCGTGTTCCACGACCACTCGCAGCCCCATCGACTGGCGATACTGGTAGGTCAATTCGG
>CAYUGV010000155.1:0-3256 GCA_964444335.1 uncultured Anaerolineaceae bacterium | reverse complement strand
GCATCAAACAGGTCGCGCCACATCTTGAAGGTGCGGTCGTTGTCGCCGATGATGATCGGGATGATGGGGGTGACGGAATGACCGGTGTCAAACCCAAGCGATTTGAAACCCGCGCGCATAAAGTCACCATTGGCTTTGAGAGCCGCGTACATCTGGGGCTCCTCGCGCATTACCTGCAGAGCTGCCAAGACGGTGGCGGTGTTGGCGGGCGGGATGCTGGCGCTGAAGATCAGGCTGCGGGCGTGGTGCTTGACATAATCGATCGTCGAGAAGTCGCCAGCCACGAAACCGCCAATTGAGGCAAAGGACTTGCTGAAGGTGGACATGATCAGATCCACGTGATCCGTCACTCCGAAATGAGCGGCAGTGCCACGGCCTTCGCCGAGCACACCCATGGCATGGGCGTCATCCACCATCAGGCGCACGCCGTACTGCTCGCAAAGGGGAATGATCTCGGGCAGAGGAGCAATATCGCCTTCCATGCTGAAGAGTCCATCCACGACCAATAGTTTCCCACCCTCATTGGGCAGGCTTTTGAGCACCCGCTCGAGATGCCCGACATCGTTGTGGCGGAAGCGCTCGATCTTGCCCATGCCCAAACGGGCTCCGTCGACGATGCTGGCATGGTCTTCTTTGTCGAGGATGACGGTGTCGTCCTTGCCGATCAGGGAGCTGATTGTGCCGAGGTTGACCTGCATGCCGGTCGAGAATACCAGGGCGGCTTCCTTGCCGACCCATTCCGCCAGTTGACGCTCGAGATCTTCGATGATGGTCATGTTGCCATTCAAGAAGCGCGACCCGGTGCAGCTGGTGCCGTAGCGGTCGATGGCGTTCTTCGCGGCTTCACGCACTTTTGGATGGGTGGTGAGCCCGAGATAGTTATTGGAGCCGCACATGATGATCCGGCGACCTTCAAATACGACCTCAGTGCCTTCGCTACGATCCAACGGAATGAAGTAAGGATAGGTACCGGCTTCGCGGGCGACCACTGCATCCTCAAAATTGTGACATTTCGTAAATAAATCCATTTGATTCCTTTTCTACTCTTGTTGATTAACGCACAAGAATCGTTTTCGGTTCGTTTCATTATAATTACCTTGTAGAAAAACGCGGTGTTAAGATGTGTTAATCTACTCAGGTTGTTTTTTTGGACTAATTATTGCAACTATCAAGACAAAGAAATGTAAAGGAAGTGACAATGAAAAAGATTATTCCTGTTCTCCTGGTTTGCTTGATGCTGTCGGCGTGCAATTATCCCACAGTTGAACCGAGCAGTGAGGAAGTCGTTCAGACCAATGTCGCGCTGATCCTGACAAACGCTCCTGAGACGACCCTTCTGCCAGATTCTACCAAGGTCACCGTTACTCCTGAAGCACCCATTGAGGTGGCAACAGAGATCCCAACACAACCCAGCGTTACAGAAACTGAGGTTGTCACCCAAGAGTCGCAACCAACCGCCACCAACACCCCTGAGCCAACAGCCACAACTGCGCCTACCGCCACGCAAGCCCCTCTCGCGGGCGACCCCGTCGCCCAGCTTGGCGAGCCGGACTTCCTCGAAGATTTTTCAGCAGCTGGCGAATGGCCTTACGAAGACGATTGGTTCCTGATCACCGTCTCTGGCGGGCAGTTACACGCTTACTCGAAAGGCACACCCTACTGGAGCAGCTGGTACACCACTTACCCGGAAGTACAAGATGCCTACTTCGAGACAACGATCACCCGCCCGAACTGCAATGGCGAGGATCGCTTTGGATTGGTGATCCGCTGGGATGAGTCCCAGGAGTTTTACTACATGGGCGTCACCTGCAATGACACATGGGGTTTCAGCTTTTACACGGAAGATAACCAGATCATCAATATTCTTGATTATGAGACAAGTGATGCTTTCAAACCAGCCAGTGAAGCCAACCGCATTGGGATCATGGCTAAAGGCAACCAGTTTGACTTTTACATCAACGGTGTCAAGGTGGGATCTGCGACCGATGATCGCTTACCCGATGCCGGAACCTTTGGCTTCCTTTCAATGTCCGCCGGAACAGTCAATTTAAAGACCAGCGTAGATGTGTTGGAGTATTGGGAACAGTAAACGTTATTAGTTTGACTGAAAGGCGACCATTGCTGGTCGCCTTTTTTGTTGGATTATGCCAGGCTCGATTGGGGAAAACACTTCGGGCACAATGTCCGGCCTGCATCTTAATATTCTATTCTTGATTTCGATATAAGGAGGGTTCGTATGCCCTCACCTTAAGGTTGGTAGGCCTGGGCTTTAGTCCAGCCGTCGAACTTGCCCATTATGATCCAAATGGAGGGAACGAGCCCCCTCCATACGAAGGAAAACTTCTTCTCGCAAGTCCGAATAAGCCTGTCTGAAGATGTTTGTTTGATACAATAACAGCAGAGGTCATATGGCTGAGAATTTCATGATTCACCCGGAGTTGGACGGCGCGTCTTTCACCTATCAAGGCGGAAAGACGGGTCTTTTGTTGCTGCACGGCTTTACAGCCACAACAGCCGAAGTGCGCCCCTTAGGCGAGCGGCTACACGCTGCTGGTTACACCGTGAGCGCGCCTTTATTACCCGGGCACGGCACACACCCAGACGACCTGAACCAGGTCCGTTGGCAGGATTGGCTTCAAACTGCTGAGGTTGAATACCAGGAATTAGCCGCAGAGTGTGACGAAGTCTGGGTTGCAGGCGAATCGATGGGCGGGTTGCTCTGCCTCTTGTTGGCTGCCAGGCACCCTGAGATCAAAGGGCTGTTGCTCTACGCGCCGGCGCTGGATGTGCGGAAAATGCGAGCGGCATATGTTTTGCAGTATGTGATGAAGTATCTCGCCAAGAATATTAAAAAGGAAGAGTTACTCTGGAAGGGTTACAACGTCTATCCGCTCAAGGGTGCGGTTCAGCTGCTAAAACTGCAAAAAGAAGCCCGCAAAGCACTTGGCAATGTGACGCAACCCACACTGGCCTTCTTCAGTGAGAAAGATGCCACAGTTAATTTGGAAGCCAGCAAACTCATGAAAACTAAACTCGGTTCCCAGGAACTCGAGCTGGTCATTCTGAAAGAGTCGCCGCATGTGATCTTATTGGCAAACGAGCAGGAGAAGGTCCTCGAGCATACGCTCAACTTTTTATCGAAAAAAGTGAACAGATAATCTGTTCACGACTGTTTGATCCGAGGTCTCAAAACACGAATCAACAAAAATGTAAAAAACCTTTGACTCTGATTATTCAGGGGTTTATACTTTTTTGT
>CAYUGV010000154.1:0-3273 GCA_964444335.1 uncultured Anaerolineaceae bacterium | reverse complement strand
CCGGCGCCGTTTGGTCCGATAAAGCCGAAGATCTCGCCTTCGTGCACCGAAAAACTCAGGTTTTCAATTCCGCGGGATTTGCCGTAATACTTGGTTAGGTTATTTACCTGGATGAGGTCCATTATCACTCCTTGAAACACAAATCAAGACATTAGAAATAATTATTACCACTATTCAGGGTAACTGGATGGTCGACTTGCCAGCGATTAAATGGGTTATCAACCCCTGACGTAAGGGTTGTTTGCCTTTTCAAACCCAACGGTGGTAGCGGGTCCGTGCCCCGGCAGGAGCGTGGTTTCATCAGGCAAGGTGTAGATCTGCTCGCGGATGTTTTTCAGCAGCAAGGCATGGTCTGAGCCCTCAAGATCGGTCCTGCCGATGCTGCCGCGGAAGATCGCGTCCCCCACGACAGCCATCTCCAATTCAGGGATGTAGAAGAGCACTGAACCGGGGTTGTGCCCTGGTACTTCCCGAACTTCCACGAGCTTGCGGGAACCACCGGGCACAATATCCAGCCACATGCCTTGGGCAAGCGGAATATCCAGGCTGGGTATGGGGTCAATCCTTATGCCCATTTTGAGCGTGTCGGGTTGGGCGGCTGCCCATGCAAAGCTCTCCGGGTGCATGGCGATTGGCAAAGGAGGTGAAAACGCCTCGCTGACCGTTTTTGCTCCTGCGATATGGTCATAATGCCCGTGTGTGAGCCAGATTTGCTTCAGTTGCCAACCCTGTTCTTGCGCCAGGCGCAATTGGATAGACGGCTCAAAGCTCGGGTCGATCAGGACGCAATCCTTGCTGTCGTTATCCACCAGGAAGTAGACGTTATTATCGATCGGTCCCAGGACCGCCAGATGCATTGAGAGGCTCATTGCTTTTTGTTATCCCTTCCGTGCTGCAGCCAGGAATTCTTCGATGCGCATGACCTTACGAGGCAGGTCCGTCAGGCTGCGCAAGCCCTCCGCTTCCACCACCACATCGTCTTCAATGCGCACACCGTATTTACCGGGCAGGTAAATGCCCGGTTCAATGGTGAAGACCATGCCGGGTTCGAGGATGAGAGGATTTCCCTGGAAGATGTAAGGCGCTTCATGAGCCTCCATTCCGAGCCCATGACCGGTGCGGTGGGTGAAGTATTCGCCGTAGCCACCCTCGGTGATGATATCCCTGGCCAGCTTGTCCACTTCCCCGGCCACCATACCTCTCCGCCCACCCAGTCGGGCTGCCGCGTTTGCCCTCTCCACCAGGTCAGCGATCTGCTTTATCTCATCGTTGGGATCGCCACAGAAGAAGGTACGGGTGATATCCGAGAAGTAGCCGCCAAAACTGGCTCCCCAGTCGATCAGCAACATCTCGCCTTCCTGTAACACGCGATCGGTGGGGCTGGCATGGGGGTTGGCGGTGTTGGGACCAGTTGAAACGATCGGCGCGAAGGGCAGCTCCACCTCCGAGCCTGCCCGGAAGAGCTGCACCATCAATTCAGCCGAGATCTGGAGCTCACTCTGCCCCGGTTTGACGGTTTCGAGGGTGTTGAGCAACGCGTTTTGCGCGATGATGGCTGCCTGGCGTATGGCTTTAAGTTCTTCAACGCCCTTACGCATTCTCAGTTCGGCCAGAGCAGCGCTACCATCGACGAAATCAGCATTTGGTAACGCCTTACGCAGCAAATCCAGTTCCAAAAAGCGCAATTGGGTTGGCTCGACGCCTACGCGCAGCGGTATTGCGGAAATATCCTGGAGTGCCGTGTCGTAAATCCTCTGCCAGGTTGCCGGATCATCCCCAAACGTATGGATTTCGGCTTCGAAAGGCAAATCTGCCACTTTGGCAAGCTCCAGCTCTGGCAAGATGACTTTCAACCGCCTGTTGCTGCCGACCAGGACGACCACAGGCCGCTCCATCAGGTGAAAACTTAATCCTGTCAGGTAACGCAGGCTCGGACCTGGGTTTAATGCCACCCAATCCAGCCCTCTTTGTAATAACTGATCCGCCAAAGCTTCAATTCGATCATGCATGTCAACCTCGCGCATAGTTTCTGCCAACTGCAGGTATTTTACCCGGCTTAAGAGCCTGGCAATCTTGTTTGTGCTTGTACATCTACTTTTAGCTCAGGCTAATCCCAACTATAATCGGGGCATGTTCAAAACGCGCAAGTCTTCAATGAGTTTTCTATGCTTGTGTCCCAAGCGGGGTAGCTGACCGCTTGCGTTTTTGACATCCTGGAACCCGTCAAGAGCAGCGGCACTCCCCCGCGAATGGTGTGAGATGGCCGCTGTTTTTATTTAAGGTTTCAGAGATCGAGGAGAATTATCATGACAATTTATCAAAATATCACCCAGTTAACTGGAAAAACACCCCTGGTGCGGCTTTCGCGCCTTAACCCCAACCGGGACGTTGAAATCCTGGCCAAATTGGAGTACTTCAATCCCACCCACAGCGTCAAGGACCGCATTGCCGTCAGCATGGTGGACGATGCCGAGCAACGCGGACTTCTGCACAAAGACAGTATCCTGCTGGAAGCCACCAGCGGCAACACCGGCATCGGACTGGCAAACGTGGCTGCTGCCCGCGGTTATGGCAGCACGATCATCATGCCCGAGTCCGCCAGCCTGGAACGCAGGCTGCTGATGCGCGCGCTTGGCGCAACCCTGATCCTCACCCCTGCCGCCGGCGGAATGGCTGCGGCGATGGAAAAGGCGCAGTCTCTTCTGGCGGAAGACAGCCGCTACTGGTGGGCGGATCAATTCAACAACCCTGCCAACCCACAGATTCACCAACTCACCACCGGGCCCGAGATCTGGCACGATACCGACGGTAACGTGGATGTGCTTGTGGCTGGGGTCGGCACCGGCGGCACGATCACCGGCGCGGGTCTGTACTTGCGGGAGCAAAACCCTGCCCTGAAGGTCGTAGCGGTCGAGCCGGCTGCTTCGCCTGTTCTCTCGGGCGGCGCCAAAGGCGCGCACCCCATCCAGGGAATTGGGGCGGGCTTCATCCCATCGGTACTCAAAACCTCCTTATTGGACGAGATCGTCCAGGTCACCGGCGAGGCTGCCTTCAGCACCGCCCGCGAACTGGCGGTCATCGAGGGCATCCCCGGCGGGATCTCCTCCGGCGCGGCAGTTTGGGCTGCCCTGCAGCTGGCTGCCCGCCCTGAGTCAAAGGGCAAGCGTTTGGTGGTGATTGTACCGAGCTTTAGCGAGCGTTACCTCAGCACGGACCTGTTCGCGGACCTCAGGAGGGAGCAAAATGGAAGCAAGTGAACGCATGCCTTGCGAG
>CAYUGV010000153.1:0-3286 GCA_964444335.1 uncultured Anaerolineaceae bacterium | reverse complement strand
AATCTCTTGACCAAAGAGCGCGTAAATGCTAAGCTTGACGCATGACTACCCTCTCCCTTACAACTGATTTTGGTAATTTGAACGGCTTTGTCGGAACGATGAAAGGCGTCATCTGGGGGATTGCCCCGGATGTCAACATCGCCGACATCAGCCATGAAATCCCCGCCCAGGATATTCGGACGGGAGCGATCGCGCTCTGGCGCGCATCGGCATACTTCCCTGCTGGCTCTGTACATGTGGCGGTCATTGATCCTGGCGTGGGCACGAAGCGTCGCGCGATTGCCGCGAAACTGGGCGACCGGTACTATGTGATGCCGGATAACGGCCTGATCACCCCCATGCTTGAGGATGCCGAAGCTGCAGGCCTGGAAGTTCGCATTGTACACCTGGACAAGCCCGAGTACTGGCTGCCGCAAGTGTACACAACCTTCCACGGGCGTGACATCTTCGCCCCTGTTGGCGCGCACCTGGCTACCGGCGTACCGCTTGAGAAGCTCGGCACACCAATCACCGATCCGGTGCGTCTGCCCCTGCCCAAACCGTTCAGGACTGACAAGGGGATCGAGGGGAGCATCGTTGTCATCGATGTGTTTGGCAACTGCTCCACCAACATTCGTGTTTCTGAAGTTGCTGACCTCAAAAACGTAAAACTGGATATTGGAGACCAGGTGATCCACGAGGTGCTGCCATCCTACGGGCACGCCAACGTTGGCGACCTTGTGGCTGTGACAGACAGCGAAGGTTTCATCGAAGTTGCCGTGGTGAACGGCAGTGCGGCAAAGACATATGGCATCAAGCTGGACGATAAGGTTAGGATCAGCTTCGATGCCTGAGCTGCAAGCTCCACCCCTGGTTGTTCGAGATCTCGGTTTTCGCTATAACTCACGGCGAACACCCGCGATTGAGGACATCAACCTTCGGTTGGAACCCGGGCAAGTGGTGTTGCTGGCTGGGTCTTCCGGCTGCGGCAAGACGACCCTGATGCGCTGCGTGAACGGGCTTATCCCGCACACCTATCATGGATTCATGCAGGGCGAGATCGAGCTCTACGGAAAATCGGTCAAGGGCATGGGGCTTTCGGATATCTCCAGGCACGTGGGGACGTTGCTGCAGGACCCAGAGCGCCAGATTTTGGGCACCTACGTCATCAACGAGGTGTGTTTTGGGCTCGAGTCGCTCGGTATGCCCCGCGAGGAAATGATCCCAAGAGCTGAAAAGGCCCTGGACCGGCTGCATATTCTGCACTTGAGAGACAAAGAAACCCACTATACATCAGGCGGCGAGAAGCAAAAGGTCGCCCTGGCAGGCGTGCTGGCGATGGAGCCGAGCATCCTTTTGTTGGACGAGCCGCTGGCATCGCTGGACCCGGCATCGGCAAGGGAAGCCTTACTGGCGTTCAGGGAATTGGCGAATGAGGGGCTATCCATTCTGCTGGTGGAGCATCGGGTTGAGGATGTGCTGCAGATCCATCCAGAGAAAGTCGTCTACATGGATAACGGGCGCATCACGTACGAGGGCGATGTGAATGGGCTGCTGGAAAGCGCTGATTACACCCGCATAAAATTACCGGCTCCAACTGTGATGAGGCGAGCAATGGGAAAACCTTGCAAGCAATGCAACCTGGCTGTGCCGGCTTTGAACCCAACGAGTGAACCGCTGGTCTCCTTCCAGGACGTCAGTTTTCACTACAAAGCCGACAGTCCCGAAGTGCTGCACGACATCAACCTGGATGTGCGGGCAGGCGAGGTGATCGCGATCCTGGGGCATAATGGCTCCGGCAAGACTACGACTGTGAAACAGGCGTTGGGGCTGCTCAAGCCCACCAGCGGGCGCGTGCTGCTGGAGGGAGTGGACACAAAGAAAACCACTGTTGCGAATGCCGCCAGGACGATTGGCTACGTTTTTCAGAGCCCAAGCCAGATGTTATTTGCCCCGACGGTGCGCGAAGAGCTGGCTTTTGGCCCTGAAAACCTGGGGTTGAGCCAGGAAAAGGTGGGCGAGAACGTGGATTGGGCGATTGAAACTGTCCATCTCGAGCAGGAACTACCCACGCCACCCCTGGCGCTTTCGTTTGGGCAGCAAAAGCGCGTCTCGATTGCTTCGGTGCTTTCGATGAAATCGCGCATTTTGATGATGGACGAACCCACCGCGGGACAGGATTATTGGAATTATCAGTCATTTATGGACACCATTCTGCAGACCCCCGGGTTTGACGCTATTTTATTTATCACCCATGACCTGGACCTGGCACTCACGTATGCCAACCGGGTGGTGGTGCTATATGGTGGGCGGGTGGTGGCAGATGGCAGCCCGCACGAAGTCTTTGCGGATGATGAACAGTTGCGCGAGTGGCGTCTGCTACCGACCTCACTGCTCAAATTGAACCGCGAGATGTACCCACGCACAGGTCAATTCCTGCGTGCTGAAACTTTGAGTCAGCTGGCAGGTTAAACATTTATCAACCATTATTTAAAGGAGGAAGTTATGTATTCAAATGAAGTAACCAAGCAGGAAAAGAAACCTTTGTGGCGCTTTGGCACAAAGGAAGTTGTGTATGCCGCCATCGGTGCCGCGCTTTATGCAGTGGTCACCTGGGCATTCAACATCTGGCAGATCCCCGGTGCAGGCAATGTGGGTGTTCGCCCGGCAGTGGTGATCCCGATGTTCTTTGGTATCGCGTTTGGCCCGATCGTTGGTTTTATCACCGGCTTTGTGGGCAACATCCTCGCCGATTTGCTGAGCGGTTATGGTTTTTGGATCTGGTGGGACCTTGGGAACGGCATCATGGGCTTGATCCCCGGCTTGTTCTCAGTGCTCATCGTCAACTACAAGGCTGGTCGTTCGATCTTGCTGGCAGAGATCTCGGTGGTTTTGGGCGTTCTGCTGGGAATGGGTCTGGCTGCTGTCTCCGAAATGTGGGTGTCGGGCGCAGACATGAACACTGTCATCTTCGCGAACTTCCTGCCCGCCTTCCTTACTAATATTGTTTGGGGGCTGGTGTTGCTACCGTTGTTGATGGTCGCGTACTCCGCGATTGTCTCGCAAAGCGGTCGGTAATAGAGTTTGATGAGTCCAGGCGGCCTGTCTGACCGCCTGGACTGGAAACAACTATGCTTGTTGCCTGGAATTACCGCTACCGAAACAGCCTGATCGACCGCATTGACCCACGGGCTCGGTTCATCTTCTCGTTTGCCGTGCTGCTGGCTGCTACCACCACCTGGAATCCGCTGTTACTGGCGATCATTTTTGTGATTTCCATCCTGTGGTATTCCTCGGCGAAGCTTTC
>CAYUGV010000152.1:0-3295 GCA_964444335.1 uncultured Anaerolineaceae bacterium | reverse complement strand
TAACTCATCGGATGCTTTCCTTGTGCTGCGCGCTCAGGAACGCGGCATGAGCACCCTGCACATCCTGATCATGCTGGCGGTTTTCAACTTGGTCTACACACTGGTGTCGACCCCTGCTGGGATGATCTCGGACAAAATTGGGCGCAAGAAGCTGATCGTCGGCGGCTGGACGATGTACGCGCTGATTTACCTTGGCTTCGCGTTGGCGCAAAATGTTACTCATATCTGGATGCTTTATGTGGCCTATGGGCTATATTACGGCATGGCCTACGGCACTGCCAAGGCAATGCTCTCGGATCTGGTGCCCAAGGATTTGCGCGGTACAGCTTTTGGAACGTACAACGCTGTGCTTGGAATTCTCGATTTTCCTGCCTCGCTGATCGCGGGTTTACTTTGGAGCGGCGCTGGAAGTTGGAAGGGGTTTGGTCCTTCCGCTCCCTTCTTCTTTGGTGCCATCCTGGCGACGATTGCCATCGTGCTGATGTTGTTCTGGAAGCCTGTATCTCTAAAAACCGATGCTGTTGAGGGAACAGCCGCGGGAAACTAAGGATAAGAAATGCAAAAAATGAAAATTGGAGTCCTTGCTTACCGCATGGACTTCTATACCAACCTCCGGATCATCATAAATCAGCTTCCTGAAGCGGTTTATGTGCCGGTGAAGGATCTTTTCTCCTTTCGGCGGGCGTCAGCGCTCAAGCTGAACCGGGTAATTGGAAAACCACTCTTCCCGACCTTTGATTTGAACAACCAGTTTGAGGACTTTGACCTCAATAGAGTTGATGTGCTGCATTTTTCCAACGGGGTCAGCTATGGCAAAACCCCCTGGGTCTCCCATTTCGAAACCATTCTGCCGCGTTTCAACGAATTGTTAACTCAGGCGAAGGACACGCATTGGCAAAACCTGCAACCGGGTCGACTGACCCTGAAAGGATTGGAGGCGCTTCGCAGCCCTTCCTGCAAGCAGATCATTGGCTGGTCTGAGAATGCTGCCAACTTCCAGCGCAAGTTTTTACGCCAAATCTCGAGCGAATTCAGCGAGCCAATCCTGGCCAAGTTACGTGTGCTTCATCCCGCACAGGAACCGTTGGTGGATAGCATAACTCCCAGGGATTATGACCAGCAGCACCCGATTCGCTTCGTCTTGGTGGGGGCGGGCTTTTTCCGCAAGGGAGGGCGCGAACTCTTCCGGGCTTTTGAAAAACTGGCTGTCGAGGAGGGCTTTCCGATCCGTTTGGTGGTTGTCAGCTCCTTACGCCTGGAACCTTACGCTGCGCAAGAAACCGAAGAGGATGTCACCTGGGCACGCGGGATCATTTCCGCCAAACCGGAGTGGTTGGAATACTACGAAGAACTCCCCAATGCTGCGGTATTGGAATTGCTTAAGAACGCCGATGTGGGCTTGCTGCCAACCTGGGCGGACACTTATGGGTTATCGGTTTTGGAAGCCCAGGCTTCGGGTTGCCCTGTGATTACCACAGATGTGCGCGCTTTACCGGAAATCAACAACAACCGCATAGGTTGGTTGATCCGGGTGCCCAAGGATGAGCTCGGTGAAGCAATCTACACCACAGCTGAAGATCGCCAGGAATTGAGCCAGACTATCGAGGCTGGGTTGGAAAGCATCATTCGGTCCATCTTGGCTGATCCAGGATCGATTGCCCAGAAAGGGCAGGCAGCCCTGGAGCGGATCCGCGCGGAACACGACCCGCAGGTCTATGCTGAGGGATTGCGCCAGATTTACCTGTCTGCATTGAAATAACAACCTACTCCTAGTGTCATTTGGGCAAAAACCTTAGATAAAATCAATTTTGGTCGAGCCGCTTATCATGGGAAGAGTATAATTAACTAAATCCAAGATCTAAAAAGGAGCCATCATGATCGTCACAACTAAGAAACTGTTTGAGCATGCTTATGGTAAGTATGCTATTGGTGCCTATAACGTCAACAACCTCGAGCAAATCGTCGGTTTGTTCCGCGGCAACCTCGACTCGCAAGCGCCCTTCATCATCCAGATCAGCAAGGGATCTCGCAGCTATACCAATAAGACTTTCCTCGAAGGTCTTATCCGCGCTGCTGATGAAGTCTATCCCGAAGCCATCTTCGCGGTCCACCTGGACCACGGCGATGAAGCCACCTGCTATGATTGCATCAATTCAGGCTTTTACAGCTCGGTTATGATCGACGCCAGCGGCTTCCCTTATGAAGAGAACATCGCCATCACCCGCCGTGTGGTTGAAGCAGCCCACGCGAAAGGTATCGTGGTCGAAGCCGAACTTGGCATGCTCGGCGGCGTTGAGGAACACGTCTCAGTGAGTGAATCCGAAGCCAAGCTGACCAACCCGGAACAGGCTCGCGACTTCGTGGAACGCAGCGGCTGTGACTCCCTGGCGGTCGCCATTGGCACCAGCCACGGCGCTTTCAAATTCTCTGGTTCGCAGTCCCTGCATTTTGACGTGCTGGCTCAGATCCAGGAACGTCTGCCCGGTTTCCCGCTGGTGATGCACGGCTCCAGCTCCGTCCCACAGGAAGAAGTAGCACGCATCAACGCTGCTGGCGGCAACCTCGCTGGCGCGAAGGGCGTGGATGCCACCCAGTTCAGGCACGCGGCAGAGCTCGGCGTGACCAAGATCAACATCGATACCGACGGTCGCCTGGTTTGGACGCGCGTACATCGCGAGTACTTCCTGCAGTATCCTGAAAAATTCGACCTGCGCGATCCCGGCAAGGTCTTTATGGCTGAGTATGCCAAGTTCATCGCTACCAAGAATGAATACTTGAACAGCGCTTTTCAATTGCAGGGTGTTCGTGAGCTGATCGGGGCATAGCTGCCTGGTTACGTAAACAACTCGTAATTAAAGCAAAACTGAGCCCTGATGAAAGTCAGGGCTCAGTTCTTAAAGGTATAATTTTGTAACCCAATCAAGGAGCATTACCATGACTGAAGAAACTTCAACAAAAACCAATTTCATTCGTGAAATTATCGATGAACACAACCGCACTGGCAGGTTTGGCGGGCGGGTGCATACCCGTTTTCCACCCGAGCCCAATGGCTACCTACACATCGGTCATGCCAAAGCTCTGTGCATTGACTTTGGCGTCGCGGAAGACTATGGCGGGCTGACAAACTTGCGTTACGACGACACCAATCCGGTCAAGGAAGACGTCGAATACGTCGATGCTATCAAAGAAGACATTCACTGGCTGGGGTTCGATTGGGGCGATCGCGAATATTACGCTTCGGATTACTTTGAGCCCCTCTACGAGATGGCGCTGCAGTTGATCGAAAAGGGTCTTG
>CAYUGV010000151.1:0-3367 GCA_964444335.1 uncultured Anaerolineaceae bacterium | reverse complement strand
GCTTTTTCAATCGCCTGGAGGATCAGTTCCACGGCTTCGTTATTGGCGCTCAGGGCAGGCGCAAACCCGCCTTCATCACCAACCAGGGTGGTGTAACCTTTGCTCTTGAGCACGGTCTTGAGGGAGGCATAGATCTCGGCGCCCCATCGCAGACCTTCAGCGAAAGTTGGCGCGCCAAAAGGCATGACCATGAATTCCTGGGCGTCGGTTGATTGCCAGCCAGTATGCGCGCCGCCGTTGAGGATGTTCATCATCGGGACGGGAAGTACGTGCGCATAAACACCGCCGAGGTAGCGGTAAAGAGGCAGACCGAGCGAAGCTGCGGCTGCTTTCGCGACTGCCAGGCTGGTGCCCAGGATAGCATTGGCGCCAAAATTAGCTTTGTTGGGAGTGCCGTCGAGTTCGATGAGTAGCTCGTCGATGGCTTTCTGTTCAAGCGCGTCCACGCCAAGCAGTTCATCAGCAATTTCATTGTTGACGTTATCAACAGCTTTGAGCACGCCCTTGCCATTGTAACGGCCTTTGTCGCCATCGCGCAGTTCGAGTGCTTCGTGTATGCCGGTTGATGCACCGGAGGGAACAGCTGCACGGCCAAAACTGCCGTCAGCCAGGATGACTTCCACTTCCACGGTGGGGTTGCCACGGGAGTCAAGGATTTCTATTGCATTGATATATTCGATAATTGTGTCCATTACATACCTTCCTTCTAGGGTTATTTCTGATTAAGTATAGCCTATCGCAGGATCAATTCGTAAAGTCCAGTTTTACAGGTTGATCCGAAAAGCCAGCTTTTTTACATGCTGCCTGGATGAAACCAAGGAAAAGCGGGTGAGCCCGATTTGGGCGAGACAAAAACTCAGGATGGAATTGACTAGCCATCATGAATGGGTGGCCCTCCAACTCAGCCATCTCTACCAAGACGCCATCTGGTGAGACGCCCGAGAAGACCATGCCATTTTCTTCATACTTTTGGCGATATTCATTATTAAATTCATAGCGATGGCGGTGCCGTTCCTGGATCACTTCCGCTTGGTACAAGGCTTCCGCCCTGGAACCTGGTTTGATGTTGCAGGGGTAAAGCCCCAAGCGCATCGTGCCGCCCATCTGGACCAATCCACGCTGTTCTAGCATCAGGTCGATCACAGGATCCGGCGTAAGTTTGTCAAATTCAGCCGAGTCGGCGTTTTTCAAGCCCAGGACATTTCGCGCGAAGTCGATCATCATCACCTGCAAACCCAGGCAAAGCCCCAGGTAAGGTATGTGGTTTTCGCGCGCGTACTGCGCGGCCAGGATTTTTCCTTCCACACCCCGGCTGCCAAAGCCACCAGGCACGAGGATGCCGTCAAGACCGACGAGCAGGTCCTGGACATTATCCTTTTCGATAGCCGTCGAGGAGATCCACTGCAAATCCACATCCACCCCATAAAAAAGCGCCGCGTGGTTGAGCGCCTCTCTGACGCTCAGGTAAGCATCATGCAATTCCACGTACTTTCCAACCAACCCTATTTTTATGCTAGGTTTATGGCGTTTGAGTTCCGCTACCATGGTCTTCCAACCCTGGATCTTGGTGGGCTGTTTGGGTTCCAACTTTAGCCGCTCCAACAAAAAGTCGGCCACATGGGCTTGCTCAAGCACCAGCGGAATCTCATAAAGCAGATCGGCTGTCACCAACGGGATCACTGCTTCTTCGCGGACGTCGCAAAACTGGGAAATTTTGTGAGCAAGTTCTTTTTCGACCGGAAAATCGCTGCGGGCTATGATCATATCCGGCAGAATACCGAGCGACCGCAGCTCACGTACGGAATGCTGGGTGGGTTTGGTTTTGGTTTCATTGGTCGCGCGCAGATACGGAAGCCAGGTGATATGCACAAAAGCCGTGTTTTCCCGGCCCAGATCGTTGCGTAACTCCCGGATAGCTTCAAGGAAAGGCTGGCTTTCAATATCGCCAACGGTCCCGCCGACTTCGATCAAGGCAATATCCGCGTCAGTTGACCGTGTAAGCAAGTCGATCCGCCGTTTGATCTCATTGGTGATGTGTGGGATGACCTGGATTGTGCCGCCGAGATAATCGCCGCGGCGTTCGCGGTTGATCACTTCTTCGTAGACCTGGCCGGTGGTAACCGTGCTGGTCTTTTTTAGATGGAGGTCACAAAAGCGCTCGTAATGCCCCAGGTCCAGATCAGTTTCAGAGCCATCGTCCAGGACGAAAACCTCACCGTGCTGGTAAGGGCTGAGCGTGCCCGGATCGACATTGAGATAAGGATCGAGTTTTTGAATGGTGATGTCAAACCCCCTGGCTTTGAGCAACCTTCCGACCGAAGCCGCAGTCACGCCCTTACCCACAGAGGAGATTACACCGCCAGTGAAGAAAATCAGCTTTGTTGCCATCTCACCTCCTGATTCAGTAGTCTCCATTAAAAGTAACGGGGAGGGCTGATCACTCCAGCACCTCCCCGGCTCGCTTTTTTAGCCTATGCGCAGTCTTTTGACGTCACGCATCCTAATCCTTGTTGTTGATCTTATTTTGCATCGTTCTTTCGAAGATGTCATCCGCCTCAGAGTCGTACGATTTGGATTTCTTCACACGGCTTGTGATCTCGGGCAAGCGCTGTTCAGCCTTGTCCATGGCTTTGCGCATGGCAATTTCCATGTATGTAGGATCCGGAATCACTTCCTCTGCAGGCTCTTCAACGACTTCCTGCTTGTGACCTTTGCCCTTGCGAGCAGCGCGTTTTGGTTCTGGCGCGGCTTCTTCAGGAACTTCGAGCAGTGCCTTGAGGCTGAGTTTGATCTGTTTTTTGCGGCGGTCCACTTCGAGCACTTTCACATCGAACTCATCGCCAACTTTGACGACTTCGTTGGGAGTGCGCACGTAATTATGGGAAAGTTCACTGACGTGGATCAAGCCAGGGCGTTCAGCGCCGATTTCAACAAAAGCACCGAAGGTTTCCAGGCGTAAAACTTTACCGTGCACGACCATGTCGGCTGCCAATTCGCGCCATTCATAAGCCAGGGGCTCGCGCATGGTCAATTCGATGTGGTCCTTCAGGACTCGGCGAACCCAAACTGTCACAACATCATCAGCCTTGAGCACATCTTCAAGGGATTTCAAAACAGCTTCAGGATTCTTGGGGTCAATAACCTGGGAAATGTGCAGGAACGCGGGCAGAGGGCTTTTGATATCTATCAAAGCGCCTTGCAACGAGGTCTTTAAAACCTTCCCTTCGAATTTGTCTTTAGGCTTCAAATTTGTTACTTCTTTATTGTTTTCGACGGGGGCGTCCATAATCAATTTCTCCAAAGTTAAATGTTCACAGCGAATTAGTATACTCCCTCGATTGGAAAGAGTCAATTACTCTCGCAATTT
>CAYUGV010000150.1:0-3402 GCA_964444335.1 uncultured Anaerolineaceae bacterium | reverse complement strand
GCGCTCAACCCTGCCCAAATGGTGATCAAGATCGTCAATGAAGAACTGATCAAGACGCTAGGGCAGCCTGCTCCTCTCAATTTACGCGGAGAAAAACCGCATGTGGTCATGTTGGTAGGTCTGCAAGGCTCTGGCAAGACGACCGCGGCAGCCAAATTGGCAAAACAGCTTCGCTCAAGGGGCGAGAGAGTCTTGATGGTAGCAGCGGACATTTATCGCCCGGCAGCCATTAAGCAATTGCAGACCTTGGGCGAGCGCATTGACGTGCCAGTACACAGCGTAGAAGGCGCAAAACCGGTGCAGATCGCCAAAAGCGCGCTGGATGTCGCGCGAAAAGGCGGCTATTCGGTTGTGATCCTGGATACTGCAGGACGGTCGCAGTTGGATGATGCCCTGATGGACGAACTCAAAGCCCTGAATGAGGCGATGCCGGTTAAGGAAATCCTGCTGGTGGTGGACTCTATGATCGGGCAGGAAGCACTGAATGTTGCGAAGGGCTTCGTCGGCGTGATCCCAGTGAGCGGCTTGATCTTTACCAAGATCGACGGCGACGCCCGGGGCGGCGCAGCCATCTCCATCCGCGAAGTGACTGGTATTCCGATCAAGTTCCTCGGCACTGGTGAGGGACTGGACGCGTTGGAAGTTTTCGACCCCACCCGTATCTCTTCCAGGATCCTTGGAATGGGCGATATGCTCGGCCTGATCGAGAAGGCAGAAGCTGCCTACGCCGGACAGGTGGACGTCAAGGAAGCCGAACGCATGCTGACCGGGCAATTCACGCTGCAGGACTTTGCCAATCAACTGCGGCAGATCAAGAAAATGGGACCGATCTCGCAGGTGTTGGGAATGCTGCCGGGGCAGTTTGGCACGGTAGCCAAGTCGGTGGATCCGCGTGAGGCGGAAGACCAGCTGAAAACAGTTGAGGCGATCATCAATTCGATGACGCCAAAAGAACGACAGGATCCGCGCATCTTGAATGCGAGTCGGCGGCGAAGAATCGCGGCTGGCTGCGGTAAAGATGTGCAGGATGTGAACAAGTTGATGAAGCAATTCCGGGACATACAGACTTTAATGAAAAAGTTCCAAAAATCCGGTGGACGTGGTAATATTAATAGGTTATTTGGTTAAACCTGAGCATAGGAGAAGGAAATGCCCCTTCAGCATTCTCTCAGCCTTTGACGAGCCAGGAAGAAATAGATTATAGGTCAAGGAGTATTAGTAAAAAATGGTACGTATTCGTTTACGTCGGGTGGGCTCAGCTCACCAACCGCAGTATCGTGTGATCGTGGCAGACAAAGAGAGTCCGCGCGATGGGCGTTTCATTGAAATCGTTGGTCAGTACAATCCCCGTACCGAACCCGGAACGATCGTTTTTGACGAAGAGCGCATTTACCACTGGTTGAGCGTCGGCGCCCAGCCTTCTGAATCTGTGCAGAAACTTTTCAAAGTCGTCAAACTTGATGATCGCTTCAATCGCCTTAAGGCTGGAGAAGACAAAGAAGCTTTGTTAGCTGAAGCTAAGAAAGTCTACAGCGGTCTGACCACCCATCCAAAAACCACGCACGCCCCAAAGGCATAACGAGGTAAGTGATGAAACCATCCAAGCTGCAAGACTTGCTGGAATACCTGGCGAAATCGATCGTTGATGACCCGCAACAGGTCATGGTCGATGAATATCGCAATGGGAACACCATTCAGCTTGACCTGCAGGTCGGCAAAGCTGACATTGGTCGGGTGATCGGCAAACACGGAAGGGTGGCAAACTCATTGAGAGCCATTCTAAAAGTTGTCGCTGCTCGCAATGGTAAGCAAGTTACCATGGACGTGGTGGATTTGGGTTAATGCCTGAGATGGCAGAGCAATATCAAGACACAGCAGGCTCGATCGGTCCGGTTGAGCCTGCTTATGTATTAATCGGTAAACTACAAAAATCGCATGGCGTGCGGGGCGAAATCAGCATGCGGGTGATCACTGACTTTCCGGAACGCATTCGGAGAGGAAAAACAATCTACATCGGCACGGATTTCCATCCCAACAAGGTCACTGGCACACGCTGGAAGCACGATTTGCTTCTTCTCAAACTGGATGGGTATGACAACCCCGAAGATGTGCGTGAACTTGCTGGTTTGGACGTGTTCGCAGCAGTAAAGGATCTTCCGACTTTACAGGCGGGCAAGTATTACCATCACCAGTTGATCGGTCTGCGCGTTTTCGAAGGTGAAGAGGACCTCGGCGTTCTGGCAGCCATCATGGAAACAGGCGCGAATGAGGTTTATATCATCGATCAGGATGATGGACAGGAGCTGCTGATACCGGCAATCCCGGAAGTGATCCTGAAGGTTGACCTCGAGCAGAAACGGTTGGAAGTGCGCTTGCTGGAAGGACTGAGGGGGTAATGGACGAGGCCGGATATTGGCTGGCGTTCAGTTACGTAAGAGGCATCGGGGCAGTCAGGTTTCGAAAACTGCTGTCCTTTTTTGGCGAATTAAGCCGGGCCTGGCAGGCAGGTTCACCTGAACTACATGCGGCAGGTCTATCGGATAAAAATGTCGCTGAGATCCTTGAAAAACGAAAAACGATCGATCCCCTTGCGCTGCCCGGGCAGTTGAAAACCAAGGGGATTTTGTTTTTAACCTGGCAGGATGACGCTTATCCGCGTTACCTGAAAGAAATTGCCCAGCCGCCACCCGTTTTGTATTACAAAGGCAGCATCACCGCTGGGGATGACCTTGCAGTCGCGATCGTGGGAACGCGCAACGTCACTGCCTATGGAAAGCAGATCACCCGCGATACCGCCGAATACCTCGCTCACAATGGGGTAACCGTAGTCAGCGGGCTGGCAAGAGGGGTCGATGGCCTGGCGCACAACGCCGCGATCGAAGCAGGCGGCAGGACGATCGCCGTGTTGGGCAGCGGGGTGGACATCATTTATCCGCCAGAGCATCGCAGGTTGGCGGAACAGATACAGGAGCATGGCGCGATCGTAAGCGATTATGCACCGGGAACCAAACCGGACGGTATTAATTTTCCACCGCGAAACCGGATCATTTCGGGTTTAAGCCGCGCGACGATCGTGATTGAAGCCGGCGAGAAAAGCGGGGCATTGATCACGGCGAAGTTCGCGATTGAGCAAAACCGCGAGGTATTTGCAGTCCCAGGTTCGGTGCTTTCGCCGATGAGCCGCGGCACGAATGACCTTATTGGCGAGGGGGCGATGCCGATGACGAACCCGAAGGCGGTTCTGGAAGCCCTCAGGATCGAAGAGGGTAATAAAGCGCCAAAACCTCAGCAGCAAGCCTTGACCGACATGGAACGCACGGTATTACGCGTTTTGGGTCAGGATTCTTTGCACATTGATGAGATCTGCGTTCGGATGGATCTGAGCGTCGAAAAGTTGACCGT
>CAYUGV010000149.1:0-3419 GCA_964444335.1 uncultured Anaerolineaceae bacterium | reverse complement strand
ACCTTTCCAGCGACTCAAGTCATTCTGAGCCTCTTTTGCGAAGAATCTGGTTTTTTTTATCAAACAGATCCTTCCCCAAGGGGACGCAAGCAGTCGCGTCGCTCAGGATGACAGTAGGATCTTCACTCCTCGCGATAATGAGAATGACAGCAACCAAACGCAGGGTGGGTCATCGTGCACAAAGTGTATGGCATCACTTAGCCTCAACCGACCTAGTACTTGCTTTAACCAACCCACCTGTCGACTCATGTCATTCTGAGCCTCTTTTGCGAAGAATCTGGTTTTTAACTAACAGATCCTTCCCGCAAGGGGACGCAAGCAGTCGCGTCGCTCAGGATGACAGCATGAACATAGCTCCTCACATGACATAAATCCGCTATACTTTTGGAAATCAAAAATGCCGCACTACTGCGTTATTTTTGTATGGGTAGGGTGGGTTGGCGTCGTGGAACCGTAATCCACGCAGGATGTCTGATAGCCAACCCACCTGTCGACTCATGTCATTCTGAGCCTCTTTTGCGAAGAATCTAATTTATAAAAGACAGATCCTTCCCGCAAGGGGACGCAAGCAGTCGCGCTGCTCAGGATGACAACAGGAACTTTGCTCTCCGCGATGAAAGAAACCTCCACTCTTGTGGAAAAGAAAAATGCCGCGTTTTGCGGCATTTTTCTTAGCGGAGAGAGTGGGGTTCGAACCCACGATGGGTACGAGACCCATAACGGTTTTCGAGACCGCCCCGATCAACCACTCCGGCATCTCTCCAACAGGTCTCAGATTATACCTTAAAGGTCGAACTCCTGCCCCTTTTCGGCGTAGACCGGCACCGGTAGTTCGGGATGCTCAGCCAGCTTGTCGATCAGCGCCTGGGCTTTATCCGGCTCGCCGTGGAAGAGGATGATCCGCTTCACGCTGTCCTTACTTGCCAGGGCGTACTCCACCAGCCCGGTCTGCCCGGCATGCGCGCTTAGGCCGCCGATGGTTACGACCTCCGCCTTGCGGAAATACTCCTCGCCAAAGATCCGCACCTTGCGTTCGCGGTCGGCCAGGCGTCGGCCGAGCGTGTCGGGAGCCTGCCAGGAGATGATCAGGATGGTGTTGCGTCCGTCTTCGATGTTGTTCTTGAGGTGGTGCAGGATCCGACCGCTTTCCGCCATGCCGGATGCCGAGATAATGATCATGGGCTCGTTCCACTCGTTAAGCGCCTTTGATTCGTCCACCGACATGGTGTAGATCACGTTATGAAAGTCCAGCCCCTGCATGCGATGCTCGGCAATGTATTTCCAGGTTTCGTCGTCAAAACATTCGGTATGCTTGCGGTACAGAACAGAGGCGTTGACCGCCAGGGGGCTATCAACCACCACCGGCACGTCCGGAATCAAGCCGTCGTCTATCGCCTGGCTGAGGAAGTAAGTCAGGTTTTGGGTGCGGCCTACCGCGAAAGCCGGCACGATCACCTTGCCGCCGCGTTTGACGGTCCGCTTGACAGCGTCGATGAATTCATCATAGGCATCATCCATCGCTTCGTGCGGCTTATCGCCATAGGTGCATTCCATCACGAGCGTGTCCACGCCGGAAGGCAGCACCGGGTCGCGCAGAATGGGGGCGTCAAACCTGCCGATGTCGCCCGAAAACCATAAGCGTTTTGGTTCGCCCTGGTCATCGCGATAATCCAGGATGACCGCCGCCGAACCCAAAATGTGCCCCGCGTCCACCAGTTGGGCGGTCACGCCCGGGATGGGCTCAAACTTCTGTTGATACCAAACGCTCTGGAAGTAAGGCATGGCTTCGATCGCGTCTTTTTGAGTGTAGATCGGCTCCAATGCGCGTTCGCCCTTCTTGCGGCGCTTTTTGTTGACATACTGGATGTCGTTTTCCTGGATGTGCCCGGAATCCCTGAGCATGATGTCCGCGAGGTCTTCGCTGGCATCGGTGGTGTAGATCTTCCCGCGAAAGCCCTGCTTGACCAGGTTGGGAATATTGCCGCTATGGTCGATGTGGGCATGCGAAAGGATCATGGCTTCGATTTTGCTGGGGTCGAAGGGAAAGTTGAGATTGATGAAGTAAGATTCGTCGCGCTTGCCCTGAAAGGTCCCGCAATCGATCAGGAATCTATGCCCGTCGTGTTCAATCAGGTGCATTGACCCAGTGACGGTGCGTGCTGCGCCAAGAACGGTTAGTTTCATTCTTTTGTCCTTTCCAATACCTGGAATATGGCATCGCCATAACGCTCATAGCGATAGGGAAAGTATTTCATGGCTTGTTTGAGCTCATTAATATCTGAGAACTCCGGGTGTGCCAGCCGCTCAAGCAGATCGCGGGAAATGATCGCGTTGGAGGGCAAGCCCTCATTCAAGCCAGCCTGTTTCCGCCAGTTCGATAGGGCGTCACGGCGCTTCATTTCCGCATCACTCAGGCGATGGTTTCGCCGGGGGTTCACTTTTTGCGGGTTTTCCCGCCAGGTTTGAATTGCCTGCATTAGCAGGCTGCCATACCGCCGCACCTGGCTCTCCGACAACGAAGGCAGCAAGCTGAGCTCCTGGATGTAGTGCGGTTGTGTCTGGGCGATCTCGATCAGAGCCCGGTCTGAGAACACTTTGAAGGGTGGTACATCGCGTTTGCTGGCAATGAGTTCCCGGGTATGGTTTAGCACATCGAGCAGCGAAAGTCCCTCGGCTGAGAGGTCCTGGGCACCTTTGACCCGCCAGATATCCTCGATGTGTTGTTCGAGCGGCTTAACCAGGCGCGCCATGCCTTCGCCCTCTTCCAGCACGAGCTTCAGCCGGTTGCTGGCTTCGAGTTGGGGTAGCAGTGTATCTCTCAGGGGAATAAGGTAGTGCGAATCGCACTGGGCATAGCTGAGCATTTCAGCTTTTAGCGGGCGCTCACCCCAATTTGCACGTTGGTACTTTTTATCGAGAATGATGCCGAAATACTTTTCGAGCAGAGCAGCCAGCCCCAGGTTGGGTTCGGCCAGGGCTGTGGCGGCAAGCATCGTATCGAAAACGTTGTGAAAAGTGAAATCGAAATCCCGCTTAAGGCAGCCGATATCATAATCGCCGGCATGAAAAACTTTCTGAATGTCCTCCCGGGAAAAGAGCTTCCCGAGTTCATCCAGATTGTCGAAGACAAACGGATCCACCAGAAAGTCCGCCGTTGGGCTGGAAAGCTGGATCAGGCACACCCGTTCGTGGTAGGCATGCAGGCTGTTCGATTCGGTATCGATCGCGATGGTATCCTGGGTGGCTAAATGTGCCAGCATGTGCTGGTAGGTTTCGGAGTTGTTGACGATGCTAGCTTCGGGCATCATGGGTGACTGCATAGGACCTCATTATACTCTGTTGTGCAAATAGCTTGCCAGTTGCAAATGGAGGATCCAAGAGTTGTGGAAACAATGACTGTTTTTATCTTTTTTTGAGTA
>CAYUGV010000148.1:0-3432 GCA_964444335.1 uncultured Anaerolineaceae bacterium | reverse complement strand
TTGTTCGTTTCTATGGAGACTAAAGGGTAGGACTAAAACTTTACGCTCAAACTTGTTTTTGCGGTCATTTTAAGCGCTATGCTAATCAAATTCTCGCTCTCCTGGATCCAATAGACTTCCTGCTTGTTCACAGTGATCGCTGATGGGATGGAGGTGCAATAAAGGTAGATCCTGCCTTCAGCTTCACGTCCCAAGTCCAGATCAAAAGAAAGCCGTGAGCGTGTTTCTTTCCAGGAACTCAGCTCGATCCCTTGCGAGGAGTGCAAGTCGCTGCCAAGGTAGGCAATCTTTTGCAGCGGGCTGAGGGTCAACAGGCGCACACCATGCGCCGGTACCGCCCGGAAGACATAGTTCACGTCCAATTCAGCCCATTCTCCCGTCCAGAACTCGCGCATCAACCAGGTCTGCCCTTCCAACTTGAAGGTCTTCAAATTGAGCTCGAGGTCCCTCGGCTCACCCGACCAATTAAAGAGAGCAATCACCTGCCGCTCACCCGCAGGGGTTTGCATCACCTGGCGCATTTGGGAGGGCATGGTCTTCTCAAAAAGGTCGAGGATTTCAGGATTGGGCGGCAGTACTGGCAGCAAACTCTGGGCAATCCTCAGCCGTTCTTCGCTGAGCTTGCTCATGTCGTCTGAGAGCAACAATGCTCCACCGCTCAGGCTGATGGCGCTTGCCAACGATTGCACTTCAGGCAGGGTCAGTTTCGAATCCGCCCGCACCAACAGGCAGTCCGGATCGTTCACCCACCAATGCGGGTCCATTGGCGCGCGGGTAATAATGTTCTGGATGGCATTTCGGGCGCAAGGCATGTTCGGTTCATTGCGGACAGGTTTTCTGATGCCGAAGGCATTCGGTTCCCATTCCGGGCTGACGTCCGCGCTGATGCGCATCATGTCAAAAATCCCGATACCAGACCCAATCGGGCAACCGCACCCCAGCAGGATCGTCTCACCGCCGGCTTCTTCGCGGATCAATTCCAACGCCTGGCGCAGGATCTGCGCGCGGGTTTTGGTGGGGTCATGGTGTGAGCCTGGAAGAGCAGCCGCGTAGAGGAAATCCAGTTTCAGGTAGGGGAAGCCCCATTCCTGCACGGCAGTCCGGATCACATCCCGAATGTATCCTTGCGCGTCCGGATGGGTGAGGTCGAGCGTGCGCCCCAGCCCGCCCCAAACGAAACCGCTGTTGACAGGCCGGCCATTTTGGTCGCGTAAAAGCCATTGCGGATGCCTGCGGATCAGCTTGGAACGCGGTTCCAGGATAAATGGCGCCAGCCAGATACCGGGGGTCAGACCCTCGCTGTGGATGTCATGCGATAAAGTAGCTACGCCGTCCGGGAACTCAGCATCGAACTCAAACCAGCTGCCCACATCCTGCTCGAAACCATCATCGATCTGGAAAAACTTGAGTGGCAAGCGCGATTTCAATTCGCTAACAGCTTGCAAATTCTTGCTGATCTCTTTCGGGGTGATGTTTTGGAAGTAGTAATACCAACTGCACCAGCCGAGTGGAGTTTCGATGCGTTTCCTCACTTCGTTTTCGCGGGCAACCGCTTCAAAATAGGTTTTGAACGGTTGTGGATCGGTAATGTCAAAGAATTGCCAGGCCAGCCAGTCACTGCTGAGGGTTGCCCCAGGACGGAGTTCGATTTTGTCGGCGTTCGCCCAGACTTGGAGGTCGGGCTCAGGGTGGAGCGTGGAAAGCAGCGAGCCAAACTGCTCTTTTTGGGATAAAAAGCCACAGATCAGCCCAACTTTTGCTTCGTGATCGATGAGCGCCCCAAACATGTCGGAAGAAAACTCCGAGGGTCTTTTTGTAACGGGGGTACCAGCATTGTAGAGCATTGGGGTTGAGAGACCCTTCAGCCAGCTGCGGGTTTGTTTTTGACCATATTGCCAGGTGCCGCTCGGAGACCAACTTTGCCAGCCGTTGCTGTAGAATGCCGTCTTTTCGGGGCGACTTTCCGAAAAGTTCAGCTCTCCTGCGCGCAAGGCGCCAAAGGTCAGCCTGTCGGGATGGAATACCTGTTCCGAGTGATTGCGGATTTCCATGCGCTGGAGAAGCAACGGTTGATTGGCTGGCAGCGCAAATTCCACCAACCACTCCAGGTCAACCGTTTCCGCGCGATAGACTGCCGAAACAACCTCCATAAGCCCATGTTTAGGGTCATGACGTTGTTCCTGGTTAATGGATTCCAGCTTTACGGTTGGATGCTCAGCGGTGCCACAAAAACTCAGGTTGTAGCGTGCATTTTTCAGGCTTGCTCCAGAAAAGCGCAGACTTTCAACGAAGAAAACAGCAGTTTCAGGGTCGAGGACAAAATCCAGCCAGGCATTCGTCAGTCGGGTCATGCGGCATACCACCTTTCAAGGATCTCGGAAAATGGAATGGGACCTTCGCGCAGCAGTTTTGGTTCACTTGCCATGCAATCGATGATGGTCGAAGCCTGCCCGCCCAAAAGGCTGCCGCCATCCAAAATCAGGTCGACTACGCCATCGAGCTGAGCCAGCACGCCCTGGGCGTCCTGGGGGTTTTCGTGGTCCGAGAGGTTGGCGCTGGTAACTGCAAGCGGCCCGGTTTGATCGAGCAAGGAGAGCGCAACGGGATGATCCGGCATGCGCACAGCCAGCCCGGGATAAGGCGTCAGATCTGGGGGTAAATCGGGATTTTTTGGCAGCACGAGAGTCAGCGCGCCAGGCCACCAGCGTTCCATCAGCCTGGTAGACTGCTCCGGTAAACCGGAAACCAGGCTCTCAAGCTGGTCCGCGCGGCTGATCAGTACCGGAATCGCTTTAGAGGCAGAACGTCCCTTGGCGGCATAGATCTGCTGGAGGGCAGTTGGCAGGTGGGGATCACAACCCAAGCCGTAAAGCGTGTCGGTTGGGAAGGCAATCAGTCCGCCTGACCGAATGACTTCGCACGCGAGCGCGATTGCTTCAGGGTGAGTGGCTGAAATGACTTGGGTTTTCATGATATCTCAATCCTTACAAGGCGGTCCAGCCCGGCCAGGTCTTGCAGCAGGCTGACGTCCGCTTTGGGAAAAGCTGTTTTTGCCAGGGCGAGCGTTTCTGCCCCGAGCGTGGCTTCCGTTTCGAGCAGGACTAACGCAGGTGCGTTTAGCTTGGGCGGAAGTTGGTCAAGCAGTCGGCGGATCAGGCTCAAGCCGTCTGCGCCGCCATCAAGCGCGAGGGTTGGCTCGAAAGCAAGCGTGTTGACTTGCCCGAGTTTGCTAGTAGGGATGTAGGGCAGATTGGCACATACGAGGTCGTAAGTTTGGTCTTCGGAGGGGAATAAATCCGCCTGCTCAAACGCGATCTGAGCAGTAACCTGGTGGGTTGCAGCGTTTTGTTTGGCTATTTCGAGAGCAGCAGGGGAGAGATCCGTTGCTGTGATGGTAAGCCACGGTTTGCGCGTAGCCAGCGTTACGGCGAT
>CAYUGV010000147.1:0-3433 GCA_964444335.1 uncultured Anaerolineaceae bacterium | reverse complement strand
TGCTAACTCTTACAGAGTTTAGCCTTTCGCTAATCCAAGAAAAATCATTGAAAAACAGGTCCCCTTGGGACCTGTTTTGTTAGTTCTGTTTTGTTGGCGTCGGATAAATGATCTCTTGCGCGGGCGTGCCCATCGGAGTGGGTGTGGGGATGGGCGTTTGCCCGGACGGATCATGCACGTAAACCCAGTCACCCAGTTTTGCCCAGTTGAACAACCAATGCGCGTCCCCTGGGAACATATTCACACACCCGTGTGATTGCGTGAAGCCAAGGAGCGCTGGCCAATAGATGCCATGGATTGCCTGGGCGTGGTTGTAATACATTGTCCAGGGAACACCTTCCAGGGAGTAGAAATCGGAGCGGTCGCTCGTGTAGGAACCCTGCATTTGCTCGAGTTCTCGTTTTTCGTATATGTAATAAAGTCCCGGGTCAGAATAAAGTTCACCAGAGCCGGTTGCCACAAGGGCGGCAAAAACGAGTTTGCCATCTTCATAAGCAGCCAGAGTTTGATTATCGAGGTCGATGCTGATCCAGCGGTTGTTGTCGACGCCCTCAGGAGCGTTTGTATCCACCACCAGCCTGCGGGACTTCAGCGACGGGATCCACTCGCCTGGTCCAGCCTCGTACCACTCGTAGCCTTCCGCCTCAACCACCTGGTAGATCTGGAATTCGACATACTTTTGATATTCCTTGCCGGTTTGAGGCGCGGCAAAACTCGGTTGGGTATAGCTTGGGGTCGGATTGATCGTCCAGCCAAAGTCATTTTTCGGCGTGGAATAAAACTCCAACCCCTGCCATTTTGGCCAGGAGTAGAAAGGCGTCGCTTCCACCCATCCGCCATCCATCGTCCGCACGAAGGTCCGCCCGCCAGATGTTGCCGAGTCGATCATGGTCACATAGCGGCTGCCTCCATCCGGGATAGTCCGGAGGACTGCACCACCGCCAATAGCGTCATCAAGGCTGGCATATACGGGTGTTTCCCCGCCGGTGATTTTGGCTACTCGTACAGGTAGATCAGAGAGTGAAGCGTCCGGTTTCGCGGCTGCCAATGGTCGGATGGGGTAGGGAAAACCAGAATCGTGTAATTGGACAATCGTCTGGGATGCTCCCAAGGGAAGACAATTCCCCGGGTTTGTAGGATAGTAACCTGGCTGGCAGAGCGGCAGGTCATAGTATGGCACCGGCGGGACTGCAGGCTCCGCTGCCCGTGTCGCGGTTGGCAAAGCTGCAAAAAGCAACACAACCCCGGTCAGCAGGAGGAAAAAGTTCTTGATTTTCATAAGTTGCATTATACCCGGCAGGAGCAGCTATGCCAATTTGGCTGGAGCTGTAGGTTATGCAATCGCTCGTTGAAATTTTGAATTATCAGAAACTGGCACAAAAGTTCCTCTTGTTGTTCAATTATTGATGAAAACACACTGACTGGGTAGAATCATGCCTTGCGGTCGTATACAAAACGATTAGAATTATACAAAGTTTGAGGAGGCAGGCATGAAGATTCCGCTCTTTCAGGTTGACTCGTTTACTGTAAAGCCTTTTAAAGGCAATCCAGCTGGCGTTTGCTTGTTGGAACAACCCCGCGATGAAGTCTGGATGCAGGCTGTCGCCAATGAGATGAGGCTCTCCGAAACGGCGTTTCTCTGTCCCAAAGGCAACGATTACAACCTGCGCTGGTTCACTCCCAGTACGGAGGTAGATCTATGCGGTCATGCCACGCTTGCCTCTGCACATATTCTGTTTGAGTTAGGCTTTTACGACCCGGATGAGACCATCTTCTTCCACACCAAGAGCGGCGTGATCACTGCCTGTTTCGACCACGGCACAATCGAACTCGACATGCCACTAATTCAGCCTGTTCCCGCTGAGTCCAGCCCACTGCTCGAGGAAATTCTTGGCCAGGTTCCCCTGGCAGTAGCGCACTCTGCAGATAAAACCATCTTGCTGGCAGAGGTCGCAGACCAGGCAGCAATTGAAGCTTTTGACCCTGATTTCAGAAAAATCGCCAGCCTTGAGGAAACCGATCTGATCATCACTACCCAGTCACACGGAGGGAAGTTCGATTTCGTTTCACGTTTCTTCTCTCCCCACACTGGTATTCCCGAAGATCCTGTGACCGGGCTTGGTCACTGCATCCTGACACCCTATTGGGCTGCCAAACTTAATAAGGACAAGTTAGTTGCATACCAGGCATCTGCTCGCGGTGGCACAGTATGGTGCCGATTGGGGAAAGACCGGGTCTTTTTGGGCGGCAAAGCCGTGACCGTATTCTCCGGGGAGATCCTGCATCAATAACTTTTTATCAACACAATCTAACAGCCGGTTTCTGCGTATCAAAGCAGGAACCGGCTGTTATAATTCCCAGACAGGCACAAAAGGATCATCCATTCTGTCTTGTGCTTGAATGTTTTATTACTGGAATGTGATAGGAGCGAATATATGGAACTTTTAAAGCAGCGCATCCTGACCGAGGGTAGAAACCTTGGTAAAGGCATCCTGAAAGTTGACCGTTTCATCAATCACCAGGTGGATCCCATCCTTATGGATGCTTGCGGCAAAGAGTTTGCCCGCCTTTTCGCAGGCACAACCGCGGTCAAGATCTTGACTGCTGAGATCTCCGGCATCGCGCCAGCGCTCATGGCAGGCAAATACCTCAACCTGCCGGTGGTCTATGCCCGCAAGAGCAAGCCTGTCACCATGCCAAGCGAAGTCTATATCACTGTCGCGCCCTCCCATACCAAAGGTTACAACACCGAGCTGATCGTCTCACCTGAATATCTACTTCGGGATGAAGAAATCCTCATCATCGACGACTTCCTGGCATCCGGCGCGACCATCATTGGCCTGGTTCGCCTGGCGCAGACAGCTGGCTCAAAAGTGGTCGGCATCGGCACTTTGGTCGAAAAAACCTTTGAAGGCGGTCGCAATAAGCTGGCTTACCTGGGCGTGCCGGTGCATTCCCTGGTCTCGATCAGTTCGATGGATGACGGCAAGATCATTTTCACTGACGAATTCGCGGCGTAGGGATGCGTAATGAGTGACAGAATCGTCATCCTGGATTTTGGCTCCCAATACACGCAGCTGATCGGTCGCCGCATTCGCGATATGCACGTCTACTGCGAGCTGCTCCCCTGGCATACGAATAAAGAAGAGGCGCTCGACAGCCACACCAAGGGTATCATCCTTTCCGGTGGACCTCAATCCATCTACGCTGAAGGCGCACCATACATCCAGGATTACCTGATTGAAAGCGGGCTGCCGATCCTGGGGATCTGCTATGGCATGCAAGCCCTGACCTACAAGCTTGGGGGCGAAGTGCTTCAGAGCACTGAACATGAATACGGTTTGACCGAGCTGGACGTTCCCGCGGCGAATCCATTACTGCATGAGGGCAAGCAAATCGTCTGGATGTCGCATGGTGACCATGTCACCAAGTT
>CAYUGV010000146.1:0-3449 GCA_964444335.1 uncultured Anaerolineaceae bacterium | reverse complement strand
ACCGATCCAAATCCCGAGACCTTCGAGGTCTATCGGCATGCCTATCAAGTCTACCGGGAACTCTACCCGTTGTTGAAAAACACTTTTACCCAACTCATCTGATCTGCAAAGGAGACGCGTCATGACATCATTGTTAAAATTTCCGGAAAACTTCCTGTGGGGGACTGCCACGGCTTCTTACCAAATCGAAGGCGCGGTAAAGGAGGACGGAAGGGGAGAGTCGATCTGGGATGTATTTTCTCATACCCCAGGGAAAATTCTAAACAATGATAACGGAGATGTCGCGTGTGACCATTATCACCGCTGGCAGGAAGACATCCAACTGATGCGATCGTTGGGCTTCAAAAACTACCGTTTCTCCATCGCCTGGCCGCGCATCCTGCCAGAAGGTCGCGGGAAGATCAACCAGCCCGGACTGGACTTTTACAACCGGCTGATCGATGGACTCCTGGAAGCGGGTATCCAACCTTTGGCGACCCTCTACCACTGGGATCTTCCAACCGCCCTGGAAGGGGGCTGGCTGAACCGTTCGACCCCGGACGCTTTTGCTGAATATACGGGCATAGTAGCGCGCCAGTTCGGGGACAGGGTCAAAATGTGGTTCACCATCAATGAACCATGGTGTGCCAGCTTTTTGAGCTATTCGATCGGCGAGCAGGCTCCTGGAATGACAGATCACTTCAAAGGCATCCTGGCATCTCACCATGTTCTGCTTGCTCACGGCACGGCGGTCAGAGAATTGCGCAATGCCGTTAGTGACGCGCAGATTGGGATTGTGCTGAACATGAGCCCGGTCCACAATGATCCAGAAGCCCCGGTCAGCCAGGAAAGAATTCGTTTCATAGATGGAGAGCTCATCCGCTGGTTTGCTGACCCAATATTTGGGCGTGGATACCCCAAGGATGTTCTGGAAGATTACGCGCGCATGGGGTTGCTTGAGTCAACCGAACCTGAATTCATCCAACCCGGCGATATGGAATTGATCGCCCAACAAACGGACCTTCTGGGGATCAATTACTACACACGGATGTTCGTCTCAGAGAAAATGGCTGGGGTCCATAACGAGAAACGGAATGTGCCCCATACCGAGATGGGCTGGGAGCTTTATCCACAGGGCTTGTACGAACTGCTTGAGCGTATTAACCGCGAGTACCAGCCAAAGCAGTTAATGGTGACCGAAAACGGTGCGAGCTACTCGGATGGTCCCGATGAGACTGGCAGAGTCCGTGACCAGAGGCGCATCGACTACCTTCATACCCACATCTACGAGGTTTGGAAGGCAATCCAGGCGGGTATCCCCGTCACCGCGTATTTACAGTGGTCGTTAATGGATAACTTTGAGTGGGCAAGGGGATATTCCCAGCGATTCGGCGCAATTCATGTGGACTATGAAACCCAAAAACGCACGATCAAAGACAGCGCGTATTGGTACCGGGATGTCATTGAACGAAATGGTTTGCTCGTAGATCTGCTTTAACACCCAGCTTAATAACAAGGGAGAGTGAAAGATGCATCCTAAGGTTATTCCGACTCTACTTGGAGGTACTTTGCTCACGCCCCCTCCAGCTGAATCCACTGGGGGATACGTGGAGGTATTTGGGGAGCCATTTTTCAAGATCCAGAACTATGATGCCATGCCGCCGTTTTTTATGAGCCTTGTCAGTGGAGCGGACCACTGGTTGTTCATTTCCTCAACTGGTGGGCTAAGCGCCGGACGAATAAACGCGGAGCATGCCTTGTTTCCTTACTATACCGAGGATAAGCTCACCGAAAATTTCGAAAACACAGGCGCGAAAACAATCTTGCGCGTAACGCGCGGAACTCAAACTTGGCTTTGGGAGCCATTTTCGATCAGGCAGGATGGACAATACAGCGTTGAGCGTAACCTGTACAAGAACATCCCTGGAACCAAGCTGATCTTTGAAGAGATCAACCATTCTATTGGGTTGACTTTACGATATAGCTGGCGCACGGGTGATCGCTTCGGTTTTATCAAAACAGCCTGGCTCAGCAATCTCACTAACCCGGATGCACCGTGCGATGTGGAAGTGTTGGATGGTTTTCAGAATCTACTTCCAGCGAACATCAGCTACGCAACCCAAAATGTCTACAGCTGCCTTCTGGATGCCTACAAACGCAGCGAGTTGGATGAAGAGACAAACCTGGGCTTGTTCGGGCTTAACTCCCGCTTGACAGACCTGGCAGAGCCAAGCGAGTCGCTGACTGTAAACGTGGTTTTCCAGGTGGGGTTGGAACCTCAACATGTGCTGCTTTCCTCCAGGCAGTTAGGCAACTTCCGCTTTGGGAAAGAACTTGAATTTGAAAAGGAAATTCGGGGTGAACGCGGCGCGTATTTTGTGCATGCCTGCCTGCATTTGGAAGCGGAACAAATGGCAAGTTGGTACCTCGTGGCGGACGTCGACCAGGATCATGCGTCTCTTGCGCAGCTGCAAGATTTCTTAAGATTGTCCCACGATGAGAAGCAACACGCCATTGAAACGGACATCCAACTCAACGCATCCAACCTGCAAAAGTTTGTAACATATGCAGATGGGCTACAGGTCTCAGAAAAAACCCAGGACAGCGCTCACCATTTTTCGAATGTCATGTTCAACATCATGCGCGGTGGTATCTTCTCGCAGAATTACTGGGTCGGAAAGGCAGACCTGCTGAATTATCTCTCCACCCACCAACGAGATCTTCCAACGATTCATGCCGACTTTTTTGCAGCTTTGCCAGAACGATTTACCATATTGGATCTGCGTGCTCACGCCGCTCACCTGGATGACCCCAATCTGCGCCGCCTGCTGAACACCTATTTGCCCCTCACCTTCAGCCGCCGGCATGGCGATCCCAGCCGACCGTGGAATGTGTTTTCCATTAACCTAAAAAATGAGGACGGCTCTCTGCGTCTGGATTACGCTGGTAACTGGCGCGATATTTTTCAAAATTGGGAAGCTTTGGTTTACTCCTTCCCGCAGTTTACAGAAGCCACCGTGGATACTTTCCTGTGTGCCACCACGGCGGATGGCTACAATCCTTACCGCATCAGTCGCGCAGGGATTGATTGGGAAGTTCCTGAAGAGGGCAATCCCTGGGCGAATATCGGCTACTGGAGCGATCATCAAATCATCTATTTGTTGAAATTGATGGAAGCCAGCGACCGTTTTCATCCCGGGGAACTGCGACTTAAGCTGAATGCTCCAACGCTGAGTTACGCGAATGTGCCATATCGGATTAAATCCTATGGCGAACTGCAGAAAGACCCTCACAACACGATCGTGTTTGATCACGAGCTGCATGAAAGCATCCTGGAGCGTGTGCGGCAATTTGGCACTGACGGACGCCTGCTGTTTGCCGGGAATGGTAGCGTGGTGCATGCTTCGCTTGCTGAAAAGCTACTGACCCTTTTGCTGGCTAAGCTGGTCAACTTCGTCCCGGAAGGTGGA
>CAYUGV010000145.1:0-3469 GCA_964444335.1 uncultured Anaerolineaceae bacterium | reverse complement strand
GAACGCAGCAAAAAAATCCTCAGCCGCTTTCACGGATTGGGTGCTAACACCCTCGCGGCACTGCTTGGTACAGTCACCCCGTTTTGCTCTTGTTCGTCGGTGCCCATTTTTATCGGTTTTACTTCCGCTGGTTTGCCCTTGGGTGTCACGTTCTCTTTCCTTATTTCTTCTCCCATGGTGGATCTGGGTTCACTGGTACTCCTGATGAGCATCTTTGGCGCAAATATTGCCGTGCTCTACGTGATCCTCGGGCTGGTAGTTGCTATTTTGGGTGGAACACTGATCGAAAAGCTGCATATGGAACCTTACATCGAGAGCTTTGTGCTCCAAGCCGGCAGCGTGGACATCGAATCACCTGACCTGACCACGAGAGATCGCCTAGCTTACGCCAAAGACCAGATGGTTTCTACCTTCAAAAAAGTATTTCCCTACATATTAATAGGTGTTGCGATTGGCGCGTTCATCCATAACTGGATCCCGACCGAATGGGTGGTCTCTCTGCTCGGGCGCAACAATCCCTTCGGTGTCATCCTGGCGACGCTTTTAGGCTTGCCATTCTACGCCGACATCTTTGGCACCATCCCGATTGCTGAAGCGCTGCTTTCCAAGGGAGCGCAGCTTGGCACGGTTTTAGCCTTCATGATGTCGGTTACCACTCTTTCGCCACCTTCATTGGTGATGCTGCGAAAAGCAATTAAACCCAAACTGTTGGCGTTGTTTGTAGTAATCTGCGTTATCGGGATTATCCTGGTGGGCTATTTGTTCAACGCCCTGCAACCATTTATTTAATCAGAGGTCCTATGCCGCTTGATCTGAGTCCCTTGATAAAATATCACCCTGTCACAGATGAGGTCAGGGAACCTAGGCCTGTGCTTGTAGAGTACCTCTATCTGGACTTGCAAGTCTGCGATCGCTGCATCGGCACCGAAGAGGTGCTCGATGAGGTTCTATCCAAACTTGATCCAGTGCTGCAGCTTGCTGGGTACGCACTGGATTATCGCAAGATAAAGATGGAAACGGTGGACCTCGCCCGACAGTATCGGTTTGAATCCTCGCCTACTATCCGCGTTAATGGGCGTGATATTTGTTTTAACGTGCAGGAGAACCCATGTAACTGCTGCAGTGCAATCAGCGGCTCCATTGTAGATTGCCGGATTTTTGAATACGAAGGGCAAAGCTACGAGGTGCCCCCCCAGGAGATGCTTGCTGAGGCGATCCTGAAAGCCGTTTTTGGATCACAGGATGCGCCTTGTTGCGCTGAAAAAGCATACTCATTGCCGAAGAACCTGGAAGTCTTCTATGAAGGAAAGAGCAACAAGTCCAGTTGTGACTGCGCAAGCAGTTGTTGTTGAAATATTATTTCGAAAGGAATCAATCATGGTATTGTCCAATTTTAGAAAGAAGAAAAGTGAAAGTTCGGAGTGCTGCGGCCATATTGATGAGGTCAGCTTTATAAGCGCTGTAAATGCCAAATCCGAAGGCGCAAGCGTCAAGGTGCTGGGGAGCGGCTGTGCCAAGTGTAACCAGCTCGAAGCCGCAACGGTAGCAGCCCTGGAGCAGCTTGGCATGGATACGACCATCGATCACGTCAGGGATTTTGCGCAGATCGCATCCTACGGGGTCATGTCCACGCCTGCTTTGGTATTGGATGGCAAGGTCGTCTCTTATGGCAAAGTGCTCAAGACCGAAGAGGTTATCGCAATTCTAAAGAAGATGAGAGGTTAACCCTATGGCACAGGAAAAATCTGCTGGTATCGGCTTCTTCGAGAAATATTTAACTGTCTGGGTGCTGCTTTGTATGGCAGCTGGTATCTTGATTGGCAAGTACCTGCCCGGCATACCGAATTTCCTCGGCAAGATCCAATATGCCAATCAAAATATTCCCATCGCCATCCTGATCTGGATCATGATCTATCCAATGATGATGAAGATTGACTTTCAGTCGATCAAGAACGTGCGCAAAAACCCACTGGGCCTGGTGATCTCAACCGGCAACAGTTGGCTCATCAAACCCTTGCTGATGTTTGGGTTGGCGTCCCTGTTCTTCTATGTCATTTTCAAAGCGTTCATCCCCACCGAACTGGCACGCGATTACGTTACTGGCGCAGTCTTGTTGGGCGTGGCTCCTTGTACCGCGATGGTATTTGTGTGGAGCAACCTCACCAAGGGCGACCCTGCCCACACCCTGGTCCAGGTCTCGGTGAATGACTTGCTGATCATCATCCTGTTTGTGCCTTGGGTCACATTTCTGTTGGGCATCAACAAAGTTCAGATTCCCTGGAATACCCTGATATTTTCCATCGTTCTTTTCGTGGTCATCCCACTAACCGCCGGTGCAATCACTCGGGCAGTGTTGATCAAGCGCAAAGGCTTGCAATTCTTTAACGAGAAGTTCGTGCCCAAATTCGACAGCATCACCACGGTTGGTTTGCTTCTGACCCTGATCATCATCTTCACCTTCCAGGGTAGCGTGATCCTGAAGTATCCCTTTAACGTACTTCTTATCGCGGTTCCGTTGGTGTTACAAAACATCATCTCCGCTGCTTTTTCGTACCAATTATGCCGTGTTGCAAAACTGCCGCACAACATCGCTGCGCCTGCATCCCTGATCGCCGCTTCGGATTTCTTTGAGCTGGCCGTAGCGGTCGCCATCACCCTCTTTGGTCCGGATTCACCCGTAGTGCTGGTGTGTACCGTTGGCGTACTTACCGAAGTGCCGGTAATGCTAATGTTGACGCGCTACATCAATCGCACCAGGCACTGGTTTCCGGAAAAGGCTGGATAAAAGGTTCCAGTGTTTTGAAAGAAATCAGCGCAAAGGTCGGGTGGATTTGCTCCTAAATCACCCGACCTTTGTTATTACCTTCTGTCGATCCTTTACAGGGCGACAATAAACTTCTCTATCTGCTTTTGCCAGTAGATCCACTCGTGGCCGCCGGATTCCTCCTGGTAATGCAGCGGCACGCCAAGCTGCGCGGCCGTGTGAACAAACAGCCGGTTGAGCGGCAGCAGGTCGTCCTCCAGCCCGCAGGCGGCGTAGAGCCGGGGCAGGGGGGCGGAGCCCAAGGCGGCGTTCTTGAGCCAGGTCATCGGGTCGTGCATGCTCCCCGAAAGCCCTTCCAGTCCACCGAAGATCATGTCGAACTCGTGCATGAGCGCTGGGTTTTCCACCTTGTCCGGCGGAGCAAAAAATATGTTGAGCGCCAGCACGCCCGAAAGGCTGCAAGCAGCGGCGTAGAGATCCGGTCGCAGGAAGGCAGCTTTAAAGGCACCGTAGCCGCCCATTGAAAGACCAGCGACGAAAGTATTCTCACGCGTGCTGGAGATGCGGAAGGTTGCTTCCAGCCAGGCGGGCAACTCTTCGGTGATATAGCTGAAGTAAGCCTGCCCGTTGGCCATGTCGGCATAGAAACTGCGGCCAGCTGTGGGCATCACCACCACCAAGCCATGCTCTCGGGCGAGGATCTCG
>CAYUGV010000144.1:0-3495 GCA_964444335.1 uncultured Anaerolineaceae bacterium | reverse complement strand
GAGAACCTAACGCTTAAGAGGCGCTTGCTCTGCCAATTGAGCTACAGGACCATTTGTGCGTGCAATTATAGCACAGCAACTCGTGAAAAAAAGGTCTCTGGCATGCCAGAGACTCTCTCTTCAGCTCCCCGGAGAGGACTCGAACCTCTAACCTAGCGGTTAACAGCCGCCCGCTCTGCCGATTGAGCTACCAGGGAAAGCAGAAACCTATTATATGGAGAATCAGCGGGGGTGTCAAGCAATATCACCCTAACCTCAGTTCGCCGGTACCTCCAAAGGCTGTTTTTCCCTGCCTTTGGCGAGAAACCAGGCGTAATACATGCCGATATCGATCACACGGGAGATTAAGATGTTACGAAAATCCCAAGATCCCGGCAAAAGGTGAATGGTGTAGGGATTGATAACTGCCTTGAATCAAAGTTTGTGAAAATGCTGCAAAGCCATGGTAAAACAAGCCTGCCATGTTATGATTTTCACCCTGTTTAGGTCCAATGCTTCTTGCAACTCCTTGGCTGAGAAATAGAGCAACTGCTGCTCCTCCAGATCGTCGGAAAGGACTAATTGTTCTGTCTTTCGGGCGTTTATAGCCAGAAAGTAATTACCTTTACCGTTGCCACGGTTCGCATCAGTGACGAAACAGCCTAAATTGATCCAGGTTTCCGCCGTATAACCCATTTCTTCCAACAGTTCTCGTTTTGCAGCTGATAGAGGCTCCTCCCCCGGTTGAATGTATCCACCGACCGGTGCCAGGGTAATGCCTGGAGAGGCATACTTGGTCTGCTCAAATACTAAGAATTGGTCTTGTTCATCAACAGCCACAACGATGACAAAATCGGGCGTATCGATCCAGACCCATTGATCGAGCACGCTTCCATTTGGAAGTTCGATCTGGTGTTCTTCAAGCCTAATCCATGGGAGCTTCTCGAAAACAGTTTTCTTTGATAGCGTTTTCCAAAGTTTCATGGCTAAATCCTTTTATGACGATAATCCGGTCTATTTCAGTTCATCTGCGCGCACATAAATGCAAGTTTAATCCAGAGTACATGCGGAGTGGTTAATCAACACCTCATACCAACCTCACTCCGCCAGCACCTCCACAGGCTGTTTTCCCTTCCCGTTGGCGAGAAACCAGACGTAATACATGCCAATTGCGATCACATAGGTGATCAAGGTAATGGTAAAAGGCCAATTAAATCCCGAGCGAACCTGCAGCAGACCGCTGATGGTTGGGCTGAATGCCCAGCCAAAGTTGCCAGCCATGCTGGAAAGGCTCGCGATCATCCCGCGCGATTCGGGATCCACCCTTTCCATAGTAAAGGTGGAGTAAATTGGTCCGCTCATGTTCATCAGCGTCAGGCGGATGTAATAGGCGACCACGCTCACCTCAAACCACGGCGCAAAGCCCAACAGTGCCAGGAAGGGGATCGAGAGCGCCTGGGTAGCCGTTACCACCTGGATCTTGCCAAAACGCTCGGCCAGGGCTGGCGCAGCCACTAAGCCGATCCCCATCGCCAGGCTGCCCCAGGCAAAGATCACACCAATCGCCGCGTCGCTTTGATTATGGACGTTACGGAAAAAGACGTTCATGAAGGGCATGATCATGCCCGCGCCGATCGAGATCACCAGGCTTGGGAGGATCAGTTTACTTAACAGTCCCGGATTCTTGCGCACAAAGCTAACGGGCGCGAAGGCCGACCGCTGGCTGATGGATCGCAGATTTGCTTTCATTAATATTACCGGGATTGCCGATGCCAGCGAGAGAAACGCCATCACCCACAAAGACCAGCCGTAAGCCTTCGAGCTTACCGCGCTGACGGCTATGAACCCTGCCGCCCAGCCTGGCAGGTAACCGCCGAGCCACTCGCCGATGGAGGTCGCGGTCATGCGCAGTCCGGACGACAGGCTGAAAAGGTACGTTCGCTCTTTAGCGCCACTGTTTTCCATTAAAAAGGGTCCGGTAGCGACGCCCGAAAGGGCCTGTGCAACACCCTGCAGCACGTTCATGGCGATGAACATGGGCACAGATGGGTAGAGCAGCATCAGCGCCATCGAAATGCCATACCCAAGGTAGCCGAGCAGAAAGGCGTGCTTCCCCCCGATGCGGTCGGTCAGGTAACCCATTGGAAGCGCGGCAATCAGCGACGTAAGGCTGCGGGCGGTTACCAGGTTGCCAAGCGTGGCTTCGTTGTAGCCCAGGCTGAGCACATAGAAGTTGAAGAGCAACTGGCTGATGCCCATGGCAACGCCAAAAAATAACAGGCTCAACAGGAAGAGTCTGGCATTGCTGGTAAAGGCGCGCACGCGGCTGAGATACGTACTCAAAACCGAGCGGCGCTCTTTGGGCTCTGCTTCAATGTTTTGGTCTTCCAAACCTAATCCCCCTGGACAAATTGTTTGAGCAGATCGATGGTGTTCTCAAAGCCATCATAACGCGGCGAGAACTGGCGTTCGCCTTCCTCACTGAGCAGGATTTGCACCATACCAGCCATGCGCAGCTGGTTGAGGTGATGCAGCACGGTGGGCGGGCGCAGCCGCAGAGCGCGAGAAAGGTCCGTGGCAGTGCGGGGAGATTGCGCCAGGTAGCGCAGGATGCGCAAGCGGGTTGAGTCAGAGAGCGCTTTGAGGCTGCGGATCAGGGCATCCGGCACAATATCGCCGGGAATGATCGCCATCGAATCGGGTCGCGCGCCGAAGACAACCAGCAGCGTGTCCGGGTTCAGCTTCTCGAGGAACACGTAAGGCGAGCCCCAAAAAGAAGGCGCCATGACGATTCTTGAGTAGCTGTCAATCTTCTCAATCCGCACGCCGCTGCTGAGCTCCTCAAGCAGCGCCGGCAAAGCCAGGCTGCCAGCCCGCATCTGGGCATGCGACAGCCCTTTTTTGAGAACCGGTAAAATGCGCTGTTCCTCTTCAGCAAAGAAGTTATCGATATACGCCTCAAGCGCTTTGATCAACTTGACGCCAAACCCCTCACGATCGGACCAGGTCTGATGAAGCCCATCGAGGTAAGCGGACTGCGTGTACTGCTCGGGCAGGCGGGCGTTTTCCAACAGGACCTGCCTCTCTGCCGGGGTCCACTTGTGGTCTGGGCGGAGGTTGAGCAGGGTTTCCTTGAAAGCGGGAGGGGTCTGAAATGGAAACGAAAGCGCTTCCAGAACGCGGGATGGCGGCATTTTTTTGAGCGTGTCAAGCACGGCCACGGCGTTCTTTGGTGCGGGCAGACTGTGGACAAAGAAAAGCGGCGGGGTGATCTGCCTGACAGCCAGCTCAAGCGTCTGGCGGTGTTCGGCTGGCAGGCGGGAGCGCACGCCGGCAGCCCAGGATGCCCTGACGCCGAAGGTGTCGGGGTCGTGGAGCGCGCGCAGGCTCACAAAGAGGTCAAACGCGGTCCCGAGATCCCATTGGATCTTAGTGTGGATAGAAGCGCACATGGCATCCCTCCGGTTAGTAGATAATAACCTATTTTATTAGCTTATGGTCTATTGTTCAAGGGCT
>CAYUGV010000143.1:1318-3568 GCA_964444335.1 uncultured Anaerolineaceae bacterium | reverse complement strand
AACCCTTGACAAAAACATGGATATGGTATGATAGGCGTGCTATTTTTGAGCCATACCTATCAAGGGAGTCATTTTGGAAGCCTATTGTTTTAAATGTAAAGAAAAAAGAGAAATTGCTCAGGCCCAGCCTGGGTTTACCAGCCGTGGCGCGGCCATGACCAATGGCGTTTGCGCGGTTTGCGGTACGAAATTGTTTCGCATGGGGTTGACCCCTGCGCATGAAGGTTTGGAAAAACCTGATGTTATTGTCACCAAATCCGCAGCAAAAAAGCCTGCTGGTACCAAGAAAACAAAGACTGCTAGAAAGCCTGTCACGACCAGGAGTTCAAACGGAAAGAAAGTGAAATCTGGCAACGGAAAGCCATTGGTGATCGTGGAATCGCCGGCAAAAGCACGCACGATCGGGAAATTCCTTGGGGATGGCTACCAGGTTTTGGCATCGGTGGGGCATGTCCGCGATCTGCTCAAATCACAATTAAGCGTCGACGTCGATAACGATTTCGCGCCAAAGTACCGTGTGCCAAATGAGAAAAAAGAACTGGTTGCGGAAATTACCGCGACCGCGGAACGCAGTAAGAAGATTTATCTCGCTACTGACCCTGACCGCGAGGGCGAGTCGATCGCCTGGCATGTGATGGATTCAGCCCAGATCGAGCCGGAGAAGGTGGAGCGGGTAGTCTTTCATGAGATAACCAAAGAGGCTATCGACGCTGCATTTGCCCGTACCCGTGAAATCGATATGGATTTGGTGGATGCCCAACAAGCCCGCCGCATCCTGGACCGCCTGGTAGGATATGGTGTGAGCCCGATCCTATGGGCTAAGGTGAAGGGGCGCCTTTCAGCCGGTCGGGTGCAGTCGGTGGCATTGCGGTTAATTGTTGAACGTGAACGTGAGATCCAGGCATTTGTTCCGGTTGAGTACTGGAAGATATCAGCCTTGTTTGAAGCTGACGATACCAAAAAACAGTACAAGGCAAGACTCATCAAGGTGAATAAAGCTGATCCAAATCTCACGGATGAAGCTACCACCCTGGCGTTGCTGAAGAAGCTTGAAAAGGCAAGTTACCAGCTCGATAGCATCGACCGCAGCACAAAGAGCATCCGTCCGGGAGCTCCTTTTATCACCAGCACGTTACAACAGGAGGCCTCCACACGCCTGGGATTTCTGACCAAGAAGACCATGGCTGTTGCCCAGCAACTGTATGAAGGCATCGACCTTGGCGGTGGTGAAGAAACCGGTCTGATCACTTACATGCGCACCGACTCGGTGCATGTTTCAGCACAGTCTGTCCAGGAAGCGCGCGAGTACATCGCGAATAAGTATGGAGACAGCTACGTTCCTGAAAAACCACCCGTCTATCGCACGCGTGCCGCATCCGCCCAAGAAGCGCATGAAGCAATCCGACCCACATCTGTGAAACGAACACCTGAAAGTGTCAAGAATCACCTGACTGCTGATCAATACAGATTATATAAATTGATCTGGCAGCGCTTTATCGCCAGCCAGATGACCCCAGCGCTGATCGAGACGATCACGGCGGATATTGCCGGCAATATCGAGAAGGATACATGCCTATTCCGCGCGACTGGCAACAAGACCATCTTTCCGGGATATCGGGCAGTCTACTCTGCCATCAGAGGCGAAGATGAAAAAGAGGATGAAGATCAGACTGAGTTGCCGCTGGAATCTTTGGTCATTGGTCAAATGCAGCGGTTGCTTGAACTGAATCCGAGCCAGCATTTCACCGAGCCACCGCCACGTTTCACGGAAGCTTCGCTGATCCAGGTTCTGGAAGAAAACAAGATTGGTCGTCCTTCCACCTATTCCGCGATCATCACCACCATCCAAGTGCGAGGCTATGTAACGCGAGAATCGAAGCGGCTTGTTCCGACAGAAATTGGTTTTTTGGTAAACGATTTGGTAGTCGAGTATTTCCCATCGATCGTCGACATTGAGTTCACGTCCAGCATGGAAGACAAGCTGGATGAAATCGCGCAGGGAGAAACACCCTGGGTGGAAGTGATCCGGGACTTTTACGCGCCGTTCAAAGAGAGCCTCGAGCACGCCAAAGACAACATGCCCAAAACCCAGGTGAAACCAGAGACGATCGGAAGAGCCTGCCCGGAATGCGGTGGAGATCTGGTGCTAAGGACCGGGCGGTTTGGGCGGTTTATCAGCTGCTCGACTTTCCCGAAATGCAAATACACCGAACCCTGGCTTGAGAAAATTGGCGTAACTTGCCCGGAATG
>CAYUGV010000143.1:0-1218 GCA_964444335.1 uncultured Anaerolineaceae bacterium | reverse complement strand
GATTGATAACTACTTTCATTGAGGTGCAGGTATGGAAAACACACTGGATTTACTCAAAGAGAAACTAAAGCAACCGAGAAACCTGGCGATAGCGGCAGCAGTCGCGGGCTTGATCCTCGGTTTGATCATCGGGTGGGTGATCCTGCCTGTACAATGGACGGATGCTTCGGCTGAAAGCCTGCGGGCAGATTTGCGCCAGGATTACCTGCGCAACCTGATCACGACCTATACCCTGAATGGCGATAAAGAAAAAGCAATCCAACTCTACAAAGAATTGGGCGAACAGGCGGAGCCGACACTCAGCCAATTATTGGCACAGCCAGGCTTTCTCTCGACCGAACAGATCACCCGCTTCACCACAGCGCTTGGGATTGCCGTACCACAGGCAAGCGGCGAAGTTGTCAGCACCGCGCCACTGACCCTCCAGGATGGCACTGAGATCAAGGTGAACAATGGTGATGAGATTGCGCCGGCTAAGAAATCCAACACCTTATTATGGCTGGGGTTCGGCTTGCTGGCGATCCTTGGAGTGGGAGCTTACCTGGCTTACCGTTACTATTTCAGAGAACGACCAGTGCAAGAAGGTAAACCTCTGGAAGATACGTCTGAGAATAGAGCTGCTCCGGTAGCAGCCAGGCAACCTGCCGCGGTACCCATGCGACAAGCAGCTGAGCCTACTCCAGCCCCAACACCTGTGCAGAGCCAGTCGGTCTTCAAACCCTCTTTCTTTGGAAATGGCAAACAAACCAATGGGTCAGCGGTTCAAAAACCTGTCGCGCAATTTATGTCGACCTACGCGTTTGGCGACGATCGTTATGACGAATCTTTCACGTTCGACGCACCGAATGGTGAATTTTTAGGTGAGTGCGGTGTGAGTATCTCAGACATCATCGGAGTAGGAGAGCCCAAAAAGATCTCTGCTTTTGACATCTGGCTTTTTGATAAGAACGACATTCAAACCGTTACGAAGGTCCTGATGAGCAAACATAGCTACGAGGATGCGACAACACGGCAGCGTTTGGAGATTCGAGGAGAGCCAATCCTGGCGGAGCCTGGTGCGCAGTTTGTGCTCCAAACAGCAACACTTAGGTTGGAGGGACGTATCGTGGATGTTATGTATGGTGATATGCCTTTACCGGAAGACAGCTACTTCCAGCGCAGTACAGTTGAACTGGCAATTTACAGGAAGTAAAAATACCTGGTAGTTGGTAACAATAA
>CAYUGV010000142.1:0-3611 GCA_964444335.1 uncultured Anaerolineaceae bacterium | reverse complement strand
CAAGCGGGGCGCAAGCAGCCCCAGGAGGGGGTGAATGGAACCGAAGTGGCTTTTGAAGGATAGATCACCAAGGTTATCCAGCGATTGGGCGGGTTTGGAACCCGCCCGTACGGAGCGAGTCAGGATGCCTGGGCGTCGCTTCCCCAAAAAAGTAGGTCTTAATGATCGGTAAGTTATCAGTGTAATTTCCGAAATTGCTGTCAAGTGATGTTACAATACTCTGGCATTCAAGCCCTGCTCACGCCATACGGGGCAAATAAACACATAAGGAGACTGAATGACAGAGGAAAACCCCCGCATTGAAAAACTGAAGGCTTTGCGCGCCGAGTCCAAATTAGGTGGTGGACAAGCCCGCATTGACAAGCAACACGCTAAAGGTAGTCTGACTGCCCGTGAACGCATTGACCTGCTGCTCGATAAAGGCAGTTTCCGTGAAATCGGAGCAATGACAACCGCTCTCAACGACCAGGAAGGCAAAACTGGTTTGGGTGACGGTGTCGTTACCGGCTACGGTCAGGTGGATGGAAGAACCGTTTACGTCTACGCGCAAGATTTTACGGTCCAGGGAGGCTCCCTGGGTAAAATGCACGCTGATAAGATTTGCCGTGTGATGGACCTTGCAGTCAAGACCGGCTCACCCATCATTGGTATGATCGATTCTGGCGGCGCGCGCATCCAGGAAGGCGTTTATAGCTTGGGTGGATATGCTGAGATTTTCCGCCGAAACGCAATCTATTCCGGTGTGGTTCCCCAAATCAGCCTGATTATGGGTCCCTGCGCAGGCGGCGCCTCTTACTCCCCTGCTGTGACCGATCTGATTATCATGGTGCGCAAGCAGTCCTACATGTTCCTGACTGGTCCGGCGGTGATCAAGACCGTGACCGGCGAAGAAGTGGATTCTGAGACACTTGGCGGAGCTGATGTGCATCTGACTGTCAGTGGAAACTGTCAACTAGTCGGAGACAACGAGCAGGAAGCGATCGCTCTGGCACGCCAGGCACTTTCGTACCTCCCTTCCAACAATGTGGAACAAGCTCCAGTCGCACAAACAAGCGATCCTTTCAATCGTCGTTCCGAAATGCTGAACACTATCGTTCCTGCAGATCCCAATCAGCCCTACAGTATGCAAAACGCGATCAACGCGATCGTGGACCAGGGCTCTTTCTTCGAGATCCAGGCAGGGTACGCGCCAAACGCGATCGTCGGGTTGGCACGACTGGCTGGACGCCCGGTGGGTGTGGTTTCGCAAGAACCTTCCTCGATGGCAGGTGTGATGGATATCAATTCTGCCGACAAAATCAGCCGGCTTGTACGCATGTGTGATGCTTTCAATTTGCCCATCGTGACCTTTGTCGACTCCCCTGGCTTTTTACCCGGCGTTCACCAGGAACACGGCGGCGTAATCCGCCATGGTGCCAAGGTGCTCTTTGCTTATGCTGAGTCAACAGTTCCAAAAGTCAGCGTGGTGACCCGCAAGGCATACGGGGGTGCGTATGTGGTTATGAGCAGTAAATACCTGGGCACGGATATCACTTATGCCTGGCCTTCCGCAGAAATTGCGGTGATGGGTGCCGAAGGTGCCGCGAACATTCTTTATGGTCGCCAAATCAACGCTGCTGAAGATCCGCAAGCTGAACGCGATCGCCTGACTCAGCAATACCAGGAAGACTACCTCAACCCTTACGCGGCAGCCAAAGCTGGGTATATCGATGAGGTTATTGAGCCGGCAGAAACCCGCCAAAAACTGATCGAAGCTTTGCAAGCGCTTGAGAACAAGGTCGAAGTGAACCCTGCCCGCAAGCACGGCAACATGCCAGTTTAGGCGGCGTATATGTCAACAATTAGTCAAGGCTTATTGATCACTGCGCTCGGTATGGGGTTGGTTTTTGTGATGATTCTTGCTCTCTGGGGTATCATGGTTTTATTGGTGAAACTGACCAACAAGCCAGAAGCTGAAGAAGAAGCGCCCATTGCCGAAACCATTCTGAGTGAACCTGAACCGGCGCCTGCCAGCGACCATAATGGTGCTCTGGTTGCTGCCATCGCTGTTGCCTTTGCGCTCGAAAGCCAGGCTTCCACAGCCGGCTTCGCGCCTAAAGGTGCCGGCACAAACGCAGAAAACGCCTGGTGGACAGCCGGCAGAACTCAACAACTCTACTCAAACACCATCAGAGGACGGAATCGATGAAAGTTAATCTCACCATTGAAGGAAAAGAATTCCAGGTAACCCTGACGGATTTGACCGCAAGACCAGTTATCGCTGAGGTGGATGGAAAAACCTACGAAGTTTGGCCAGAAGACATCCAAACACCCATCCCTGCAACACAGAGCAGCACGCCCGCACCCGTTGTAGCAGCAGCCACCGCACCCGCTCCAACAGCTGTGGGCAGCCTGACCCTGACCGCTCCCTTACCGGGTGTGATCATTTCAATCGAAGTGAAAGAAGGTCAGTCGGTCAGCAACGGGCAGGAACTCTACGTGCTGGAAGCGATGAAGATGAAAAATTCGATCAAGGCGAATCGGAGTGGCAAGATTGCCTCCGTCCATGTTAATTCTGGTGATTTGGTGAAACATAACCAGCCTATCATAACTTTCGAAGAATAGGGGGGTCAATGGATTTCACCCAACTATTACAAGACCTGAGCAAAGGATTCGAGGCTTTCACCTGGGGTAATGCTGCCATGATCTTGGCAGGGCTTGTGTTGATCTACCTGGCGATCTGGAAAGAATATGAACCCGTGTTGCTTCTGCCGATTGGCTTCGGATGTCTGCTCGCAAACCTGGGCATGTCCAACGAAGTCGGATTTATGAAAGTAATTTACGCTGCAGGCATTAAGACCGAGCTCTTTCCACTTCTGATTTTTGTGGGCGTGGGTGCCATGATCGACTTCAGTCCGCTGCTTTCTCAACCCAGCCTGGTTTTGCTGGGGGCAGCCGGACAGTTTGGGATCTATTTCACCCTGATCCTGGCTATTCTGCTGGGTTTTCCCCTGAACGAAGCCGCTGCCATCGGCAGCATTGGCGCCATTGACGGACCGACCGCAATTTTCGTTGGTGAAAGGCTTGCTCCAAGCATCATTGCGCCAATTGCAGTTGCAGCCTATTCGTATATGAGCCTGATCCCAATCATTCAACCTCCAATAATGAGGTTAATGACCTCCCGTAAAGAACGCCTGATCCGCATGGAGTATTCGCCAAAACCGGTATCCCGCCTGACCCTGGTGCTCTTCCCAATCTTGGTCACGGTTTTGGTTGCTTTAGTTGCTCCGGACGCCGCCCCATTGATGGCTGCGCTTATGCTTGGTAATTTATTACGCGAAGCATTAGTGGTCGACCGCCTGAGCAAAACTGCTCAAAACGAGCTGATCAACATTGCCACACTCTTCCTGGGGTTGGCGATCGGCTCAACCATGACTGCCCAGAGTTTCCTGAACCTGGATACCATCAAAATTTTGCTTTTAGGTTTGTTGGCTTTCGTCATCGATACCATCGCCGGCTTGCTATTTGGTAAATTGATGGCGGCTATCACGAAGGGTAAGGTCAACCCCCTTATTGGTGCTTGTGGTATTTCCGCTTTCCCGATGGCGGGACGTTTGTCTGCCAAGATGGCG
>CAYUGV010000141.1:0-3646 GCA_964444335.1 uncultured Anaerolineaceae bacterium | reverse complement strand
ATCAAAGCCCTTGCCAAACGAGGTTATAAACTCTCGATCGTAAGCAACACGACCTCATCCATCGAAGCACATGCCCTGCTGGCTGATAACGGTCTAACTGAACTCATCCACCCGGTGATTTTGTCCTGCGTGGTTGGCAGCCGAAAACCCCACCCTTCCATGTTCCTGCAAGCCGCGCGCGGAATGGGCGTTCTGCCGCAAAATTGTGCCTACGTTGGCGATAACATCTCCCGTGATCTGATTGGGGCCACGCAAGCTGGGTTTGGCGCAGTCATCATGATCAACATGACCGGTTACCAAACTGACGAGTATGATCCGGATGATGACTTCCAGGCGGAAACCATCACCGAAATCAAGCCACAATATCGCATTGGTTGTCTTGGTGAATTATTGGATATCTTCCAGGGTGTTCCTGTGACGAACTCACAGGAGTTCGAGCCTGCCCAACCAGAAATGCTTTACGACATTTCCCTATCCACGATGTGGAGTGCTGACCAGGAAATGCCTTTTTCTGAGACTTTTGCCTTAGCCCACAAAATGGGTTTTATTGGCTATGAATTCAGCAACAAGATCACGCCCCAACTGTACCAGGAATGGGATCGGAATAAATATTACGTCGCAACGATTCACGACCCCTGCCCGTCTGAGTTTGGTTACACCGAGTTAAAGAGACAGGATGTTGCCCTATCCAGCCTGAATGAAACCCAGCGGGTAAAGGCTGTCGATAACCTGAAGCGGTCCATTGATCTGGCAGTGCGGCTTGGCTCACGCTCGGTGGTGGTGCACTGCGGGGCGATTCATTGCGACCACACAAAAGACAAAAAACTCCGGGAGTTATATCTTGAGGGAAAGTCAGGGACAGCGGAGTACATCCAACTCCAACAGGATTACATCACTGACCGAAACCATCACAAGGAACCGCATTTTTGGCAGGTGATCCGCAGCATGGAAGAGGTGATTTCCTTCGCAAAGGGATCAGGTGTAGCCATCGCCCTTGAAAATCGCAATCGTTATCACGACTTGCCCTTACCAGACGAAATGGAAACCCTGCTTCAACTGTGTGACGAACCCTGGTTTGGCTTCCAGTATGATGCCGGACATGCCCACAACCTGGAAGTGCTGGGTATGGTCGGAAAGGGCGAATGGCTTCGCCGCTTCCACCACCGCCTGATTGGCATGCATTTACACGATGTAAACGGTTTGCAGGATCACTTAGCCCCGGGCATGGGAGAAATCGATTTTCCGAGCTTATCCCCTTACTTGGTAGACGGCGTTTTGCGAACCCTTGAGGTTTCACCAGGCTGCACTATAGATCAAATTACCCATGGTCTTGAAGTATTAGTCGACCATGGCTGTGTAAAGAAGGTATAGAAACGATTCATTATGGAATTAAATTGCTCTTCGAAAGAAGCCATTGACACCCAAACCCACAATCAAATAAAGGTTGTCTTGTTTGATATTGGGGGCACGCTTGTCCAAAAGTTGAACCACGATTCCAGGGACCACGAAATTGTTTCCGAGATGCTTCATTTCTTGAATCTCGACGAAAGCCCTGAAAGCTTTATTCAACGGCTCATCCAGCGTGAAAAGGAATACAAGGAGTGGGCTTATCGCTCTTTGGATGAACTTTCCTTTGCTGAACGTTGGAGCGAGTATTTGCTCCCGGAGTTCCCGCAGGAATTCATCACGGAGCATGCGGATCAACTCCAGGCATGGTGGGGTGATTCCCGCGGCAAACGCTGGATCCCACCTAAAACAATCCAAGTCCTGCATACCATAAAGGACCGGGGATACCGGCTTGGTACCGTGAGCCACACCTCACCCAAGCACCTTGAAACCGCTGGCATCAGATATTTGTTCGACGTTACTTTACAAGCAACTGATTTCGGCAAACGCAAACCGCACCCTTCCCCCTTTATCGCTGCGGCACAGGCTCTTGGTGTCCGCCCGGAAGAGTGCGCCTACGTGGGCGATCGCCCATCGCGGGATTTGATCGGCGCACGTGAAGCTGGCATTGGGATGGTCATCATGATCGAGTCGCAAAGTCAACCTCGTGAGGAAAATCCCTGCCCGATGCAAGCGGATATCGCTGTAAACTCCTTGCAGGAGATCTTGGCACATTTCCCTGGCGCAAACACCCATTTCGTTTCCACCCCCACCGTTGCACTCGACACCCTCTACGACGCCGCACTCTCGACGATGTGGTGGTCGCGATCGACCGACACGTCCAACGATTTTTGCCGCAAAGGGCGGGAATTGGGCTTCGCGCGCTTTGAGCTCAATCACCAAATTACCCCTGAAGAACTGGAATCTTTCGACCTCGACCGTTACCACATCGGCTCGGTGCACGACCCTTGCCCGGCGGTGATCCCAAACAAACAACTCGAGTTGAGGGATTTCCAAGTTACCTCTTTGGTGGAAGAAAAGCGGCAGGTTGGCGTGGACACCCTCAAACGCACCATCGACCTGGCTTACCGTCTGGGCTCCAGGCTGGTGGTTATCCATCCCGGTCGGGTGGATGGCGACCACTCCATGGACAGCCGCCTGCGAGACATGTATCGCGCTGGTCTAAAGGGCAGTGGGGAATATGAAACCCTGCGCCAGACTTTGAAAATGGATCGTTTGGAACGCGGAAAACCCCACCTCGAGGTTCTGATCCGCAGCTTGGCCGAGATTGTGGAGTATTCAAAGGATTCAGGCGTATTTCTTGGCCTGGAGAACCGCCTGCATCACTACGAGCTACCCATTTTTGAGGAGATGGAAGCGCTTCTCGCAGAATTTCAACAGCCATGGGTGGGTTGGCAGCTGGACGTTGGTCACATCCAGGTACACGACCGACTCGGGTTGATGTCTTTCAAGCAGTGGCTGGAGGCTTTCTCACTGCGGATGGTAGGTGTCCATCTGCATGATGTTCAGGACATCCTGGATCACCAAATTCCCGGATCAGGGGATGTGGACTTTGTCTGGCTGGCTCACTACTTGCCCACCCACGCGATCCGCACGCTCGAGATCAACAACACTACGCCTTATGATGACTTTTTGCCCGGATTGAGATTCTTAGAACAAACTGGATGTATTGCCAATATCTACTCTGAACGGAGAAATGAATTATGTTGAAAATCTTTAAGAAACGCAGGAATATTTTTCTGCAGCGAATTCAAGAGCAAACCAATCTGACCCTGGAAGGCGTGGATCTGTTGCTGGCATACATGAACAATCCCGATACGCAACTCGCCGATCAACTGACTGCAAAAGAAAAGGAAGCGGATGAAGCCCGACGCTTGTTGATTGACGAACTGAACCGCACCTTCGTTACTCCTTTTGACCGTGAAGACATCTTCAAGCTGTCCAGGGCAATCGACGATATTCTTGATTACGCCTACAGCACCATGATTGAGATCGTAATCTTCAAAGTGAAACCCACTGAATACATGGTGCAGATCTGTACGCTGCTCAAGGAATCCACTTTCGAAATGCTCAAAGCCGTTGAGTGCTTGCAGGACCATCCGAACGTGACCGCGGAACACGCCAATCGCGCCAAGAAGGTTGAAAACAAGATTGAGAACGTGTACAGGGAAGCCCTGGCAAACATGTTCAAAGATACGGAAGACCTGAAAGGCGTTGTAAAAGCGATGAAGATGCGCGA
>CAYUGV010000140.1:0-3653 GCA_964444335.1 uncultured Anaerolineaceae bacterium | reverse complement strand
CCATTTCGGCTGCAAGGTTTGCAGGGGTGGTGAGGAACAGCGTTATCCAGAGGTAATCGGCTTCCTTGAACAGGTAGGCCACCCAGGCGGTGGAATCCTTGGAGTAGCTTAAGCGGGTCACGTCACGCCCACCAAGGGTGATCGAGTCGCTATCCACCAGGGCGGAATCATTGCCGAGAACCTGCTCGAGCCCGAGGGTGATCATGCTGACGGGTAATTTCGCAAAGGTCTTGTTGCGCAGGATGATCAGGCGGGTGGGGTAGACTGCCGCGTTATCGCTGTCGTAGCCATACCAACCGACGTTACCTTCGATGCTGTCCACCAGGCCGGAAAGCGGGCTGGATTCACCGCCGATAAAATCCTTGATGGTGGCAATGATGCTTGGCAAGGCGGTGTCGATATCTTCCGCGACGTACGAAGGCGGGAGCATGATCTGCATGCCGGTGCCGTAGTAAAGCTGCATGCCGGTCTCGGGGGTAGGTGTTGGGGGAACAGGCGTGCCATTTTTGCCAAAGAAAGGCAAACTACATGCCATGGTCAACGTCGTCAGGACCAGGAGAATAAGCAATATTCTGGTTTTCACTGTGACCCTCCTTTTGAAGAGGTCAGGGCTTGTTCCCAACAAAGGAACAGCAATTGTTTATTTCGCTGCCAGTCAGCACGTTTTTCGGCAACTTTCCGGGCACGCGCGCCAGCAGCAGGCAAATCGAATGATGAAATTTTTAGAAGCAACTCAGCGAGGGAGTGATGGTCGCCATCCGGGAACAACCAGCCGGTTTGCCCATCGGCAATCCACTCGGCGTTGGCAGGGATATCGGACGCGATGGAAGGCAGCCCGCAAGCCATGGCTTCCATCAAGGAGACTGAGGAGCCATCCACGTGGCTCGGTGTGACGTAAACGTCTGCCGCTCCATAATAGGTGATCAGGTCCTGGTTGGGCACGCGCCCGCCCAGGAAGACCTTGTCGCTCACTTGTGCTTCTTGCAGGATGGAGAGCAACAAATCGTGTTGGCTGCCATCCCCGAGCAGGATCAGGCGCAGGCTGTCATCTTTTTGGGCTGCTTCCACGAAAGCGCGGAGCAAAACATCCACGCCGTAATTGGGTTCCCAACTGCGCAGGCAGAGCAGCACGCGCTTGTCGCCCCAGCCGTGGCGTTCGCGCCAAACCGCGCCGCGGACGCGGGCGGAAGCCGGCGTGAAATGCGCCAGGTCGACCCCCCAGGGGAAGATGCAGATCTTTTCAGGGTCGAAGCCCATCCGCACGGCCTGCGCGGCAGAGCAGTGCGCGTCCGTGATCAGGCGGGTGGAGTGGCCAAGCGCGAAACGGGCTTTTTCGGCGGCGTCAGGGCTGACCAGCACGTCGTGCATCAGGTCGAAACCCCAACTCATACTCAAAAGCGGCGTAAAACCGGTCCTTGCGACCAAAAAGGCCAGGTCCTGCAAGGGTCCGGCGTGCACCAAATCCGGTTGGACTTCCTTGAGAATGTCACTGAGTTCCTGGGTGAGGCGCGGTATGTCGTTTTCGGTCAGTTGGCTTTTGGTACCGCTCCACTCTAGGGGTGTGATGCCGCTGGGTGTGGGGTACTCCCCGGGGCGCAGGCGCAGCACGAAACCCTCGTGCCCGCTTTCTGCCAAGGCTGCCAAAAACCGTTGATCGTGCACCGAATCGGCACGCGTGAAGTACAGAATGCGCATCAGTTCCTATCCGAGCTGCGTCCAGCGCAGTTCCTGCCCGGCGGGGATATCCTGGCGGGCAACGCGCCCAACGACCAGATCGATATCATAAGGCATGATGGCGCCGGGTGTGGCGGGGCGTAAAACGTCGATCATCTCGCGGGTGAACGTTTGCCCGGCTTTTATGTCCTGCGCGGCACGCAGGCAGCGGCGCTGCACCACAGCAGTGTCATGTTCATTTTCCGCGATGGTCTTGTTGGCCGAGCCCATGGCACGTTCCAGCTGGCGCGTGGCGGTGACCATCTCAGCCCAACTGGTTGGGTTCATGGCAAAGGCATGATCGGGACCCTCGCGGTGGTTGTCATCGGTGAAGTGTTTTTCCACTACGCGCGCACCCAGAGCCACGGCGCCGAGGACGGTGGCATGCCCGTGGGTATGGTCGCTTAGTCCGAGGATGAGGTCCGGCCACATCTGGTGGTAAACCTTGAGCACATTGAGGTGAATGCTATCGAAGTTTCCATCAGCGGCAGTGTAGTTGGTGTTGCACTGCATCAGCACTAGTTGCGGGTTCACCGGCAGGATGGCATCGACCGCGCGCTGCACGTCTCCAATGGTGGAAGCACCTGTGGCAAGCAGAACGGGCTTGCCTTTGCGCGCCATGCGCAGGCAGGCTTCGATCCAGGTGATGTCGCCGGAACCGATCTTGTAAGCGGGCACGAAGGGGTCGAGCATGTCAATGGCGTCAAAGTCGTAGGGGGCGGAAAAGTAGGTGATGCCCACTTTGTCGCACTCTTCCTTGAGGATTGGCGTCCAGTCAAAAGGCACGGAGGCTTCATCGTAGACCTGGGTGACGGATTTCTTCCATTTTGCCTGGTGCGAGACCTGGGCGTTCATGTGGCTGAAGCCGTAATCTGAGACAATTTCAGGTCCGCGGAAGTTCTGGAACTTGGCGGCATCCGCGCCCGCTTCGTGGGCGAGATGGATGAGGTGCTTCGCACGCTCAAGGTTGCCGTCGTGGTTGGCAGCGATGTCAGCGATGAACCAGGTGGGATGATTGTCACCAATCAGGGTGTTACCAATTTTGAGCTCCATGTGTTTTCTCCTTAGTGGTTAAGTGAAAGCAATTTCTGGCGCAGACCAGAATCGAGGTCAGCGTGCAAGGCGTGTAAGCCTTCAGCCTGGCTTGGCAAAGGTTTGCCAAGGGCAGCCTGGAGTTTGTCGGTATTCATGCTCAGGTTGAGGGAACGACGGGCAAGCAGGTCGGAGTCGAGGGCAGAAATTGGGCGGATCAGGCTCGCGTCCAAGCCAAATTCTTGCGCCAGGCGCACTCCAAAATCATACTTGCTCAGGCTTTCAGAGGAATAAACGTGATAGATACCGCCCAGGCGTCTTTCGAGCATCTCCAAAAGCGTTTTGGCCAGATGCCCAACGTAGAGCGGCGAGAAAAACATATCGGTGAAGCCATTCACGGGCTTACCAGCTGTGAGATTATTGTAGAAGAATTCCGCCAGGCTGCGCGTGCCGGTCAGAGACCAGCCATAAAAAACTACGCGGGCAATAGCAGCATCGGAGTTGGCTTCCGCCACGGCTTGCTCACCTGCCAGCTTGCTTTTGGCATAGGTATTGAGCGGGTTGGGGGTGTCGGTTTCCCGGTAATTGCCCTGCGTGCCATCAAAGACCGCGTCGGTTGAAATATGGATCATCGGCACGCTGGCAATTCGGGCCAGCGTTGCCAGTTCCCCTGCAGCATCTGCGTTTATGCGGAAAGTAGCCCCAGGATGCTTTTCAGCCAGGTCCACGTTGGCCTGAGCGGCGCAGTTTATCAGCGCGTCCGGTTGGGCGGCTTCCAGAGCCTGCGCCAACGCTTTCTGGTCGAGGAAATCCACCGGGCGCGTAGCAAAGGGCGCTTTCACCAGGCGGCGGGAGTTCGTCCAGCCCAAGACCTCATAGTCCAAATCCTGGGCAAGGAGGGCAAGGTT
>CAYUGV010000139.1:0-3764 GCA_964444335.1 uncultured Anaerolineaceae bacterium | reverse complement strand
CGCCACCTAACAACCCTTGTAGGGAAAAGGCCTGCGTTGTCATCCAAAACGGTTGATGCAGGCATCAACCCTACACGGCTCTCACCCACTCCCCCGTAACAAGCCTCCGACCTGTTATAATACTCTTTTGAGGAACGCCTCAATAAATAATGCTGCGTGTCGGAGGATTTCATGGAAATAACCTGGTATGGTCATTCTTGCTTTCGCATCACTGAGCGAGGTTTTGCTACCGTCGTCACAGACCCTTTCGATTCCGCGGTAGTCGGGTACAACCCGCTTAAACTGAAAGCTGAGATCGTAACCGTCAGTTGCAATGACCTGGGACATAATAACCTGAGTGCTGTGAAGGGCGATGCCTTCGAGATCACCGGACAGGGAGAGTATGAACGCGGAGGGGTCTTCATCACCGGGATTCAGACCACACCTCACAGCCAGGATGGAAAAGCCCTGCGCAACACGCTCTATGTGCTTGATTATGGCAAGCTGACCATTCTGCATCTCGGCCAGGTCAATCATGTGCCCTCGCAAAGCCTGATCGAAGAGCTTGGCAATATTAACATCGCCCTGGTACCAGTTGGCGAAGGCGGAGCGCTCAACGCCTCCAAAGCTGCCGAGGTCATCAGCATGCTCGAACCGAACATCGTCATCCCGATGCACTATGAAACCCCTTACTCCAAACTCGAGCTTGATCCATTGAGCAAATTCCTCAAGGAAATGGGCATTACCTCTCTTGAAACGATGGAGACTTATAAGTTAGCAGGTAATGTGGCTTTCCCCGAGGAAGAAACGCATGTGATCGCGCTCGACCCCAAACTTGTGTCGCTCTGAAATGCCTGTCAAAGTCCTGATCACCTGGAATGTTAGACCTGGTCGCGAACAGGAGTACTTTGGTTATGTGGTGGGGGAATACCTGCCTGAGGTGAATCGGCTTGGATTGGATGTGACTGACGCATGGGTTACCGTGTATGGCGATCATCCGCAGGTGCTGATTGGCGCCAGCATGCCCGACCTGCCAAGCGCGCAGCGTTTGATCCACTCGCCGGATTGGCTCAACCTTTCCGATCGCCTCCAGGAATTCGTGCGGGACTTTAATCTCAAGCTTGTCATGCAGCGAGGTGCTTTCCAGTTTTAATGCACCCGATCCCCGAGAAACTCTTACGTTGGTACGACAAAAACGCCAGGCAATTGCCCTGGCGTTCTGATCCCACACCTTACAAGGTCTGGGTCTCTGAGATCATGCTCCAACAAACCCAGGTTGAAACGGTCATCCCCTATTTCCAACGCTTCATGACGCGGTTTCCCAATCTCGCGAGCCTGGCAGAAGCGGATGAAAGTGACGTTCTGCAAGCTTGGGAGGGTCTTGGCTACTACAGCCGTGCCCGCAACCTTCACAAGGCTGCCCGAATCATCGTTGAAGATCATGCTGGTCAGATCCCTGCGGATGTTGCCACTCTCAAAAGCCTGCCGGGAATCGGGGCGTATACCGCCGGCGCGATCGCCTCGATCGCCTTCGGCGAGCCTGAGCCCGCGCTGGACGCAAACATCAGGCGTGTGACGATCCGCCTGCTTGACTTGCATGATTTGCCGGGAAATGAGACGGATCAAAAATTGTGGGACTTCGCCCACCAGGTGCTGCCTGGGGAGCGTACCGGTGACTACAACCAGGCTCTGATGGACCTTGGCAGTGCGGTATGTACGCCCATTGACCCAGCCTGCCAGCTTTGCCCTTTGAACAGTGAGTGTCTTGCTTTCCAGAGGGATACCCAATCCGAGCTGCCGCTGCGCAAGCCTAACGCCAAGATCCCACACAAATTGGTCGTGGCAGCGGTTGTCACGCGGGGTAGTAAAGTTCTGCTTGCCCGCAGACCATCCGACGGCATGCTTGGGAATCTTTGGGAGTATCCGGGAGGATCGGTTCCGGAAGACACTACAGATCTCAAAAATGCTTTACAGGACTTGATTTATGCACGTTTCGGGCTCTCGATATCTGTGAAATCCGAGTTGGGTGTCTACAAGCACGCCTATACACATTTCCGAATTACGCTGCATGCCTTCGACAGCGAGCTTACCGCTGCCGACCAGGTAGCTTTACCCGCCGATTTCGCCTGGGTAGAAATCGCGGAACTTTCCAGCTTTCCCATGGGAAAAGTGGCGCGGTTGATCTCCCGGGAATTGGCTTCTTAAGGTAAAATCGGCATCCGGTTTGTCTATATAATATTCCAGCAGTTGAGATCGCCGCGCTTCGCTCGCGATGACAGATAATCTTGATGTTGGATTACAAGCCGACATTTCAGTCATTCTGAGCCTCTTTTGCGAAGAATCTGACATTTAACAAACAGATCCTTCCCGCAAGGGGACGCAAGCAGTCGCGTTGCTCAGGATGACAGTGTCGGCGTTCAGATCGCCACACTTGGCTTGCTATGACAGATATACTACCCGCTCAATTCCTTGAAGTTGATGCGCTTGACCAAACCGGTTTCTTCGATGATCCCATCCAGAAATTCCGCGGTCGGACCGCCCTTGAAATCATCCCGGCTGGTGAGGAATTCGAGGAAGAAAGGTAAGCTTACGCCTGCCACGATGTCCGCGCCGTTATCGCCTTCTGCCATCAACGAAGCGTTGAAAGGTGACGCACCCCACAAGTCCACCATGTAAACGTAGGGGAGACCTTGCTCACGATAACCTGCCGCCACGCTGCGCATCTTTTCCACCAGGTCATCCACGTTGTCACCATCCACAAAGGGCAAAACCGCGATTTTCTCGGTTTCACCTGTGATCATCTCGGCTGCATCATACAGACCCTGGGCAAAACTTGCATGGGAACAAAGAATTACACCAATCATCTATTCATCTCCTTTTCCAAAAAAATTTCCTGCGTTAATTGCCAGAAAGTTTGTTTGCTAAGTACCAAACTGCCTGTCGCCAGCATCCCCGAGACCAGGCAAGATGTAGCCGTGCTCATTCAGGCGTTCATCGATTGCTGCGAGATGGATCGGGACGTCGGGATGCGCTGTATGAAGCCGCGCGATGCCTTCCGGCGCTCCAATCAAGCCGACAAATTTGATTTTCGTCACCCCCCATTGCTTGAGGATGTCCACCGCGGCAACTGCGGAGCCGCCGGTGGCCAACATCGGGTCCAGGATCAGGCAAACACCCACGGTAGGTGAAATGGGCAGACGGTTGTAATATGCCACCGGTTTGAGCGTCCGCTCATCACGGTACAAACCAATGTGCCAGACTTCCGCGCCGGGCATCAGACCCCATACTCCTTCCACCATGCCAAGCCCTGCCCGTAAGATCGGTACCAGACCGATCCGTTCCAACAATTTCACGCCTTGGGTTTCCATCAAAGGCGTCTGCACGCTCACCGGTCTGACTGCCAGGTCGGCGGTGGCTTCATACGTCAACATTGCCGCAAGCTCGCGCACAAGTTCGCGGAATTTTTTGGGTTCGGTGGTGACGTCTCGCAGGAGGGTCAGTTTTGTTGCAATTAATGGATGAGAAGACGGATAAACATTTTCCATGTGGAGTTCTCCATTTCTATTTTGCCCTGGGCGGCGGCATCGCCTTGAACGCTCAGAAGCTTGAATAATTGTACTCGAGCAGGCAGTTTATGAACGGTTGAAAATTGCAATTGGACCCATCACAGCAGGCTGTCAGAGGCATTTTGCCAGCGCGCTCTTTGTCATAATTGCGATGTTTGCCCTCACTCCACTTGCCACTTGTCTCAGTAGTGGTTGGGTTTACAATTGTGGCATGCAGTA
>CAYUGV010000138.1:0-3777 GCA_964444335.1 uncultured Anaerolineaceae bacterium | reverse complement strand
GGTTTTATCTCTTTCCGCCCACGAAAGGATCGACGCGCCCAATCAGGTCCCACTCGGCTTCGCTTCGAGGATTAGTAAGACCGGCGAGATCAAGGTAGACCGGTGGTAAATTATAAATTCTCGTCTTTTTGAGATTTCTTTGAGCGAAGGCTTCTGAGTCGTTCGGCGATCTTGCCTTCATAACCCTGGTCGGAGGGTTGGTAGAACTCGCGCCCGAGCAGCTCATCAGGCAAATATTGCTGGTCTACCCAATGATCATCAAAGGAGTGGGGGTAAAGGTAGCCTTGCCCGTGCCCCAAGCCTCTGGCATCGCGGTTGCCATCCATCAGGTGAATCGGGACTCTGCCGGCGCCTTTCTGGTTGATCTCCTGCTGAACTTCCCAAAAAGCGCCTACCGAATTGGATTTTGGGGCGGTGGCTAAATAGATGACTGCCTGGGCAATCGGATACCAACCTTCGGGCATGCCAATGTATTCAAAATTTTGCGCGGCAGCGTTTGCGACCAGGATGGCATTGGGGTCAGCCATGCCGATATCCTCACTGGCAAGGACGATCAATCGTCTGAGAATGAAGCGCGGGTCTTCTCCCGCCAGAAGCATTTTCGTCATCCAGTACAAAGCGGCATCCGGGTCACTTCCCCGTACTGACTTAATAAAGGCGGAAATGGTGTCATAATGCTGATCATCGGTTTTGTCGTAGAGCACTGCCCTTTTTTGGATCGACTCCTGGGCGATCGCGAGGGTGATATGAATCACACCCTTCTCGGCGGGAGTGGTCTCGACCGCCAGTTCAAGGGCATTGAGGGCATTTCGGGCGTCACCGCCGGCAATGTCGGCCAGGTGCTGCAGCGCGTCTTCGTCGACCTGGATGGTACGCATACCATATCCGCTTAATTCATCCTGCAGCGCTCTACGCAGAAGGGTCAGGATATCCTCGCGGGTAAGCGGCTTCAGTTCAAAGATCCTCGAACGGCTGACCAAAGCCTTGATGACGTCAAAATAGGGGTTTTGGGTAGTCGCGCCGATGAGCGTGATCATACCGCTTTCCACTTGTGGCAGCAGGGCGTCTTGCTGGGCTTTGTTCCAGCGATGGATTTCGTCAATGAACAAAATAGTGCGAACCCGGTCGTATTTACGGCGATCGGTGGCTTCCTGGATGACCTTGCGTAAGTCAGCCACGCCCGCCAATACCGCGCTGAGAGAGACGAAGTGCGCATTAGTGGTGTTGGCAATCACACGGGCAATGGTCGTTTTACCCGTGCCTGGAGGACCATAGAGGATGATCGAGCTGAAAAGACGGTCTGCCTGGATCGCCCGCCGAAGCAGCGTGCCCTCGCCAATGATATGATCTTGTCCGACGATGTCGTTAAGTGTCTGCGGGCGCATTCGAGCTGCCAGCGGTGCCTGGGAGCGCATTTGTTCCTCGAGCGAGTGGTCAAACAAGTCCATGAGTGCCTAATAGCCCTGTTCTAAGTCGACCAGGTTGTAGAGGGGCTGACCTTTAAGATAGCGTTTGAGATTTTCTATGAATAATGCAACTACCTGGTCCATCATTTTCACTGAATAGGCAGAAATATGCGGGGTGATGATCAGGTTCGGCTGCGTCCAGAGTGGACTTTCAGGTGGCAGCGGTTCTTTGCTAAACACGTCGAGTGCGGCTCCGCCAAGCTGACCCGAATTGAGGGCTTCGATCAGGGCGTCTTCGTCCACCAGCTGACCACGAGAGACGTTCACGAAGTAAGCTCCGGGTTTCATGGCGTCGAAAATATCTTTGGTAAAGAGGCACTCAGTTTCCCTGGTGTGTGGGAGGGTGAGCACAACAAAATCACAGTCCTTGATCATGCCCTGTAGAGCCTCGTTGGGATACAGCCGGTGGAAGTAATTGCCATGCGGATCACCCAGTCCTTCTGGCGTATAGCCGCTATCTTCGGGGTGCATCGCGTCACGCTTGCTGGCCAAAACGGTGGCGCCATAAGCGTAAAGCAGGCGGGCAATTTCGCGCCCGATCGAGCCATAGCCAACAATTCCGACCGTGCTGCCGCGCAATTCTTTGGGCATGAGGCTGATGTGCTTATCTTCAACCCAGCGCTTTTCGCTTTGCGCCCGGATCATCTGCGGCATTTTGTGACCGAGCATCAACAGCATCATTATGACGTATTCACCCATTTGGCTGATAGCGGCACCGCTCGCGTTGGTAATAGAGATGTTCTTTTCCTGTAACAGGGGATTGTCGATGAGCGTCTCCACACCAGCCCAGCTGCTTTGGATCCAGCGCAGGTTGGGTACCTTTTCTACCGGAGGCAAATATGCGCCAGAAGTGAGCAGCACTTCTGTCTTGCGCCAGATTTCTTCAGAAAGCTTGCTGGCATCTTTAGATTTGTAGACGTCCAGTTTGACTCGTTCGTCCAGGCTTTGGATTTGTTTGATTTGTTCTTCAGTAAGTGAGATAGTGCTTAATATTTCAATCTTTGGTTTGGCATCCATGTCTTTTTTGCTGCTTTCGTTCTCAGTCTCGATCAATTCTTGAAATCCAGGATTTGTGCTGCTGGGCTCGCTTTCGCTGCGATGGCGGCAGTTCGACTTCACGTCGAGGTTGGCGCGAGATTTTCCGAATCAGCAGAACTGCCAGCAACAACCCCAGGATCACGATCAGAACTAGCGGTGATACCGTATCCACGGTAATAAAGGCCCTGATCAGCCAGACCAGCGCAATTCCTGCTGAAATTGCCAGAAGTTTTCTCAAATTCCTGAACATCATTTACCCGCATGCCTGGACGTATTAGAACCAGGCTTTGCGCCTGGTTCTATTTTACTTTGCTTTATCGCCGAAATTGGGTTCGTTTAACCCTTTGAGACCCTGGTGCGCGACTGTTCATGCATGTAGAGCGGCAGGTAGTAGTAGCCCCCACCGTTTTTCCCAGTTGAACCAGAGGCTTTCCAGCCTCCAAAGGGCTGGAAGCCAGGCCAGGCGCCTGTGGTGGTGCCCTGCGGACGGTTGGAGTAGGTGGTACCGGCCTGGATATGGTCGTAAAACCATTCGGCCTCGTCCGGGTTACCAACAAAACCGGCAGTCAAACCGTAGTCGACATCGTTAGCCAACTGCATGGCTTGCTTGAGGTCCTTTACAGGCGCGACCATGGTAATGGGGAGGAACATCTCGTGCTTCCAGAGACGATGATCGAGAGGAACATCGGTCACAACTGTAGGAGCGCAGAAGTATCCGTCCGCGAATTCAGCTTCGGTCAACTTCCTGCCGCCTGTGCGGATGGTACCTTCTGCAGCCAATTCCTGGATGTAGCTTTCGTAATCATCATAGGCTTTGCGGTTGATAACCGGACCAAACCAGTTTTCCCGCAAGGTGGGATCGCCGATCTTGATTGATTGCGTGTTAGCGAGGAGCTTGTCGACAAATTCATCGTAGACAGCTTCTTCGACATATACGCGGGAACAAGCAGAGCACTTCTGCCCCTGCAGACCAAAAGCCGACCGCATCACCCCGATGGCAGCCAGGTCGAGATCGGCGTTCTTCGAGACGATGGTGGGGTTCTTACCGCCCATTTCGAGAATCACGGGGTGAACGTACTTGCGATTCGCAAATTTGCGGTAGATATCCATACCGACTTCCAGAGAACCGGTGAAAGTCACTCCGGCAACGTCGGGGTTTTCCGTGAGCGCGTTGCCAACGGTGGAGCCCGGGCCGGTCACCAGATTGAGCACGCCATCTGGGATGCCGGCCTCCCGGGCACATTCCATCATCAGCGCGGCAGTCCAGCTGGTA
>CAYUGV010000137.1:0-3788 GCA_964444335.1 uncultured Anaerolineaceae bacterium | reverse complement strand
AGGAACTGGTCTGGCTCTGGCAGTTGGTCCCAAACCTGGGGTAGAAATGTCGCCTGGTGCATTCCGTCCGAGAGCACAACGCCATCCACATGCGGGCGAAGCACCTTGGGCAGCTCAGCCGGATTAGAGTAGGTCAGGGGCGCAGGTTTGGTCAGGCGGGAGATCTCGATGTGGATCAGTTCCACCTCGCTTGGCCGCACCTCAGGGAAGCGGTAATCCTGCGTGGCAGCCTGGGCAGCCCGCTGGCGTACGTCCTTGGCAAGCGGCTGATACGCCTCAAGGGTGCCGATGCAGCCTCGCAGTTGACCGTGCACGGTCAGGGTCACAAAACTTGCCCCAATTTCCAGCAGGGCGGGCGAAAGATGCTCAGGTAAGGGGGTGAATGGACGCCCGTTGACAGCATCGATCAGGGATTGGCGGGCGATTTTCAGTAGAGTAGTGCGTTCATCAGGGGTAAGTTGCGCTGGCATAGGATTTGCACCATTCCTTTCAAGCCTGAATCAGGCTTACTGTCATTATACAAAGTAATTGAGCTTCCCGCACATTTTTGCGCGAAGGGAACAGGGTGAGCCGGTATGTCCAAAGAAATGCACCAAATAGACGATGATCCACAACCGCGGAAGTCGCGTTTTTCCTTCGACGGTCCCGAGTCCGAATCGGAACCCGAGCGGGTTCGCCGCGAAGCCAGCATTGATTCCGACGACGCGATGGTCGAAGAAAGAAACTATGCAGGAACGCAACAGGAAGCCAGGCAGTCCGAATCGCGCTACCGCGGGCAGACTTCACGGCGCGAAGCAATTCCCGAAGGTTTAGTTCACAGCTACACAGGGCAGGGCATCGCAAAACTCTTTATGCAGGTTATATCCTCTGTAATTGGGGTTGGGGTTGTCACTGCCACCTTGTTTTCTCTGTGGATGCCGGGAAGCCTAATGCCCGGAAATCTGCAAAACCGCCTGGCGCAGGCCGCCAATCCCAGCCAGGTAGAGGTGCTCACCCCCGAAGCAGAAACAGCCGTGTTGCCGAGCGGTTTCCCGGCCAAAAAAATCGGAATAGTGGTTGGTCACAGGGGCAGCGATTCTGGCGCAGTTTGCAGTAACGGGCTGACCGAGCTCGAGGTGAACAGCAACGTTGCCACCTTTATGCAAATGAAATTGATTGACATGGGGTACGATGTGGAGCTCCTGGATGAATTTGATTCCCGCCTGAAGGATTACCAGGCTGGGTTATTGATCTCGATCCATGCTGACTCTTGTGATTACATCAACGACTCAGCTACCGGTTTCAAGGTGGCTGCCGCACTCTCGGAAACCAAATCCGAGAACTCAAACAGGCTTGTGCAATGCGTCGCAGACCGGTATGCCAACATCACCGGATTAAGGTATCATTACCAGTCAGTAACGAATGACATGACCCGTTATCATGCCTTTTCGGAGATAGATCCCAACACAACTGCCGGGATCATCGAGGTCGGGTTCCTGAATTTGGACCAGGAAATTCTGACCTCAAAGCCCGAACTACTGGCTGATGGCATTGTTGCTGGCATAAAATGTTACATGAATAATGAAGGAGTGTCAGATCCGGGAGTGCAACCCTAAGCCTGGATCTTGGAACTGATGGAAGGTCAGAGCACAAACAACCCTGAGCTGATTGCCCAAGCCAAACAGGCTGTTTTGGATGGTAATGCCGCGCTTGCCCGTCAACTGGCTGGGCAGGTTTTGGACGCCAATCCAGAAAACATTGCGGCAATGCTGCTCATGGCGGGGCTTTCTGAGCCGCATGAGAGCGTTCTTTGGCTGAGGAAAGTGCTTGACCTGGACCCCCAAAACCAAACCGCGCGTGAAGGCATGCTTTGGGCAAGCGCACAGTTGAGGCAGAGCTCCGCGGTTGGCTGGCAAAAGGAACCCATTCCTGCCGAGCAAGCGCCTGCTGTTGCGGCTGAGGTCCCGAAAGCGGCTCCCAAAGCAAAACCAAGGCGCAAGCTGGCATGGGGATGGGCTTTTAGCGCGTTGCTGATCGCTGTTGTGCTGCTTGGTTTGTATTCGGTTGGGATCATTCGGTCGCAACCTGTTGCTGGGGCTCAGTTCCAGTTGGTTGAAACGGACGCGGTGCCGCTCAAGCCGAGCCTGACGCCAACGAACACGCCGACCCCAACCAACACGCCAACCCCGACACCGACGCCGACCCCCACCAACACGCCTACGCCCACCGCCACCCCCACCGCGACGGCCACGCCGACTGAAACGCCAATACCCACGGTGGAGGTCACTCCTTACGTTTATGAGCCGGAAGAACCCGACCCATACTACAATCCGGGTGTGTCTGAGCCCCTGGGCGACAAGTGGATTGATGTAAACCTCAGCCAGCAAATGCTCTACGCGTTTGAGGGTGATACCTTGGTCGGTTCTTTCTTGGTTTCCACCGGTTTGCCTGATACGCCCACGGTCACTGGCACTTATTATGTCTGGGTCAAATTGCTTTATGATGATATGGCCGGTCCGGGTTATTACCTGCCCGACGTGCCATACGTCATGTACTTTTACCGCGGTTACGGCATCCATGGCACCTATTGGCACTCCAATTTTGGGTATCCCATGAGCCATGGTTGTGTCAACATGGAAACCAGCGAGGCAGGCTGGCTATTCGACTGGGCTTTTGTGGGGATACCAGTTCACATTCACTATTAACCTAATGGAAAATATCAGACTAACACGTAGAAGTTTCTTGAAAACTATGGGTCTAGGCGCCTTAAGCATGCTCCTGCCCGCGCCGATTTCGGATGCATCCGCAGCCCTGATCGATCTCGATCCGCCGCTTGCCCGCATCCTTCGCTATAAATTGCTGATCCACGAAGAGCCCTATGCGCTCTCGAAAAACAGCGGTTTCTTCAAGTATGACGACATCATCCCGCTGCCCAAACTGATTTATGTTGAAAACATCTATAAGAAAAAAGTCGGCTGGTATCAGATCAGTGATACAGAGTACATCGAAGCTGCCTGGGTACAGCCAGTGTTTGATCGCATGAATCCTGTACCCAGAGAACCACTTCCTGAAGGTGGCACCCTCGGCGAGATAACTGTGCCAAAAGTGCCGGTGTATCTCAAGCCTAATGTGCGCAATATTCACCGGACCTTTTATTATGAAAACAACTTCTGGGTGCTCAAGCTGGAATATGATGAGTTTGGAAGACCCTGGTATGAACTATGGGATGATCTGAATGGGATGTCCTATTACGTTCCGGCGAGAACAGTGCATCTGACCAAACCTGAGGAAATAACCCCACTCAGCACCGATGTTGCGCCGGACGCCAAACGCATTGAGCTGGACCTTTACAAGCAGGAAATCCGCGCCTTTGAGTATGATCGACAGGTGTTCCAGACGCTCTGTTCCACAGGCGTGAAGGATGGATCAACGCCGGTAGGGCGCTGGATGACCAACCGCAAGCGTCCTTGCCGGCGCATGGTGAATGAGCCTGCGAACCCGAATGTGTACGATTTGCCGGGTGTTCCATGGGTTAGCTACATTACCCTGTTTGGGGTTGCTTTCCATGGCGCTTTCTGGCACGCCAACTGGGGCAACGTGATGAGCAACGGCTGCATCAACATGAGGGCGGAAGACGCCAAGTGGATCTACCGATGGTGCAATCCCATCGTGCCGTTCGACGAGTATTACCATACAGAGGAAACAGGCACGCAGGTGGACGTCCTGACCGGTTTCGGTGGGTTTTAGGTTTTTTCATCAATATCGATTTTGTCGTTGATGCCCATTCGATGAATTAGTGGAGCGGATGG
>CAYUGV010000136.1:0-3811 GCA_964444335.1 uncultured Anaerolineaceae bacterium | reverse complement strand
AATATCAGCTGCAACCACTGTGTTATGCATGTTCAGAAAGCTCTCCAGCCACTGGATGGCGTCAAAAAGGTAGATGTAGACCTCGCGAGCAAGACCGTCACGGTCGAATTTGACGCACCAGCTACTGACTTACAACTCAGAGCCGCGCTGGCTGAAATCGGTTATCCTGCCGCCTGATCAAGATCAAGCCTGCGGATTGCTTCAGTAGCCAGCTGATCAGCCCGTTCATTGTGATGATTGCCTGCATGGCCTTTCACCCAGGTCCAGTCAACCTTGTGTTTGGCTAGTTCGCGGTCAAGCTCCTGCCACAAATCCGCATTTAGCAAGACACCATCTTTGCGTTTCCAACCGCGGGCTTTCCAACCCGGCAGCCAACTGGTAGCAGCATTGACTAAGTAACTTGAATCCGTGAAAAAATGGACAATAGATGGCTGTTTAAGCATCTTCAGTCCCTCGAGAGCTGCGGTGATCTCCATGCGGTTGTTGGTTGTTTGCCGTTCCGCGCCGCTGATCTCTTTGTGGTGTCCTCGAGAGATCAGAATCGCCGCCCATCCGCCAGGTCCAGGATTACCCCAGCAGGCGCCATCGGAATAAATCTTAATGACAGGCATGTCGCTCAAGGTTTCCTCGCGGGATACTGAGCCAAAGTCTGCTTGAGCACGTCGATGATGCTGGCGAAATACTCCGGTTCAAGGCCGTAAACCCGCAGATACGCATCCTGCAAAACGTACCGATTAATTCCCCACGAAGCTTCCTCGGGCGCAAGCGTGAGGTGGACGCCCTCTTTCAGAGCTGATGCCCAGGCAGGATGAAAAGCTGCATAATCCGACGCAACTTCAGCAGGGTGCCCGGTGGCAGGCCATAAACCGTGCAGTTCAACCAACCGTTGTTGCTGGGCAGGCTGCAGCAGCCAGCGGACAAAGAACCAGGCAGCTAAAACCGTTTCCGGATCGGAAGAGTTGATCGCCACGCCGATCGATTCCATCGCGATCGAGCCTTTTCCATCTGTTGTCGGATATGGGATCGTTTCCCAATTTAGGCTGGTGTTCTTTTCCGGCAGGTATTCCGCCTGTTGATTAAGCTCGCTCAGCGTACCTTCAAAAGCCAGGGCGTAATTATCCGTGAAGTACTGATAAGGCGTGGGTTCCAGCCCTACCCATGAGACGTCATCGACAAACGCCTGTTTTAATGTTCTGAAAGAAGCGTCAAGCGCGCTTTCCTGCATTTGTAACACCTGGTCTTGAAGCGTGTATGTACCACCAAAGGCAGCATACCAGCTCTGGGCTGAAAGAACTGACTTTGAAAGCAGTAATCCTCCGGTGCCATTATTGAGATATTGATCATCATCCAGGTTGGCGCGTAAACCATTTTTCATCTGGCTGGCAAAATCATCCCAACTGAGCGGCACACCTGGCAACCCAAGTTCCTTTGCCCAGGCAGTCCGGTAATAGATTAGACCTGAGTCATATGCCAGGGGTAAGGCATAACGTGGCAGGCTTTCTCCAGGTTTTGGCGCGAAATCCGCGAAAGGTGAATCCTCGCGATAGGCATCCAGTGCCCCCCAAGTGGGATCGTTGATGTAATTGTTCAAATCCATTAGTGCGATCTGGTTTTGTGGGTCGAGCAGGTCGTAGGTTTTTCCGATCAGGATGTTTGCGTCCAGATCGCCTTGCTGCAGCGCTTCAGCCATGAGATCATCACTGCCGAAGGACTCGGCAACCGCCCGGATTCCCCAGGCATTGACCAAATTGAAGTCATCAATCAGCTGATTAACCCTGTTCTGATCCATGACCCAGGGATAAGCTACTTTCACTTGCTTGCCCCGAAGTTTGTTCAGGTCCACCTCGAGCGTAGGTTTGCTGGTTGGAATCGGCGTTGCTGTGGCGGGCAGCGGGGTCGGAGTGCGGGTTGGAGGAAGCGCTGGAGTGGGGGTCAGGGGCTGGCAAGCGCTTAATACGATGAGTAAACTCAGCAGGAGCAGCCAAAGGGACCTGATTTTTCTCGTGTTTTTTTCCATAATAAACGGGAATGGATGGGAGTCGAACCCACGACGGCTCTTACCGACCCGACACTGATTTTGAAGACCAGGAAGCCCACCGGGACTTTACCATTCCCGTTTTAAGAATAATTCAAAAACACCTGGCTTGCAACCCCCAGCATCAGGAGGGATGTAAGTCACCATTAAACTCAGCCCTGTTTGGTATAAAATAACAACTATTGCTAAGAAATGATTAACAAGTTGTTATGCCTTCATAAAGTCTTAGGTTAAATTCCCTGCTCCCGAGTATAATAATAGTTAATGCATCAACTATATTTTTTGCGTTATTGAGGAAACATGACAGACTATAACAACCGAACCCCGGATTGGGTTAAGAATGCCGTCTTTTATCAGATCTTCCCCGACCGGTTCGCCTGGAGTTCACGCGTGAACAAACCTGGGCTTTTCGAAAAATGGGACAGCACCCCCACTATCCACGGTTACAAAGGTGGAGATCTGATGGGGGTTTACGAAAAGCTGGATTACCTCGAAGACCTTGGCATCAATGCGATCTATTTCAATCCGATCTTCCAATCGGCTTCCAACCACAGGTATCACACGCACGATTATTACCTGGTGGATCCCCTCCTCGGAGGAAATGAAGCTTTTAAGACCCTCCTGGATGCGGCACATAAGCGTGGAATACGCATCGTTCTGGATGGCGTTTTCAACCATGCCAGCCGGGGCTTCTTCCCATTCAACCACATCCTCGAAGACGGCAAAGATTCTCCCTACATCGATTGGTTTATTGTTCATGGATATCCTCTGAATCCATATCAAGGAAAACCCAATTATTCTTGCTGGTGGAACAATCCCGCCTTGCCCAAATTAAACACTGAAAACCCGATTGTTCGGCGATACATCATGGACATCGCGCGTTATTGGGTGGATCAGGGGATTGATGGCTGGCGCCTGGATGTGCCTTTCGAGATCACCTCGGATGGTTTCTGGGAAGAGTTCCGCGATGTTGTAAAAACAGCAAATCCGGATGCCTATATCGTTGGTGAAGTCCCAACTGAAGCCCAGGATTGGCTCAATTCCGGCAAAAAGTTTGACGCCGTGATGAATTACCAGTTAACCCATGCCGCTGTTGGCTTTTTCGGTGGTGATTCTTTTGACCAAAAACTTGCTGAAGGTATGATGGGTCTTCCACTACCTCAAGCGATGAGCGTAGAGACTTTTGCGCATCGCACAAGCGAGTTACTCAAGATTTACCCGGAAGAATTCGCATACGCGCAGCTTAACCTGCTCGACAGCCACGACATGCCCCGCTTCCTTAGCTTGATGAACGGCAATGTCGATAAACTGAAGCTTGCCTACACCTTCGTGCTCACCTACCCTGGCGCGCCCTGCATTTATTATGGGGATGAAATCGGACTCGATGGCGGTCGGGATCCACTCTGCCGCAAGGGATTCACCTGGCGTCAGGAGGATTGGAATGTTGACCTGCGCAACGCCATCAAAGAAACCATCACCGTTCGCCATGCCATTCCTGCCTTACGCACCGGCTCCTACGAGCCCATTTATGCCAGGGACGGCGTACTGGCCTATTTGCGACGGGATGAACTGGACACTGTGCTGGTTGTTTTGAACAACTCCAACGCGGCAGTCAAACTCAACCTTTCCACCGGAAATGCTTTCGAAAATGGGACGGAACTGCAAGACCAACTCAGCGATGTTCACGTCAGCATCGAGCTGCAGCAAATCGCTGACCTGGTTATCCCAGCAATGGGCGCGATGATACTCGCCTAATTTCCCTCTGTTGCTTTGAAA
>CAYUGV010000135.1:0-3818 GCA_964444335.1 uncultured Anaerolineaceae bacterium | reverse complement strand
TGATCTGAGGTCAGAGCAATTGGAAGGCGTTATTTCGAGTCTGTAATTCCATTTCCCATCACAATTGTGGAGATTAGCGGTAGGGGCGAAGCATTCTTACCGGACGGTTCGGAAATTGGATTACATTCACATCCAAATGCCGTTCAGACAAGCATGATTGTTAATACATTATTCAGGGTGAATGTTTACACGTTATCTAAGGAGATTGTTTACACGTTATCTAGGGTGATTGTTTACAATCTTAAGGCAGACACAGCCCTTACAGGGTGGTGCCCAAGGGTCTGCCCCTACGAGAGCTATCTCTTGTTCAAACCTAAAATGTAGGGGTCACCCCCGTGGTGACCCGTCGCTATGGTAAAAAGGGGATGAGGTAAGAAGCCTCATCCCGTCTCCAGTTTCATTATTATTTCCTAACTATGGATCGCGCCACCAAGCGCGGCTTCGGCGGCTTCCATCAACGCTTCTGCCAGCGTGGGATGAGCGTGCACGGAATGGGCAATTTCCTCGACCGTCAGTTCATTTGCCTGGGCCAGAACCAGCTCGGGCAGCAGTTCGGAAGCTTCAGGACCCACGATCGTGGCTCCCAAAATCTCGCCGTACTTTTCATCGGTAACGACTTTCACCCAGCCCTGGTATTCTCCCAAGCCCAGCGCCTTGCCATTCGATTGGAAGTTGACCTTGCCGACCTTTACGGCAAAACCTGCCTCTTTCGCTTGCGCCTCGGTGTAGCCGAAGGATGCCACCTGCGGCGAGGAATAAACTGCCCGGGGGATCATGCGATAATCCAGGGTTCGGGGTTCTTTCCCGGCGATATTCTCAGCACAGATGATGCCCATCGCTGAGGCAGTGTGGGCAAGGAGGAGCTTTCCAGTTACGTCCCCAATCGCCCAAATCCCGGGCACATTGGTTTGCATTCGATCATCCACCACCACGAATCCGCGCTTATCGGTCTCGACGCCGGCCTCTTCCAAGCCAATGCCCTTAGAGTTGGGCTTGAAACCCACTGCCACAAGCGTTACCTCAGCTTCGAGGGTCTCTTCGCCCTTTTCGGTCTCAATCAGCACATTGGTGCCATCATCTGTTGCCTTAACGCTTTTTACCTTTGTGCCGGCATAGGTTTTAACCCCACGCTTTTTCAGGGCTTTGGCGAGCTCAGCCGCGGCTTCTTCATCTTCATTCGGCAGGATGTGCGGGAGCATTTCCACCACGCTCACCTCCACACCGTAACCACTCCAAACGGTCGCGAACTCAATCCCGATCGCCCCACCGCCAATGATCACAGCGGATTTGGGCAGGCTCTCGGCCAAGATCGCGTGCTTGTAATCCCAGATTTTGGTGCCATCAGGTTCCATGCCGGGGATGACGGTGGCATGCGCGCCAGTTGCCAGGATAACGTCCTGCGCGTGTACTTCTTCTTCGCCGCCATCGCTGAGCGCCACCACGAGTTTGCCCGGAGCGGTCAGCTTTCCCTCGCCAAGGATGACCTCGATGTTGTTCTTTTTCATCAGGAAGCTGACGCCCTTGGTCAGGCGCTGGCTTACCTGCCGGCTGCGCTTATACGCCGCTGAATAATCAAGCTGGAGGTTCTCGAAGCTGAAGCCAAATTCCTTGGCTTCGGTGCGCAGAAGATGCGCCAGTTCAGCATTCCTCAGCAGCGCCTTGGAGGGGATGCAGCCAACGTTCAGGCACACTCCGCCAAGATACTCGCGCTCGATAATGCCTACTTTTTTCCCGAGTTGAGCGGCTTTGATCGCCGCGACATAACCGCCAGGGCCTGCCCCTAAAACCACAACGTCAAATTGTTTCATGGTTGCTCCTTCTTACTTGATAAATGTTCCAGCCCTGAGTTCGTCAAAAGCATGCTGCAGTTCTTCGCGGGTGTTCATGACGATCGGTCCGCCCCAGGCAACCGGCTCATGCAGCGGCGGGGCTGAAGCCAGGATGAAGCGCACGATCTCTCCCGGCAAGGCGAACACTTCCACCAACTCGCCCTCGCCCAGTAGCAAGGCTGTTTTTTCTTCAAAGATCTCACCACTCAGCATGCCGGCGCCTTCGATCAGGAACACAAAAACGGTCTCGTCTTCTTTCACGGGGATCTCGATGCTCTGACCCTCATCAAGCTTCACGTCCAGCAATGTCGCCTGGATGTGGTGAGGCGTCACGCCCTTGATGCCCTTATATTCACCGGAGATGACCTTTACGAATCCGCCGTTTTCTTCCACCAGGCCGATATCCTGCGGCTCGATGTCGAAGTACTTCGGATTAGTCATTTTCTCAGCAGCGGGCAGGTTCAGCCAGAGCTGCAGCCCGAGCAAGCGTTCCGCTTCCTGGGGCATTTCCTGGTGCAGGATGCCGCTACCAGCCGTCATCCACTGGCAGGCGCCTGATGTGATCAGACCCTTGTTGCCCAGACTATCCTCATGAGCAATCTCGCCCTCAACCAGGTAGGTGATGGTCTCAATCCCGCGATGCGGATGCGTCGGAAAACCCCGGATATAATCGTCGGGGTTGCGCGAGTCAAAGGAATCCAACATCAGGAAGGGGTCAAAATCCTCGATGGTACTGCCCCCCAAAACCCGGTTCAGGCGAACTCCAGCGCCATCCACTGCCGGCTTGCCCTGCACCACACGAGTTACTTCTCTTATCTTCATTTATTCAATCCTCTCAAAATTAATAGCCCATCGCGCCGTTCAGCGATTCGTCGTTGTCGATCCATTCCTGTACGGCGATGCGGCGAAAGTGGTCTTTGTCGTCCCGGATAAACACCTGCTCAATCCCGGCATTGATGATCATGCGCTTGCACATCGAGCAGGGATTGGCGTTCTTAACGTAATTGTTGCTATCTTTCAGGTCGATCCCAGAAAGATAGAGCGAGCTATTAAGCATCCGTTCGCGCGAGGCGCTGATGATGGCGTTGGCTTCCGCATGCACGCTGCGGCAGAGCTCGTAACGCTCTCCCCGCGGAACCTGCAATTGTTCGCGGATGCAGTATCCCAGGTCAATACAGTTGGCTCTTCCTCGCGGCGCGCCAACATAACCCGTCGAAACGACCTCGTCGTTCTTGACGATCACCGCGCCGTATTGCTTTCGCAAGCAGGTGCCGCGCTGGCTGACTGTTTCAGCAAGGTCGAGATAATAGTTGATTTTGTCACGTCTGATCATTGACAACCTCTTTGTTTACCGGGTTACCGAATTGTACCCGAGGGGCGCATAATTGCGTCCGATACTCCTGCTTGGTGATACTGTCATAATTGCCCTCAATCGTACCAAAACCACGCGCTTGATGGGAATATCCGGGTGTACAAGTTGAACAGATTGCCCTATAAACCTTCATCTTCCACGAACTGGTAAAAGGCTTTTTCGGCTTTCTGATCTACTGCGGATATGGTGCCAACCGGGGCGGCATAAACAGTAAATTCTTCCTCACCATCAAGACCAAACAGGGAATCACAGACTGCCTGGTCATAAGCAGCGATGGCGCAAGTGCCAATCCCAAGCGCAGTGCAGGCGAGGTAGAGGTTCTGACCCACGTGCCCTGCATCGGTCAGGGCAGGTCGGTGCGCCCAAATGCCGTAGCGCCACTCACAGCGATAGGCAACGAAGCTCCAATAAAAGATTACGCTGGCCTTGGCGGCCCAACTTTGGCCTTCGAGGCTTTCAGTAATCACGGATGGGAGGTTTTCAACTGGGCGCAGGAATTCCAGCTGGTGCCCCATGGGCAGGTAATGGTAGGCGCCTGGGTGCAGACCATCCACGTGCTGCACAATCAGGTAAGTCTCAAAGGGGTGCCGTGCGCCACCTGAGGGCACTGTGCGCAA
>CAYUGV010000134.1:0-3858 GCA_964444335.1 uncultured Anaerolineaceae bacterium | reverse complement strand
ACAACACCAAAAACTGCAGATCGCTATACCCTGCTCCGCGGGCAAAGGCGCTTCGGTCGCGATAACGGGTTTTTGATATAATAACTTACGAGAATTATATTCTCAAAAGGATATCCATGACCAGGAAACAAAAACGATCCTTGCCGACCTTGTCCGAAGAGCAAGTAAAGCCAGATACCGCCCTCCCCTCCCCTGCCCAGGCATACCTGAACTCGCTCAGCCCGGCTGGAAAACGGACGCAGGCAACCGCGCTCAATAATCTTGCCTACATCTTTTCGGACGGGAAGAGTTCTGACGCGCTAACCTTCCCCTGGCATCTGCTGCGCTACGAAAATACCAGCGGTCTGAGCGCGCACATGATGGATATCGGCTACGCCAAGGCAACGGTGAACAAACACTTGGTCGCCCTGCGCCGTGTGTTGGAAGAGGCATTCCGGCTGGGTCTCTACACCGACTACAACGATTACTACCGGGCTGCCGGTGTGCGATCTTTGCGGGTGGAGTCGCTGCCCCGCGGGCGATCGCTGGCAATGCAAGAGTTGGAGCAGCTCGTAAGCGCCTGCCAGTCTGACCAGGCTAATCCCCACCTCGGGGTCCGGGATACGGCCATCATCACCCTCATGTACGCCTGCGGTTTACGCCGCCAGGAGACTGTGGACCTCAACCTGGCTGATCTGGACCTCGAAAACCAGAAGATTCGCATCCTTGGCAAAGGCAGCAAACAGCGCTTTGTCTATCTCTCCCAGGATGCCCTGCCTGCCATAGAAGCCTGGCTGCACATCCGGGGGCGGCAGCTCGGACCGCTCTTCACGCGAATTGGCAAAGCGGGCAAGGTCAGCCTGAAACGCTTATCCGCACAGGCGGTGTATTACATCCTGAAAACCCGACAGAAGGAAGCTGGCGTGGCATCATTTAGCCCACACGACCTGCGCAGAACTACCATTACAGATATGTTGGAAGCAGACATTGACGTGCTGACGGTCTCTGCCATCGCCGGGCACGCCAGCGCAGACACGACACGCCGTTATGATAAGCGCCCTGAAGACACCAAACGAGCGGCAGCAGAAAAATTACGTTCCCCCTTTAAGCCAGTCGAAGAATGAGGCGGCTTCAATGCTCGCCTTATTCGCTGACCTAATCAAACAATTTGCTGATCTCGTCCCCGAGGGAGTGGAAGGTTTCCTTGACATCCTCGCCAAACTGCTTGACTTTGGGGTCATTCTTACCGTCGCGGTAAGCGTCTTTGAGGGCATCGCGGATCTGCTCAAGACCGCCCACAATTTCTTTCTTGGCTTTCTCGGTCCAATCGGGTTCGGGTTTAGGATCCAGACCGGCACGTTTCCTCTCCAGCTCTTCGCTGACATCTTTACGCAAAAGGTCATCGCAATCGCTCACGAGTGGATCGGGGTAATCCTGCGAAACACAATCCGGACCTTCTCCACGTTTGGCGTCCAGGGGGTGAGATTGCGGTTGAGCAGGTTGGCTGCCGGTTGGTGAGTAATCTTTCCAGTCAGGCTGATCGGTCATAGAAAATCTCCTTAATCGTTGATCATGTTTTAGAGGCAACTTTAGTAAAGCAAATCCAGCAGTCCCGCGGTGGTCAGGTTGATAAAATAATCGTTGATATTCAGATCATTGAGCCGCTCCTGGAGAGCAGCGGGTTCATAGCGGCAGCCTGCCAGGGCTGCTTCCAGCTCGGCGACGTCGCGCTGCCCAAAGAAATCTCCGTAGAACTTGACCTGGTTGATGATCCCACCACGGCTGACATCCAGCCAGGCTTCAACACAACCACCGCCATAGCGGATCTCACGTTGGATGTCGAAAGCGGGTGATTTGCCGAAATTCCATTCCCAGGTTTGATAGCGTTCTTTTGAAAGCTGGTGAATATTCTCCCAATCGGTATCGGTCAGGACATATTCCTCGAGAGGGTTCTCGTTGTGCACGCCATCGATGATCATCTGGCGGAAGGTCATGATGTCGGGAGGGTTTTCGGGGAGGTATTCGGTGATGTTCGCTACGCGTGAACGCACTGATTTAATGCCCTTAGACTCAATCTTGGCCTGTTTTACGCGCAAGGCATCCCCAACCACAGAGAGGTCGGTATTCCACAGCAGCGTGCCGTGGCTGACCATGCGAGGACCGGAAACATATTGGGCATTCCCTGAGATCTTCTTGCCATCGGCAAGGATGTCGTTGCGACCTGAAAGTTCCGCCGGCACGCCCATTTTCATCAGTACTTTGATCACTGGTTGGGTGAATTTACGGAAATTATGGAAGTTTCCAGGAGAATTGGGCGCAATAAAGGAAAAATTGAGGTTGCCAAGGTCGTGATAGACCGCGCCCCCGCCCGAAAGCCGGCGGACGACGATGATATCATGCTCCTGGACGTAATCGACGTTGATCTCCTGGATCGTATTCTGGTTCCGCCCGACGATGATGGAAGGTTTGTTGATGTAGAACATCAGAATTTCTTCCTTTGGGGCAACACTTTTGATCAGATATTCTTCAATGGCGAGGTTTATCCGGGGGTCTTTGTTGGGTTCGTTCTCGACAAACAGCATATTAACTCCTGACGTTTCTTAAACAGATTATACCTACGAGATAAACCCGTTTTCATCAACGTATAGACATGCTGTGCTGGATTTGGGGAACAAGAAACCCCTGCCGGTAACCATCGACAGGGGTTTGAGTTTGCGTTTGCTTACTCGTATTTCAGCGCGTCAACCGGGATGAGGGTGGCGGCGTTCAGAGCAGGATAAAGCCCGGAGATCAGACCGATCAGGGTCGCGAAGGCAATGCTGAATACGGGCAGCCAAAAGGGAATGGATGCAGCCAGTTGGGTGCCCATTCCGCCGCCGGTTGCCAGCATGGAACCGCCCAAGGCATTGATCACTGCGCAAATCGCCCAGCCGACCAACACACCTCCAATGCCACCCAAAAAACCAATCCCCGCAGCTTCTCCGAGAAAAATGGTGAGGATGTTGTTATTGGTGGCGCCTACCGCTTTCATGATCCCTATTTCGCGGGTACGCTCCAGGATTGCCATGGTCATGGTGTTCGCGATACCGATGGCAGCCACCAGCAGAGCAATGGCGCCGATCCCGCCAAAGACCAACTGCATGGTTGAGAAGTAGCTGTTGATGCCTTCCAATGTGGATTGCGGCGTATATGCCTGGTAACCCATGTCCGTGATTTGGTTCGTAATATCCACTACAATTTTTGGACTCTCCACTTTAACAGTGACCGCGTTATAACCGTCTTTCTTGTAGTCGATGCGCTTACCAGCAAACCACTCATTCCACTGCGTGACCTCTTCCAACACCATATACATGTTGTAGTCCGACTCCCCGCGGGTTTCCGCCAAAACCCCCACAACCTCGAGTACATAGGACTTGGTGGTGGTAGTGCCATCCTCACTCCAACGAGTAAGTTTTATTTTTAGTTTTTGACCCATCAGATCGGGCGGCGTGAAGGGTTCCGAATTTGGGCGGGGGTTTGGATCATAAAAGTTATTATTGAAGGCAGAACCCACCACCACCTTGCCCTTACTGATGGTGGTCACTCCCTGGCTGGCTTCGAGACCGATGTCCTTTAAGTCCGTCAGGTTGACACCGATCGCATTACCCCAGGCTGAAAGTTTGTCGAGGGAGATCTCCATGCCTCCCTGCACATATTGCTTCACCACAACCTGGGTAACACCCGGAATGGCTTTGAAACTCTCAACTGCATCCGGGGTCAGTTTCTTGATGTCATCCTCGGTAATCTGTTGCATCATGGGCCCTTCAGCCATTGGATAGCCCGGATAGACCCCAATACTGGTCAGGTCGTTGATGCCCCAAAGTTGGCTGGTCGCGCTTT
>CAYUGV010000133.1:2050-3982 GCA_964444335.1 uncultured Anaerolineaceae bacterium | reverse complement strand
CGGCAGGTCTTTGAATTTGTCGTGGTACAAGGTCAGGATCACGAAATCAAGGTCGTTGAGCCGCTTGCGTTTAAAATGGGGAAACTCAGCTTCAGTGAATGCTTCAGTAAGTTCGATTTCACGCTCACCCCGGCGGCAGCAGAAGATGACTGCGTCACCATCCTGCACCAATCCGAGAGGCTTTCCATCTGAGCCGAGCCGCACCAGCGGCTCCATGGAATAATCCGTTTGTCCGCGGGAGTAAGCTGCTTTTACAGCCTGGGCCAAGAACATGCCGCCGTGTTTTTCTTCATTCGTATTCATCGCCCATTCCTCCAGGAAAATTTCCTAATTGGGCGCCTGAAATCTCTCATCAAGAACCACATTCGGACATGATGGAAAGATGTCAAGCAGATCGGTAAACTGATGGATGACCAAGTCAGGCCGGTTTTCGTCCGTGATGGTTGCCTCGGCTAATTCTTCCGGGCTGATCAGGATGATCGTCATTCCGAAGCCGGCTGCACGGGTTCCGGTGACATCGCGTTTGAGATTATCGCCAATATAGGCGCAGCGCGATGGATCCACACCCGCGTCTTGGGCGGCAATGTGATAAATTGCTGGGTCTGGTTTGCGTATGCCAAGCACAGAAGAGAGAGCAATAGATTTGAAGTAGGGGGTAAAGCCATCCGCTTCCATCCACTCAGGGATCTCTTTGGAGGTGATCAGGTTGCTGATAATGCCGAGTGTATAGCCGCGGTCAAAGAGAGTTTGCACCACTTCCTTGCCGTGCTCCACAACCACCCTCAGCCCCATCGACTGGCGGTATTGGTAGGTCAGCTCAGTGCCAAGCGGTCCGATGCGTTCGGCGGGAAAGTCGTAGGCCAACCAGCGCGTCCAAAGTTCGGACTCGGGGGCCTCGCGCATGTTCTCGAACGCCCACTTGCGATAAACCTTATAGCGTTGATCTACCTTCTCGCAGAAACTGCCTGGATCTTCCTCTGTTCCAACCAGTTCGACAATTCTCTGCTTCGCCCTGGACTGGTGTTCCTCATTCTTCGTTAATATCCGCAGCGTGTTGCCGAGGTCGAGAAAAACCGCTTCAATTTCCTGGATCATGCATCAGCCTTTCAAATATGAAAACGATCTATTCTCTTGCAGGAAAGATATCAAGGAGCTGCCTGGTTTCTTTGATGGCGTAATCGGGCTTAAGATCGCCCGATTGCGGTTCTTTGGCCAAGGTGGCGGGTTCCTCAAACAGGATCATCATGCCAAAGCCTGCCGCGCGGGTTCCTTCAACATCCCTGATCGGGTTGTCGCCCAGGTAGGCGCATTTTGCGGGATCCACGCCCATCACCCTGGCTGCCAGCAGGTAAATCGCTGGGTCGGGTTTGCGGATCCTGACCTTGGAGGAAAGGATCACGGTCTTGAAGTAGCCGGTCACGCCATCCGAGATCATCCAATCCGGGATTTCGGTTTCAGTGATCGTGTTGGCAATGATCCCTAGTTGATAGCCGCGGCGATGGAGTTCGACGATGGTCTCTTTGGCGTCTTCGCGGGGAACACGCTTGCCATCACGGTCTCGCCAAAGACGAGTCAGGTGGCTGACATTCGGCGCGACGATCTCGATGGGGTAGTCCGGCAGGAGCCACTGCGTCCAGAGTTCCATTTCCGACGCTTCGAGGAGCGATTTCTTTGAGAGACTGCGGTAGGCTTTCCAGCGCTTTTCGAGCTTTTCAAAGAAAACTTCGGGAGTTTCCATGGAATTCACCAATGCCATCAGGTCATCTTTGGCTTGCTGCTGAAACTCGGGGTCCTCCAATACGATACGCAGGGTGTTTCCTACATCCAAGAAAATGGCTTCGATATCAGGTGTCATTATTCCTCCGGGACTAGTTTAACTTGCAAAATCCAACAAAATGTAATAAATCTTTCAATTGCATATATTACGACAGG
>CAYUGV010000133.1:0-1950 GCA_964444335.1 uncultured Anaerolineaceae bacterium | reverse complement strand
CATCAATGCACACGTGTGCAAACGGAGACGGCGCAGTGGCAATCACCATCAAGGACATCGCAAAAAGGGCAGGGGTTTCACACTCCACGGTTTCCCGTGCCCTGCGGGTGAACCACCTGGTGGCTAGTGAAACTGCCAAACGAATACGCCAGGTGGCCCAGGATATGGGTTATCGACCCAGCGCTGTGGCGCGCAGCCTCAAGACCAATCGAACCCAGGTTTTGGGTGTGATTGTCAGCAGCATTTCCGACCCCTTTTTCAGCGAGATCCTCAACGGCATCGAAGTCAGCGCCCAGGCGCGAGGATACAGCCTGTTCATCGCAGCCTCCCAGCATGATCCGGTCAAGGAGCGGCAAATCGTTCAAACCATGATGGAGCAGCGCACGGATGGCGTCATAATCTGCTCTTCTTCCTTTAGCCCGGAACACGGCCGGCAGTTGCTTTCTTATGGTTTCCCGGTGGTTGTGGTCAACCACCAGGGCAGCGAAAGCTTTAATTATTCGATTTACCACGACGATGTCGACGGCAGTTCCCAGATTACCCAACATCTGATCTCGCTGGGCCACAAGCGAATCGCTTACCTGGGTAACGCCCAATCCGGCAGAACCACACAGGATCGCTTGCATGGATTTCTCGACGCGATGGAAAAAGCCAATTTGCCAGTTCCGGGATCCTATATTCACCACGTGGAAGGCGGCGAACCCAATTTAGGCGCTGAAAGCGTTGATTACTTTGCAAGATTAACCCCGAGACCCACCGCGATCGTGTGTTTTAACGACATGCTCGCAATCGGCGTGTTGAAGGGCTGTGAGCAAGCCGGTCTGAAGATTCCGGCAGATATATCCGTTACAGGTTTTGACAACATCACATATTCAGCCTTTACCACGCCGTGCCTGACCACTTTTGACCAACCAAAATTATCCATTGGGCAGGAAGCAGCCCAACTCTTGTTGGATTTACTACAAGCCGAGAATGGGCTCATTCCGGACACACCCAATGTGAAAGTTTTGCAGGGGAAATTGCTGGTCAGGGGATCGACTGGAAAGCCTGCCGAGGACTAATCGAGATATGAATCAATCATTTTCCCTCAAATCAAGCCATCACCTCTCTCTCATCCCACAATCCATTGTGAGGTATGAGAGGCTTGAATTTGGCTTGAGCTTTGAAAAGGGTGTTAGGCAGTTGGTTATCCTGGCTGAAAAAGGTGAGCCCCGACTCGCGCTATTCGAAGGCAATCAGTCTGATTTTGAAGGTGGTACGCTCTTGCTAGCGCCGCTTTCGCCGGCCAACGCGGGGGCTTTGAGGGAACTGCTGCCCTGGCTTCGCCCGCAGGTGTTAGGCTTTCAGACATCAGCTGGCATGGGTGACCGCCTGGGGTTGGCCACACCCGGGCATGTCCGCGCTGTACGGAAGTGCAAGGGAAAGGTTGCTCCCATCTTTGCGCAGCAATCCATTCGCGAGATGACGCGCACCGGTCGGACGCCGCAACAGGTGATGGACGATGCCATGTGGGGCGTTTTCCAGGAAAACTGGCAGGACGGCTTTGGCGCTGACGCGGATCACCTGAAAACTGAGGCCGACATTGATGCCTGCCTTGCAGCTGGCTACACTTTCTTCACGATCGATCCGGGTAATTTCGTCAACGACCAGGCAGATCATCTCAACTTGGAAGACCTCCGAAACCTGGCGATCGACTTGCCTTCCGCCTTGAGAATGTCCGAGAATGACTTGCTGAATTGCTCGCGCACTATTAAAGGGCTTGCCATCCAATTTCCTGAAGCGGTGCTGCTCAAGGCAATGGTCAAATATGGGCACGCCGTCTGGCATGTGGTTAAAATGTATGAACACCTGCGGACTGCCGCCGCCGGGAAACCGTTTGAACTGGAAGTCTCAGTTGATGAAACGAAATCTCCAACCAGTCATGCTGAACACTATTACTTTGCCCATGAA
>CAYUGV010000132.1:0-4001 GCA_964444335.1 uncultured Anaerolineaceae bacterium | reverse complement strand
GTGGGGGTTGGCGTGCTGGGAAACCAGTCGACCGTAGGGCTGGGCAAGATGGCCATAGTCGGTTCCGGTTCAGGAGTGGGCGTGGTTCCAGCTATTGGCGCCGCGCAGGCAGCCAGCATCAATAAGGCCAAGACAAACCACAAACTTCTACTCTGCATCAATCAATTCTACTAAAAAGCTGCGATTCATTCGATCTTTCGGAAAATAACATCTGCACGATAATGTTATAATCCAAAAAATGAGGTAACTATGAAGACAAAAACAAAGACTCTGCCCCTCTTTTTGCTGATCCTGATTATCCTGGGTTTGAGCCTCAGCGCACTGCGCCTGCCAGCATCCGCACAGGGCACGCCCTATCAAACACCTACGCCGAACGCCAACGGTGACATTATTTTCAAAGTACGCCCTGGAGATAGCTGCACCAGCATCTCGCTGCTGACCAATGTGCCCATCGATACTATCAAGAGTCTCAACAGCCTGGATGATACCTGCTCGTTAATGGAAGGGCAGGACATCGTAATCGGCAGAGTGGAACCCGTAGTGCTTACCCAAACAGCCATGCCCACTCCCACGATCCCTCCCCAATTGATCACCCCCACGGTTACACCATCACCGGGAACCGCCACCATTTGCGTGGTACTCTTCCATGATATGGACGGCAATGGTATGCGCACCGAGGGTGAAGATTATCTCTACGGCGGCGAAGTGAGCGTGAGCAACCGCAGTGGTTCGGTCTCACTGACCGGCACCACCGTTGCCGGAATCCCGGATGAGATTGACCCACGCTGTTTCCCGGACCTGCCGCAGGATACTTATAATGTGACCGTCGCCATCCCGGATGGCTTCAACGCCACCACCACCACCAATTACGCTCTTGAAGTTAAAGCTGGCGAAGATGCCACTATTGATTTCGGCGCGCAAGAATCTGCTCCCTCGGCTGGCGTGGTCGAACCTGACTCGGCTCGCCGTTCACCGCTACTCGCGATTGTCGGTGGTGTTGTGCTGTTGGCAGGGCTTGGCTTGGCCTTTTACCTGTGGCGAACGCGTAAAATCTAATTGTTCACAAAGGCAAAAAAAAACAGGACCTAGGTCCTGTTTTTTTATACTCTCACAATTAACAACCCCTGGCGTGGCGCTGTTCGCGCCAGACGTCGCCCTCATTATGGTAACCCGCCCGCTCCCAAAACCCGGGAACATCAGTGGTTGAAAATTCCAGCCCGCGCAGCCACTTGGCGCCTTTCCAGAAGTACACATCCTTCAGGTCCTCCCGCCCAGGGATCGCCCCGCAGATTCCGCGCAGAGGCGCGCCGTGTTCCAGGCTGATGGGCTGCCCTTCGTAGTGGGTTGCCAAGAGGAAGTTGTCCGAATCCATCACTTCGAGCGGCAGATTGGCGGTATAACCAAACTCGGCATGCTGGATCACAAAACGCGCGCCTGGCTTTGGCACTACCAAGCCCAACTCGCGTAGGGTTTTCAGGCTGACGCCTTCCCAGCTCGTGTCAAGCTTGCTCCAGGTGGTCACGCAGTGGATGTCCATGTTCAGCTTGGTGCGCGGTAGCGCGTTGAATTCCTCCCAGGTGAGCAGTAATGGTTTCTCAACCTCGCCCCAGACCCTGAAGGTCCAGTTCTCCAGGTTCAGCTTTGGCACAGGGCCGTAATGCAGCACCGGGAAACGGTCGGTCAGGTGTTGCCCCGGCGGTACGCGTTTCTTTAATTCAGGATCTATCTTTCCAAACATTTTTCCCTCACAAACTCAGGCTCTCGCCTGGTTTAAGAACGACTACTTTCGTGTCGGTTTCAGTTTCAACGCGGGTCTTCCAGGCTTGCGGATCCTGCGCGATCAACTCCCAGGTGTTGTAGTGCACTGGCACCACCAGCTTGGGGCGCAAGAGTTTGACGGCTCTGAGCGCGTCATCTGGACCCATGGTGTAGTTATCGCCGATCGGGATCACAGCCAGGTCAAGGCCTTCATCGCCAATCAGTTGCATATCCCCAAACAAACCGGTGTCGCCGGCAATATAGATTTTCTTTTCATCAGGTGTGGCTAACAAGAATCCCGCTGGGTTGCCGCCATAGCTTCCATCCGGCAAGGATGAACCATGCAGCGCCGGCGTCAGCTTGAGGTAACCAAAAGGGTAGTGGTAGCCACCGCCAATATGCTGGGCGTGGGTCTTGACGCCCTTGTTGCGCAGCCAGGTGCTGATCTCGGCGTTGCTGATGCAGAGGGCATCCGTGCGCTTGGCAATGGACACGGTGTCACCGATGTGGTCGCCGTGACCGTGCGTGATGAGGATGTAGTCAGAGTTAACCTGCTCCGGCTTGAGCGTGGCTGCAGGATTACCGCTGAAGTAAGGGTCGATCACCAAGCGGCTATCGCCGACTTTTAAGCCATGTGTCGCGTGTCCGTACCAGGTATAGATGGTTTCCATAACATCGTCCTCCTTGGTTAATTATAGCGATTATGGAGCGAGAAACCCGGGTTTGTATTACTTGGGATTGACCTGTTGTCATCCTGAGCGGTAGCGAGGGAGCTAAAAATCTTTACAGTTAAGATTCTTCACTTCGTTCAGAATGACAGATAACTCCGTAGTGAATTCTCACCTTAACCGCGCACCTTTGTCATCCTGAGCGCAAGCGAAGGATCTTAATCTCTTAACAACGTAGGTCCCGTATGTAATTATTTATAGAATCTCAAGTTTCGCCAGCGAGGCCACGAGCGCTTTCAGGCCGAAGCCCTCAAAATACACTTCCACGGTTTCGTCGCCGTGTTCCAGCTTGCTGGTCTTGACCACGCCGCGGCCGTAGGTGGCGTGTTTCACCTGCATGCCCGCTTTGTAGCGTGTGATCGGTGCTTCCTTGAGCGGTGGCGCGCTGCGCATCCACGAGGGAGTCTCCCAGCGGGAATAACCATTATCCCGACCATAACTTAATCGTCCAGGTAAGTCCCTCGGGCTGCCCTGGAGAAGCTCAGAGGGGATGTCATCCAGGAAACGGCAGGGGATGGTCTCTTCGTAACTGCCATAAGGGCTGCGGCGCCGGCGAGCACGTGTCAGGGTCAGGCGTTTGCGGGCTCGCGTGATGCCTACGTAGAGCAGCCGGCGTTCCTCCGCCAGGTCTTCTTCGTCCTCCCGCGAGCGGCTGTGTGGCAGGAGCATCTCATCCAGACCGGTGATAAAAACCTGGTCGAACTCCAGACCCTTGGCGGCATGCAGCGTCAGCATGGTTGGGGCATCGACGTTCTCAGGCAGGGTGTCCTGGTCCGCGACGAGCGCCATGGATTCCAAAAAAGCTTGCAAGCCCTGCTCTACATACTCGAGCACAACAGCGCGCAGTTCCATCACGTTTTCCCAGCGGTCCAGCCCTTCTTCGCTTTGGTCCTGGATGTGTGCCTGGTAGCCGGTATCCTCCAGGATGCGGTCAAATAGGACTGTGATCTGATTCTTCTCCGCGCAGTCGCGCCAGCCCTGCAGCAACCGCCCAAAGCTTGCCAGGCGGGTGGCTTCCCTGCCAAGCGCTTCCTGCCAGGCTGGATTGGCTTTGGCCAGCCCCAATAAGACCTCACCGGCGCTCAGGTTCTCCTGGGTGCCAAGCGCAACCAATTTTTCGATAGTTTTATCGCCAATGCCTCGCGGGGGCAGGTTGATCACCCTGCGCAGGCTGATCTCGTCCAGCGTGTTGTAGACCAGGCGCATGAAGGCGATCATGTCCTTCACTTCTCGCCGTCCGTAAAAGCGCTGCGCCCCCACCAGGCGGTAACTCAAGCCAACCCGCCTGAAAGCTTCTTCCAGCAGTCGGGATTGGGCGTTGGTGCGGTACATGATGGCAAACGCACCGGGACTGACCTTTTGGTGTGTGATGGCTTTTTCAATCGTGCTGACGACCATCTCAGCTTCTTCGCGGTCGTCCTGGGCGATCAGGAGGTTGATCTTCTCGCCCTTTTTCGCGTCGGTGAAGAGCTTCTTGGCAGTGCGGTTGCGGTTGTGATCGATCACCGCCATGGC
>CAYUGV010000131.1:0-4022 GCA_964444335.1 uncultured Anaerolineaceae bacterium | reverse complement strand
CAGGCGGCGTGTAGTCTTCTGAATCTTAAAACCCTGATTCCAAAACGGGAATCACTATCCGTTTTCTTAAGGTTTTTGCGGAGGTTTTTTGTGTGCAATTTTCACACCCATCCGTTGGAATAACCTTACAAAAATAGTACATTAAACCCATATATGGGGGTGCAGCAAGGGTAGTAATCCTGCTAATTGGTGGCAGACTGGTTGCTTGTTGAAACACAAAATTGCAGGCTTACGGATTAAAAAATGAGGGCAAAATCTCAATCTTAAAGAATCCAAATTTTTTAAGACACAGAAGGCTGAATCCCTGTTTTTGGGTGTTAGAATCTGTTTACTCACTGAGCAAGACAATTTAGGAAAGCTCACAAGTGATGCGAATTTAGAGGATATCGGATCGCTCAGTTAAACGTCGGTAAATCACAAAAACCCCGCTAAAAACGGGGAGGGAGAATGCCCAATGAATGCTCACCAAGCGTGGCAGGCAACAATCGGACAATTGCAGATGGACCTCTCGAAGGCGACCTTCGATACCTGGGTGCGAAACACCCAGCTGATCTCCTACGAGGATGAGTCTGCAACTTTTGCCCTTGGTGCCAGCAATGCCTACGCTTGTGATTGGCTCGAAAGCCGCTTGAAGAGCATCATTACCAACAAACTCTCGGGTATGATGGCGCGCCAGGTGAATGTTGAATTCAAAGTCTGGTCTGCGCCGGCTCCGGTGGTTGAAGAGGAAAGTGTTCGGGCTCCCAAAAGGGTGGAAGTAACAGAGCCCAATACTTTCGACACGCATCTCAATCCGCGTTATCGCTTCGACAACTTCGTGGTGGGTGCGGCAAACCGCCTGGCACAAGCCGCCAGCATGGCCGTCGCTGAGAATCCTGCCCGCGCTTATAACCCGCTTTTTATCTACAGCGGCGTCGGGTTGGGCAAAACCCACATTCTGCACGCTATTGGCAATGAAGTCGTCAAGCAGGGCAAAGTTGTGCTCTATGTCTCTTCAGAGGAATTTACCAACGACCTGATCGACGCCATCCGCCACAAAACCACCCCGGCCTTCCGCGAAAAATATCGCCAGGTGGACGTGCTCCTGATCGATGATATTCAGTTCATCGCTGGCAAAGACACCACCCAGGAAGAATTCTTCCATACTTTCAACGCCCTGCATGGGCAGAACAAGCAGATCGTGATCACCTCCGACCGTTCTCCCAAGGCAATGGCCACCCTGGAGGAACGCCTGCGCTCGCGCTTCGAGTGGGGGTTGACCGTGGACATGCAAGCGCCTGATTATGAAACCCGCCTTGCCATTCTGCGCAGTAAAGCTGAGAAAGCCGGCCGGGACGTCCCCCAGGATGTGATCGAGACGATCGCCCGGGCCATCCCGACTAATGTGCGTGAGCTTGAAGGTGCGTGGAATCGCGTCAATGCATACGCGGATCTGAGTGGACAGAGACTGACCCTGGACCTGGCAAAGCATGCCCTAACGGATTACCTGCCTCAGAAATCCAGCCTGACCCCGGCGTATGTGGTGGATGTGGTGGCTGATTTCTTCGGCACCACCAAGGAAAACCTCACCGGCAAGAATCGTTCGCGCGATGTGGCGCTGCCACGGCAGGTGGCCATGTATTTACTGCGGGAGGATGGCGGGGTCTCACTGCCGCGCATTGGGCAGGAACTTGGTGGGCGCGACCATACCACCGTGATGTACGCTTGCGATAAAGTGGCAGATATGATGGAAAGCGACGATCGCATGCGCCGCCAGGTGATGCAGTTGCGCGAGAAACTCAACAGCCACTACCTGCCGGCATAATTTTTTCTGTCATCGCGAGGAACGAAGCGATCTAAACTGCCATTCTTATGGGCAGTTGGTGATTCACAACAATCACCGAACTGAACGTGATTCACTATCTTCCATAACTCTTGCACTGAATAGATTTTAGATTGCTTCACAACCCTTGTGAAAAGACACAAGGGCAGGAGAGGTTCGCAATGACAGAGGGGCATTATGGCTTTTGTAAAGTTTGAACCATATACCGGTAGGGGCGAAGCATTTGTGTCAAAATGCTTCGCCCCTACGCCTGAATTCCACTGAATCGATTGATTGTTCAACCAGTATAGTTAGATAAAAACAACGAGACCCAATAAGATTTACATCTCCGGGTCTATCACCACCGGTTCCTCGTCAACCTTTTCCAGCTCGCCCCAATTGCTGCCAAGCCGGGCTTCCGTGACCAAAGGCACTGAAAGCTCCAGGGCGTGTTCCATCACTTCCTTCACGACTTTCTTCGCCTTTTCAATCTCCGCGTCAGGCACTTCAAAGATCAATTCATCGTGCACCTGCAATAGCATTTGGGTTTTGAGCCCTGCTTTTTGCAACGCGTCGGGTAAGCGCACCATGGCAATCTTGATGATGTCGGCGGCTGTCCCCTGCACAGGCGCGTTGATGGCTTCGCGTTCTTCCCTCTGACGCATGACGAAGTTCGTACCGGCTTTCAGGTTTGGGAAGTAGCGCTTGCGCCCCAAGAGCGTTTCAACGCTGCCGGTCTGGGCGGCTTCAACGCGGGTTTTATCCAGCCAGGCTTTGACCCCCGGAAATTCTTTGAAATATTCCTTAACGAAGTTCTCCGCTTCCGCCAGGGTCAGGTCGGTGGCGCGCGTCAGCCCGAACGGGCTCATGCCGTAGATCAGCCCGAAATTGATCGCCTTGGCATGGCGGCGCTGCTGCTTGGTGACCTGCTCGATCGGCACATCCTCGATCGCGGCTGCGGTAGCAGCGTGGATATCCAACCCTTTGTGGAAGGCATCCATCATGGCCTTGTCCTGGGCAATGTGCGCCACGATCCGCAGTTCGATCTGGGAGTAGTCCACCGCCAGCAGCTTTTTTCCGGGGGCGGAAATGAAGCCCTGCCGCACACGGCGACCAAGATCGGTGCGGGTGGGAATGTTTTGCAGGTTCGGGTTTTGCGAGGCAATCCGCCCAGTGACGGTGCCAGTCTGGTTAAACGTGGTGTGCACCCGACCTGTGTTGGGGTTCACCTGCTGGGGTAAGGCGTCCACGTAGGTGGATTGCAGTTTGGTCAGTTCGCGGTAGTTCAGGATCAATTCGATGATCGGGTGAACGCCCTTCATCCCATCAAGCACGCCGGCAGCCGTGGAGAACTTCCCGCTGGATGTCTTCTTGGTCACATCAGGCGGGTCGAGCGCCAGTTTCTTGAAGAGCACATCCGATAGCTTTTGAGTGGAGTTGATGTTGAATTCCTCACCTGCCTGCTGGTAAATCGCCTTCTCAAGTTGGCGGATCTCCTGGCTGAGTTCGTGGGAGAAGCGCTCGAAAAGCGGCAGGTCCAACAGGATGCCTGCTTCTTCCATGTCCGCCAGGATCGGGATGAGTTTGACCTCGATCTCACGGTTGAGTTTCTCCACGCCGTGCGTCTGCAGGTCGGCTTCCTGCAGTGGAACCAGCCGCAGGGTCATGATCGCATCGGCGGCAGCGTAGGGTGCTGCCTCGGCAATGGGCACCTGCGCCATGGTAATCTGGCTCTTGCCCTTGCCGATCAGGTCTTCGATCAGGGTCATTTCCACCCCGAGCCTCACCCATGCAAGGGCTTTGAGACCCAGGTGGCGCGAATCGGGCGTGATCAGCCACTCGGCAACCATCGTGTCGAAGGTGATCGGGCTGACCTCGATCCCCACCTGGCGCAGGGCCAGCAGGTCATACTTGGCGTTGTGGGCTACTTTAGCAATTTTGGGATCCGTGAGAACTGGTTTTAGGGCTTGGACCACATCTTCCAGTAGTAACTGCTGCCCTTTGTCATGCCCAACCGGGAAGTAATAGCCTTTATCCGGGCTGCCTGCCAGCGAAATGCCGACCAGTTGGTCCTGGAGCGGATTGATCCCGGTGGTTTCGGTGTCGAAAGCGATCATCGAGGCGGTTTTTAGGTCCGCCACGCTGGCTTTCAGCTTTTCTGGGCTGTCGACGAGCACAGTCTCGTAATCCGCGTTGAGCGGCTCGGCTGGTTTGGGATCTA
>CAYUGV010000130.1:0-4104 GCA_964444335.1 uncultured Anaerolineaceae bacterium | reverse complement strand
CGACATGCAACAGGCCTTCTTTTTCGGCGACCTCTGTGTAGAACGAATAGCGGTTGCGAGCTTGCGACTCCCCTGCAAATGAGTTCACGAGATTTTGAAATGTCCTTGAATCTTTGAATTCCATGGTATGCTCCTTTTTTGTTTTCTCAATTATAGCCCCGCATCATGATTTTGACAGAAACTTCAATAAGGCATTTCGAGGATACATTTATCCTTGTGATGTTTCATTTGCCTAATTATTTGCTATACTACAAATATCAGATTGTTGGATTGAAAGGAGGTTCTTCATGAAAACATTGATTGATATTGGCATCGGATTTCTGCTGTTCATCGTCCAGACGCTGTTGCAAGCCCCAATCATTTCTCTTTTTAGAGACCCTTTCTCGGGCTCGGATGATCCTATCCCGACATTAACATATGAATATCTACTTGGCGCAATCGTGATATTTGTAATCTCCCTTGGCTTTGCGTTGATTTTTAGAACAAAGGACAAAGCCCGGGCATGTAGCCGAGCCATAATTTGGACTCTGACAAACGCACTTCTGACCTTGGGACTGGCCGTCATTAACGCGGTGGATGTGGGTAAATTCAGCTGGTCCTCACTTGATAAAGTGGTTGTGAATTCGTTTAGCAATGTCGGGTTCTATGCCCTATTGCTGGGTATTTTCCTCGGACCCATGGTCTTTGCCTGGATCAACAAACTTATTTAAAATAGCCTGCCGACATTAAGCTGCGTTATGCCGGGGGTGTTCCAATTCATTGCCGCAGATTGGTGAAAAAAACTCCACAATTCAGTTCCAGGCTGTAAAATCAAGCCCATGAGTGTAGACGAGCAACACGAAATTAAACGACCCCTGCTCTCACCGATCATGCGCTTGTTCCTGCTGACGATGATCCTTGCCAATGTGGCCGGCGCAATGTATGGTGGTTTTTTGCCGCTCTACCTGAAGTCGTTAGGGGCAAATGTCGCACAAATTGGGGTCTTTTTCACCATATCCCAGATCATCCCCCTGGCTCTGCAGATCCTCGGTGGGTGGATCTCGGATAGCCTCGGGCGGTTGAAAAGTATCGCGGCCGGAAGTGTTTCGGGTGTGGTTTCTTACATAGCCCTGATCTTAGCCCCCACCTGGGGATGGGTGTTCCTCGGGGAAGGCTTGAATGCCATCACGCGGTCGCTCGTTGGTCCCAGTTTTGGCGCGTTTGTCGCCGAGGAATCCCAGGAAAGCAGCCGTGCGAAGGTTTACGGGCTCGTCGATACCTTTTACACAATCGTTTCGATCGTTGGTCCCCCTTTTGGCGGGTTCCTGGTCGATCGCTATGGCTTCAAATTCATGTTAATGGTGGCTGCGTCGATCTATACCATCGCAACGGTAATCCGGGTCCGCATGGCAAGCAAGGCGCGGCATCCTGGGCAGGAGGATGGCAGAAAAGCTCGCCTGGAGTTTGGCGCGCTGAAGCTCAACCTGTCCGCAATTTTTAGCCTGGTGATTGCCGGAGGCGTGATGACCTGGATTGTGGTTACCGATGGCATCCGGGATATCTCATTTTCATTTTCGGGCAACTTGATCCCGGTTTATCTTGAAGGTGTTGCCCACATGAGCGCTCAGCAGATCGGCTGGTTGGGCTCTATTTTGGGGATCGCCATGATGATCACTTCTTTCCCTGCAGGTCACCTGGCAGACAAGCGCGGCGAACGCATGGCGATCGCACTCGGCTTTGCGCTGCAATTCGCCGGGATTATGATCTTCATCAAAGCCTCAAGCTTCCTTGTGTATGCGGTCGGATACTTCCTGCTTGGCGTTGGGTTCAGCCTTATGAGCCCGGCTTACCAGTCTTTATTGAGCAAGGTGTTGCCGCAGAAGCTGCGGGGCACGGGCTTCGGCCTGGTACAATCCGGGCTGGGGCTTTTCTCGCTGCCGGCGCCTGCGATTGGGGCAAGGCTTTACGAAAACGTCTCACCAACTATCCCATTTTTGATCACTGCCTGGGCATCTCTTTTGGCGATCATTCCGGTCATCTTCAAATTCAAGCTGACAGACAAAGACCGCCAACAAATCGAAAAGGCTGAGGCAAGGCTCGTGCAGGCGGAAGAAGAAAAATAAGCCAGGGTTAGTTGCCCTGGCTTTAATGATTTTGTTGGGGGAATTCTATCCCTTGGTCAAGGTGAAAGACTGACCGCGTACCTTGTATTTGCTGTTGGCAGAGACGACTTTCTCGAGATACTCCTCGGAGACATCCACCGTCGTGCGGTGATTTTGGATGTAGATCCTGCCCAAAGCAGTGCCCGGGATCCCGGCGATGCCAGCGATCGAGGCGACCACATCCGACGGACGCAGCCCATCTACCTTGCCAAGCTCCATTTCCAGGCGGATCATGCCTTCTTCATCGCTCTGTTTTCCGCGCACGCTGGCGCGCGGTTTGGCGCGGCCGGCAGCCTCGCGCGGTTTGCGCGTGTTTGCTTCATCCCGACCGCCACGTTCAGAACGTTCAGCGCGTTCTCCGCGAGGGCGGCGCTCTGGGCGCAAAGCCTTCTCGGGCAGGGGGCTGATCTCGGGGATCGGGCGCTGTTTTTCTTCAGCACGGGCAACTTTTAGCGCTGCGGCAGCCATGTCGATCGGGTCCACCCCACTGGCGACCAGACTTTCCACCAAAGCGCGTTCTTCCTTGGCGCGACCGCGTTTGAGCCATGTTTCAATCTTAGTGAGCAGGCTGTCCAGGCGTTTTGCCATGATCTCTTCAGCGGTTGGAATAGTGCCTTCGATCATCTGCTGGTGGGTGAATTGCTCAATCAGGCGCACCTGGCGTCTTTCGGAAGGCCTGGCGAGTGAAATGGCAATACCAGTTCTGCCGGCTCGCCCTGTGCGGCCGATCCGGTGCACGAAGGTTTCAGATTCCTCAGGAAGGTCGTAATTGAAGACGTGTGTGATTCCTTCCACGTCCAACCCGCGGGCAGCCACATCGGTTGCGACCAACACCTTCACCTGTCCCGCTCGGAAACGTGCCATGGTGTGCTCGCGGGCTTCCTGGCTCAGATCGCCAGAAAGCGCTTCGGAGGCGTAACCGCGCAGGTTGAGCTCGTTGACAAGCTCGCCGGTACGCACGCGCGTGCGCGTGAAGATCAGCGCGGTAGTGATATCTTCCATTTCGAACAGGCGTGTCAGCACAGCCAGTTTGTCATGTTCGTTTGTGTAATATACAATCTGCTTGGTAGCCGCGACGGTGACCTGCTCGGTTTGGATGGCGACTGTCTTCGGGTTGCGCAGGTATTTGCGCGCCAACTCGCGGATCCTTGGGGGCAAGGTTGCCGAAAAGAGGGTTGTCTGGCGTTCGTCCGGTGTGGCAGCCAGAATTGCTTCCATGTCCTCCACGAAACCCATCGAAAGCATTTCGTCTGCCTCATCCAATACGACGGTATGCACTTCGGTCAGGTCCAGGCGACCGCGTTTCACGAGGTCCAGGATGCGACCCGGCGTACCCACTACCACCTGCACCCCTCGGCGCAGTTGGCTGAGTTGCTGGGTGTAGGATGTGCCACCATAAACGGTCAGCACATTCACATTGATGAACTGCCCGAGCGATTGGATCATCTCGGTTACCTGCAGCGCCAGTTCGCGGGTTGGGGCGACCACCAATGCCTGGGGCAAGTATTGCTCCGGATCAATGCGGTTGAGAATAGGCAGGGCGAAGGCGGCTGTTTTACCGGTGCCGGTTTGAGCCTGGCCAGTGACGTCGCAGCCTTCCTGCATCAGCGGGATGATCCCAGCCTGGATCGGGGTCGGCTGGGTGTACCCCAGCGCGATGATGGCCTGCACCAGTTCGGGACGCAGGTTAAAATCTTCAAATTGTACGGTCATTAAAACTCCACTTTCTAAATTCGCAAGCAGGCACAAGAAAACGCATGCCGTTGGCATGCCAGGCGCCGCTCATGATTCATTTTTACTCAGGGGGAAGTCTTGATTATTCCGTACTGTTATCTGCAACGTGCTTTGCCTTGCGGCTCAGCACTCCCAAACTCAACCAGTCAAACATCTGTTTTGGAACGTCCAAAACATACACCCAAATAAAAGTTCTCACGCGAGAACTGCAGAAGTATATCACTGATTG
>CAYUGV010000129.1:0-4110 GCA_964444335.1 uncultured Anaerolineaceae bacterium | reverse complement strand
AGGTCACTCCTTTTCGTATGGCTCACCTTCAGCGGCAGGTGCCTGACCCTTGCCGATGAAGCCAGCCAGTACAATCATGGTGATGAGGTAAGGCGCCATCGCCATGAACTGCGGCGGAATCGCGCTGCCGAGCAGGGAGAGCTTGGAGCCAATTGCGTCAGCAAAACCGAAGAGCATTCCTGCTCCGATCGCGCCGATCGGCATCCAGTTGCCAAAGATCATGGCTGCCAGGCCAATGAAACCTTTACCTGCTGTCATGCCTTCGTCGAACCTGCCGACTGAGCCAAGTGTAAAGAACGCGCCCGCAATTCCAGCTACCAAACCGCTCAGGATCACGCCCATATAGCGAGTGCGGATGACGTTGATTCCCAGGGTGTCCGCTGCTTTGGGGTGTTCACCCACAGAACGAAGACGCAGCCCCCAGCGGGTCTGAAAGAGCGCCAGTTGCAACACGATCAGGATCACGAACATTAGGTAAACAAAGATGTTCTGGTTGAACAGGATCGGTCCGATCAGTGGAATATCAGCCAGTCCGGGCAGCGGTACGCGTGTGAACATCTGGGGATTATTGAGTCCCTGGATCTGCTGCAGGAATTTCTGGGAAATAAAGGCAGTCAATCCCGCAGAGAAGATGTTGATGACCGTACCAGAAATGACCTGGTTGATCTTGTATTTGATGGACAGAACCCCCAAAAGAAGAGCCAGGAGGATCGCAGAAAGGATTCCTCCCAACAGACCAATCCACGGACTTTTTGTGACACTACCGACGATCGCAGCAGCCATGGAAGCCATCAGCATCATGCCTTCAATCGCGATGTTGACAATGCCAGACCGTTCCGCGAGGATGCCAGAGAAGGCACCCAACGTGATCGGTACAGCCAGCAGCACTGCGCTGGAAAGCATGCCAGCGAGGTTGAGTTGCTTTCCCGCTGCCTGCCAGACCAGGAAACCGAAGATCAGGCATAACGCGCAGATCCCAACCATCAGATTGGTCCATTTGCCAAAGCCTTTGACCAGTTGAAAAATACCAATCGCCAGGGATAATACCGCAAGAACGGCCAGGGTGATCTTTGAGGGCAGGATCCAGTCTGCCATCAAACCCTGGACAATACCACCAGGGGTCATAACAAATTTTGTCAGGACATCTCCAGCAGTTTTTGCCACAAAAACGAAATAGATGAGCAACCCGATCAGGACTTCGACAATCCCAATCGCAATCTTCCTGGTGGAAGAAATCTCAACAACACGTTTGTGTTGAATAACCCGGGAATTTGTTGTCATGATTGACCTCCCCAACCGCTCAGGAAGATCTGTTGGTCTTCCTGCTTTGGTTTTCGCAGACGATAGATGGATCGAATAATTGCCGGAGCGGCAACAAACATCAGGATGATTGCCTGGACAACATCCACGATGTCAATCGGGATGGATGAAACCACCATCATACGCGTTGCTCCGTTGCGCAGGGTACCAAACAGGATTGAGGCGAGCACAACACCGACAGGGTGGGTGTTGCCAATCAGCGCTAACGCGATGCTGTCGAAACCGTAGCCCGAAGAAAGCCCCAGCGCCATGCTGCGGTTGACCGCCAGGATCTGCACCGCGCCTGCCATACCTGCTAAAGCTCCCGAGAGGGACATCGCCAGAATGATCGACTTGGTTGTGCTCAGCCCGGCATAACGTGCTGCGCGTGGGTTGGTTCCGACTGTGCGCAGGTTCAAACCCCAGGTTGTCTTGAATAACAACCACCAAACCAGGTAAGCCACTGCAAGCGCAATGAAAAATCCCAGGTGGAAACGGATCGGGGAGGGGAAGAACTGCGGGATCTCAGCAGTTTTCTGGATGATAGGGCTTTGCGGCATGCCGCCCGAGCCGGGGCGTGTCATGGGACCGGAAAGCAGCCATTCCGTCAGACGGAAGGCAATCCAGTTCATCATGATCGTGTTGATCACTTCGTGTCCGCCCGTCTTGGCTTTCAGGAAGCCCGGCACAAAGCCCCACAGGGCACCTCCGAGCGCGCCTGCCAAAAATGCCAGAGGCATATGGATATATGCTGGCAAGCCGGTGATCGAGTAGCCCACAAAGGTTGCGCAGGCTGCACCAATGAAAAGCTGACCTTCAACGCCAATGTTAAACAAACCAGATCTAAAAGCCAGCGCCACTGCCAACCCTGCAAAAATGTATGGGGTCGATTGAACCAGGCTCTCCAGGAAAGGATTGAATGCCTGGCGGATCTCCTTGGCATCACCCAGTTTGACTGCATCAATCATGCGAACTGGATCCCCAATCGCACCGGTGAACAGCGCTTTATAAGCAGTGCCAATTTCAGTGAAAGCTGTGGCAAAGCCTTTTCCGATCGACTCACCAAAAGCCGCGTAGACTGATTGACTTGTAATTGCAATCATCAACGCTCCGATCACCAGACCAGTGATGATCGCCAGAAGCGGAATGGTGGCTTTGCCCAAGAAAGGCTTTTTGTGTTCAGTTTTTGGATGATCCTGGTTGATCTCTTTCAGGATCTCCTGACCTATATCTTTCTTTTGTTCGCTCATTCAATCACCATCCGGACTATCTAAAAAGTTGCTTCCGCAACAACCGTCTCATCGAACTGGATCGGATGCTCCGGCACGATCCCCGCCATTAGCAGACCGATATATTCTTTTGTGATGCCTTTGTTCGGAACAACCGCCAGAATTTTGCCCCGATACATCACCGCGACTCGATCAGAAAGCTCCATGATTTCATCCAATTCAGGTGAAACAAGTAAGACTCCACAGCCCTCATCCCGTTTTTGCACAATGCGTTTATGGATGTACTCAATCGAGCCCACGTCCAAACCACGTGTTGGCTGTGATGCAACCAAAAATTTGATAGGGCGTGATAATTCGCGCGCGATGATCACTTTCTGCTGATTGCCGCCAGAAAGAGATCCCACCGAGGTGAAAGCATTTGGGGTACGGATGTCAAAGTCCTGGATCAGTTTTTCCGCATTCTTCAGGATCACAGGGTACTGTAAAAGCACGCCCTTCGCGAAGGGATCTTTGTAATAGGTACACAGGACCAGGTTTTCGGCAACGGGGAAGGGCAGCACCAGCCCGTCAGCCTGGCGATCCTCAGGGACGTGGGCTGAACCGAGTTCTGTGATTTGCCTTGGGGAAGATTTGGTTACGTCCTCGCCAAAAAGCATGATCTTGCCTGAAAGGGCTTTTTGAAGACCTGTAACTGCGTTGACCAGTTCGGTTTGACCGTTTCCTTGCACGCCGGCGATACCAACAATCTCTCCGGCAAAAACCTCAAGGGAGACGTCATCAACAACAATGTTTTGAAACTTGTCTGCCACGGTCAGGTTTTCAACCGAACATACCAGTTCGCCAGGTTTACTCTCGGTCCGATCGACTTCGAGATCCACTGCACGACCAACCATCATGGCAGCCAGAGATTGTTTATCTGCCTGGGCAGGGGTCGTTTCGCCTACCATCGCACCACGGCGTATGACCATGACGCGATCGGCAATATCCATCACCTCGCGCAGTTTGTGCGTGATGAAGATGATCGATTTGCCCTGGGCTACCAGCGACCGCATGATCTTGAATAGTTCGTCGGCTTCCTGTGGGGTTAAAACAGCTGTCGGCTCGTCAAAAATAAGGATCTCAGCCTCACGGTAGAGTAACTTGATGATCTCCACGCGCTGCTGAACACCGACAGGTAGATCCCGAATGTAGTCATCTGGATTGACTTCGAGGTTGTAGTGGTTTGAGATCTCCAGGATGCGATCTGCAGCTTTTTTTCGATCCAGGAAACCGGCCTTCTTCACGGCTTCATTCCCCAACATGACGTTCTCGGTCACCGTGAAAACTGGTATCAGCATGAAGTGCTGATGCACCATGCCGATGCCTTGATTGATCGCGTCAGTGGGGGAATTGATGGTCACTTTCTGCCCATTGACCAGGATTTCGCCTTCGTCTGGTTGGTACAGTCCGTACAGAATATTCATAAGGGTGGATTTGCCAGCGCCATTTTCCCCCAGTAAGGCTAATATTTCACCTTTGTTGAGGGAGAGATCGATATGGTCATTGGCCAAAACCCCTGGGAACCGCTTGGTAATCCCTTTTA
>CAYUGV010000128.1:0-4139 GCA_964444335.1 uncultured Anaerolineaceae bacterium | reverse complement strand
TACTTGGCGCAGCCAGCAGTAAGGATAATCGCGTCTTTCGGTAAAGCCAGGGCAACATCGGTATAATATTGGCGCTCCTTGTGCCGCCCGTCGCAGCCGCCCATCACAACAAAGCGCGAAATCGCGCCGCTCTTGACGGCCTCAATCACCTTATCAGCCACGCTCAGCACGGTGTGATGCGCGAAACCAATCGGAATTGTGCCGGTTTCAAGTTCTTTTGGCTCATCGCAGGTCTTAGCGCGCTCAATCACTGCCGAGAAGTCCTTATGCCCGCCATCCGGGCGATCGGCGATATGCGGCACACCTGGATAACCCGCCATGCCGGTCGTGAAGATGCGATCGCGGTAGCCATCGCGCACCGGGATGATGCAGTTAGTTGTCATCAGGATCGGACCGCCAAAAGCGTCAAATTCCTCTGCCTGTTTCCACCACGAGCCGCCGTAGTTCCCAACCAGGTGCTTGTACTTCTTCAGTTCAGGATAAGCGTTGGTTGGCAACATTTCGCCGTGGGTGTAGATGTTGATGCCGGTGCCTTCGGTTTGTTGGAGCAGCTCCTCGAGATCCGGCAGGTCGTGTCCGCTGACCAAAATGCCCTTGCCCGGTTTGACGCCCAGAAACACCTGGGTCGGCTCCGGATTGCCGTAGCGTCCGGTGTTGGAGGCATCCAGCAGCGCCATCGCCTTCACACCGCATTCGCCGGTCTTCTGGATCAGCGCCAGCATTTCTGCCTGGCCAAGTTTGTCGTTCGTGGTCGCTTCGAGTGCTTCCTGCAGGAATGCCAGGATGCTCTCATCCCGCCCCCCCACCAGGTAGGCGTGGTCCACATACGCTGCAATGCCTTTCAAGCCATAGATGACCAGTTCGCGCATGGAGCGGATATCTTCATTCAACTCTGGGTCATCCATCACACCAACGGTGCGACCTTTGGCAAGCAGGGTTTCAACTTCGTAATCTTCAGGATGCCAGCCAGCCCAATCGGGACCGCTGCCGCTGCAGTTGGAGCTGTGCAGTTCGTTGCAGCGGTTCTGGGCACGCGCGCGCAGATTGTCCCGGCGAACAATTGCTTCCTTGATCAGTTCAACAAAACGCGCAGTGTCAAAGTTGGCGTTGGTAATGGTGGAGAAAAGCGCCTTGGCAACGAAAAGATCCGTCTCATCGTCCTTGACATCCATATTGCGACCGCGGGTACCCCAGAAGGAAATCCCCTTGAGCATATAAATGAGCAGGTCCTGCAAGCGGGATACTTCAGCGGATTTACCGCACATCCCTCGCCGGATGCAGCCTGAGTTTTTCATGGTTTCCTGGCATTGATAACAAAACATATCGGTCATATCGCTCTCCTTGATAAAAGATTTAGATTTGCCCACCAATTATGCCATAAAAACTACTAATTTAGTCAAAATTATGGCAATTGCGAACTGCAAAAAGTTCGTTATTTACAGGTGATACAAGGTCTCCCAGGCATGGATCTGGGCATGCAGCTGTTCATGCACACCATGACCAATCACAGTTTCTTCATGCTCCTCAAACTTCTCAAAGAGCACCATCTGCCTTTCATCGCTGATCAATTGGTCAGCCAGCCTGAAGATGACCGCGTTTTCCTTTTGAATGTGCTGTCTTAGCAGATCTCGGTATTCCACAGCGTGAAGTTTGAAAGCCTCCAGGTCGGCGCCTTGAAGTGCTTCCCTCATTGAAGTAATCAACTGCCGTCCCATTACGTGCTCTTGTAGCATCACGCCAATGGGTCCCCCCTGGTTTGGAACACCAAGGGCTTCCAGTTCCTTGAAAAGAAAACCTTCTTCTTTTCCGTGGTGGCACTTGTCAGCAAAGATTGTCAGGAAATGAACCAGTTCATCCGCGAAATTAAGATCTCTTTCCTCGTTAGCGTCCAGCGAGGTCAACATTTTATCCAGGATGGTGAATACGTGCAGAATAGCTTCATGTTCGTTCAGCAAATCTTGTGTGGCTTTACCCATGATGAATTCCTTTCTGTGCTTTGATATGGACGATCCTGTAAAATCATAAACAATGGCCCGATTCGAAGAACCCAGGTAGCATTACGGAGAAAAGTAAAGAAACAGGCACTCTATCTCCCCTGGCTATTTGCCGATACCCACAACATGAAAACCCAATTGCGTAAGGCGTTCCCTGTCGAGGAAGTTGCGCCCGTCGATCACTGGTACAGGTGGAATAGCTTCCCAATCAAGCTCGCGGTAGATAGGCCACTCGGTAACCAGGACGATCGCATCTGCCTCGTCTAGTGTATGTTCGAGGTCGCTTGAATAGGAAATTCCTATGTTTGGGTATTGGCTACGCGCATTATCCAACGCCACAGGATCATGCGCCCGCACAATTGCCCCGCGCTGCACCAGCAGTTTGCTGATATCCAGCGAAGGAGCGTCGCGCAGGTCGTCGGTGTTTGGCTTGAAGCTGAACCCAAGCAGAGCAATATGCTTGCCTTTCAGGATCTTGAGTTCCTCCTGCAGGCGATCCACCACCCACACGCGCTGGGCGTAATTCACATCGCGCGCGGCGCGGATGATGGGCATGTCCAGCTTGTAATCTTTCGCTGTCGCCACCAAAGCGGCAGTATCCTTGCCAAAGCACGAACCACCCCATCCAATACCGGCGTTCAGGAATCGATCGCCAATGCGCTTATCCAGGCCAATCCCCCTGGCAATTGCCGAAACGTCAGCCCCGACCTTTTGTGCCAGGTGGGCGATCTCGTTGATAAAGGAAATTTTCAGCGCCAGGAACGAATTGGCAGCGTACTTCACCATCTCCGCGGAGGTCAGATCGCAAACAAGTAATGGCACCTCCGTGAGCCCAGCAGGTCTTGGCAGGCAAGCCGGTGCTTCAAAATCCTGGCGGATGATCGGACCGAACAATTCTTTCAATCTCTCAATACTGGGCTGATGCTCCGACCCGACGATGATCCGGTCTGGATAAAATGAGCCGTGCAGTGCCATGCCCTGTGCCAGGAATTCTGGGCTCGATACTACATTAAACAATCCGTTTGGCTTGGCTTCATGGACCTCGTAGTAATGCTCGCGAATAATTGACTCTACCCAGTTGCCGGAGCCAATCGGAACGGTGGATTTGTTGACCACCACTACGAACTTTTCCCCCAGGTTTTCAGCGATTGACTCCGCCGCCATTCGGACATAACTCAGGTCGGCATTTCCGTCTGCCAGGGAAGGGGTATTCACAGCAATGAAGATCACATCCTGGTTTGGAATGTCCGCGTCAGCGTAATCACTCACAAAGTGCATTGTCTGGTGAACTTCAGCAAAAAGTTCGTCCAAGTGGGGCTCAAAAATGGTAAGCTCACCTGCCTGCAGGCGTTTTACCTTTTCCTGGTTGAGATCAATGCAGGTGACGTCGTTGCCCAGGTAAGCCAGCATCACCCCCGTATTCAGTCCAACATAGCCTGTTCCAATGATCAGTACGCGCATACCGCCTCTTTCTTGTTTCTGTCTGCCTAATTATACCTGAGCGATTACACCTGACAGGGCAACCATTTTCCCCAGGAATTTCTATTCAACCGGTTCGAGTTTTGCCATGAAGTGCCGTAAGACCTTGGGTGCCCAGGTTATCTGCAATCCACGGATCTTGTCAGCCTCGCAGATGCATTTTGCTGCGGTTTCTCCAATGTAATCGAGGTGGCTGCGGGTGTAAACCTGCCGTGGGATGGCAAACCGCAGCAGCTCCAACGGCGCAAAGATCGGCGCGCCAGTCACGGGGTCGGTGTGCTCAAACATCAGGCTGCCAATCTCCGTGGTGCGCACGCCGCCAGCCAGATACAGAGCATTGCCCAACGCCACCGCTGGGAACTGGCTTTGGGGGATGTGGGGCAGTGCCTTACCGCCATCCACATACACCGCATGCCCGCCGGTGGGCATGTACACCGGCATCCCTGCCTGCCTGAGCACCTCGCCCAGGTAGCGTGTGTGCGATTCGCGGTAGTTAAGGTAAGACTCATCCACCCCGTCATACAAGCCCGTCGCGACTGCTTCCAGGTCGCGCCCGGAGAGACCGCCATAAGTCAGGAATCCCTCGTGCACGATCAGGTTCTGGGCAATGCGCTGCTTGAGTTCCGGATCCCGGAAAGCGATAAATCCACCGATGTTGACGATGGC
>CAYUGV010000127.1:0-4167 GCA_964444335.1 uncultured Anaerolineaceae bacterium | reverse complement strand
TCCAAACCGCGACCTCAATCGGAAGCGGCCTCTACCCAGGAACTGCTTTTCTGGGCGGTGCAGCAAGGACTCCTGGAATATTCGCAGGATTCAGAGCTCAATGACCGCTGGCAAGGGCTCCAAAAAACCCATCGCATACTCGACGCGCGGCGTGCCAAACTGGCACAGGGGGTGTTTGAAGGTAATCTTTCCACGCTCAGCCATCAATTTACTTCAAAGTTTTCTTCAGACTACACCTGGAGTGCTTCTCGTCTCGAGACCTATAAGGCCTGTCCTTTCAGGTTCTTTATCGATGCCATGCTCAAATTGGAACCCAAGGAAACGCCAGAATTGGGTTTGGATGTGGCACAGAGGGGCAGTATTTACCATCGGATACTGGAATTGGTTTACAGACACGCAGGCGAACATAATGTTTCGCCAATGGAGATCCTGGATGAAGTCGCTGCCGAGGTATTTGCAAACGCTCCGACGACTGATGATTTTCGTCCTTCCGCGTTGTGGGAAGTCGAAAAAGCAGAATTGCTCGAGAATTTGCGTATTACCTTGGAAGCGCTCGAACTGGAACGTGGACAATGGAGACCATTCGGGTTCGAGCAAAAGTTTGGCATTGACAACGCGCCGCCACTGGCGCTCGAGGTTAACGGCACTATCATTCAAATTCGTGGACTCATCGACCGTTTGGACATCAATCCTTATGGCCAACTGCAGGTGATCGATTACAAATCCAGCAGTACTCACTTCTCAAAAACAGACCTACTCAACGGCTCTCGCTTGCAACTGCCAATCTATGCCCAGGCAGCCCAGGATGCCTTAGGGCTGGGCAAGGTTCGCGATGGTTTTTACTGGAGCATCAATGATGCCAAAGCTAGCTCGATCAAGCTCTCCAGATTCAAATATGAGGAGATTGAAGGTCCTGAAGCTGCCTACCAAGTAGCTCGAGAACATATTCAGGAGATCCTTGAAGGCGCCTGCACGGGCAACTTCACGCCGAAAGCCCCAAAAGGCGGGTGCCCAGATTATTGCCCGGCGATCAGTTGGTGTTGGCGCTATGAAGCGGGGTACAAAAATGACTGATCACTTGACCAAACAAGTGCTGAAGCTTTTCACCCTGAATGAAAAACAACGCATTGCCGCGACCGAGAGTGGACGGGATGTGGTCGTCACGGCAGGCGCCGGTAGCGGCAAGACCTCCACGCTGGTTGCGCGTTATGCCTGTCTACTTGCACAAGGCAGAAAGCCGCGCAGCATTGCCGCCATCACTTTTTCCATCAAAGCCGCCCAGGAAATGCGCTCCCGTGTGCGATCTACCTTGATGAAACTGCAGGAACAGGCTGGGGAAGAGACCGAGCAGCTGTATTGGTTGGAGCTCTCAACGCAAATCGACTCAGCCCGGATTGGCACCATCCACAGCCTTTGTGCTGAGATCCTGCGCAACCATCCCGCGGAAGCAGGGGTGGACCCACGTTTTGATCTGATCGATGAAGGCCTTGCTGAGGCTATCAGAGTGCAAGTCGTGGAAGACACGCTGGCAAGATTGGTCGAGGAAGACCGTTTTCTGCCATTGTTATACAAAATCCCGGTTCGAGACTTCTCAAAAATGCTGAGGCAGATGCTTAAAAACCGTCTTGAAACGCAGGAAGCGTTTGAGATTACAGTGGATAACAAATCTCGACTGATCGATGAATTTAAACAGCGTATGGCTTCGCCTCAGATCATGGAATTGATCAACGAGCTGAGAGAGATGAGCCCGGGAGAATTGAAAGCAGATGCTGGTGAAAAGCTTGCCGATGTTGTAAGAGAGTTGTTGACTGATTGGTCCTTGGCAGAAAAGGCGCTTGAAGATAACGATCCTGTTCAGTGTGCTCTTCACCTCTATGAAGTTCGACGTATCCACTTGATGACTCGAGCCGGCACTAAGGGAAGTGTCACCAAGGAGAACTTCCTTGAATTCAGGGAGAGATATGATGCCATCCTAAATCCTCTTACTTATGGTGCGAATTCCAAGGATGAGTTGCCATCGATCGAGGCAGAAGCATTGTTCGAACAGCTGCTGCCTCTCTTGAGAGAGGCTTTCGACCGGGTCCACCAGGCTTATCGAGCCCATTTGGATAAAAGGCAAGCCCTCGACTTTGACGATTTGGAAGATCACGCCCACCGTCTGTTGAAAATCCCTGAAGTGCGCGAACGTTGGCAAAAGGAACTGGACGCGATCATGGTCGACGAGTACCAGGACACCAATCCCCGTCAGCGCAACATCGTCAACGCCCTGGCCGGCGATCGCGGCTGCCTCTTCATGGTTGGGGACATGCGCCAATCCATCTATCGTTTCCGTCGGGCGGATGTCACGGTTTTCAGGGAGGAACAGGAACGCATTGATCGGCAGAATGGCTTGCTGGTCGACCTGGATCGCACCTATCGAGCGCATGAGCAGCTGCTAGATGCCACCGGTGACCTGCTTTCCGAGGTGATCGGCACGGAAGAGGACCATGTTCGCAAGTATTACGTGCCCTATACGCCGCTTGTAGCACATTGGATGGAGCCAAAACATCCTGTGCAAGCGCCGCACGTGGAGTTTATTGTCGGCGCAGGGGAAGACGCCGCCACAGCCAAGCCGATCGCGGGTCAAGCCCTGGCGGCCCGCCTGCTGCAGCTTAAACAAGAGGGGCAGATCAAGAATTGGGATGAGGTCGCACTGTTGTTCAGAGCCTCCACTGGCTACCCCTATTACGAAGAAGCGCTAGAAGACGCGGGCATACCCTTTGTAACTGTCGCAGGCAGGGGCTTTTATGACCGTCCCGAAATCCGCGACCTGCTGAACATCCTGCGCGCCATTGCCGACCCACTGGATGATCTTTCCTTTGCCGGGTTGCTGCGTTCGCCGGCTTTTGGGCTGAGCGATGCCGGGCTCTTCCAGCTGCGACAGCCCGAATTGCCCTATTGGCATGCTCTGCAGGGGGACCTGAGCCACTTGAGCGAACCGGATCAAGCCAGCGTCAGGCACGTCTTGCAGGTGCTTAACCTGCTGCTGCCAATGGTGGATCGTGTTCCAGTCGCCGAGCTGCTTAAACGGGTGATCGACGAACTTGATTACCGTGCCATCCTTGCCAAAGCGGATATCAGGATTGAGGAAGGAAAAGCCAGTAAGGCGGGCGGTCGCCTTTGGCGCAACCTGGATAAACTGCTGGCGGATACCCAGCTGAGCCAAGCGGTCAAAGTGCGGGACTTCCTGGACATGCTGAAGACCCTGAACGATGCCGGAGCTCGGGAGGGCGAGGCTTCCGCCGAAGCTGAAGGCTCCGTTCGCCTCATGACGATCCACTCGTCCAAAGGGCTGGAGTTTCCGATCGTGGTGCTTGCAGATGCTGGTCGTGGTAAACCTTCAAACAAAGCCAACGCGTTTCTTTCCCAGGAACTTGGGGTCACATTCAAGTTGGACCCCACCCCGATGCTCTTCAGGCTGGCAAAGTATCTGGACAAAGATCAGGACGAATGTGAAGATTTTCGTCTGTTGTATGTCGCACTGACCCGTGCCCAATCCAAGCTGATCATCAGCAGCCATGCCACTTACGATTCCAAAAACATTATGAGATTGCCAGGCTGGGCGAAGGCACTGGACGAGGCAGCTGGAATGCCTTCGGTGGATTTTGTATCACAAGGCGACAAACCATTTATCGTCCATACAAATGGTGAACACCCTGTGGGTGCGATCTGCTTGTCGCAACCAACCTCAATTAGCCCGCTCAATGAGGAAAACTTAGCTTCGAACCAATTGACTGACTCTGACCTGCCTCCTCTCTATCAGTCGGTAGAAGGCTTTGGCCAGGGGGAGCCGCCCGATGAGTTAGATAGATTCGAGCAGGTTCAATCCTGGCGCGCCACCTGGGTAGACAGGCAGGTTTTGGGGAAAGTACTTGGTTCCATCGTCCACAAAGCCCTGCAGCGCTGGCTGTTCCCGGGGGATCAGGCTTTGGATGCGTTATTGGAGTCAGAAGCCTGGCGGGCAGGACTGGCGACGGAAACAACCAGGCGGGATGTCATCAATCGCGCCACCGAGTTGTTATCCCGTTTCCGCGCGCATTCGCTGTGGAACGAAGTGGATGGTGCTCTTGAGCGTTACGCGGAATTGCCTTATTCCTACCTCATCAACGAGAAGGTCGAGAACCGGGT
>CAYUGV010000126.1:0-4237 GCA_964444335.1 uncultured Anaerolineaceae bacterium | reverse complement strand
ATCCTGAGCAACGCGACTGCTTGCGTCCCCTTGCGGGAAGGGTCTGTTTGTTAAATATCAGATTCTTCGCAAAAGAGGCTCAGAATGACAAAGAATTTGTCATCCCGAGGAGCGATGCGACTCAGCGGTCTCTGCCTCGACTCCCGTCATCGCGAGGAGGGAAGCAACGTGGCGGTCTCTGCCCCAACTCCCGTCATCGCGAGGAGCGAAGCAACGTGGCGATCTCAACGCTTACCTTGTCATCCTGAGCAACGCGACTGCTTGCGTCCCCTTGCGGGAAGGGTCTGTTTGTTAAATATCAGATTCTTCGCAAAAGAGGCTCAGAATGACAAAGAATTTGTCATCGCGAGGAGCGAAACGACGTGGCGATCTCATCGCCGACACTGTCATCCTGAGCAACGCGACTGCTTGCGTCCCCTTGCGGGAAGGATCTATTCTCTAAGTATCAGATTCTTCGCAAAAGAGGCTCAGAATGACAAAGAATTCATCCGCCGAACAATTCGGCTTGCTACGCGACTAACACTTCCGCCTGGGAGCCCTCAGGGGTTTTAGTGACCTCGATCCGATCCGGGAAGAAGTCCTTGAGTTCCTCGATGTGCGTGATGATCAGGATCTTTCGAAAATCCTGGCGGATCAGGTTGATGGCTTCCACCAGGCGTTGGCGTCCCTGCGCGTCCTGGTTGCCAAAGCCCTCATCAATCACCAGCGTCTGCAGCTTGGCGCCGGCGCGTTTCGCCAGCACGCGCGAAAGCGCCAGGCGGATGGCAAAGTTGATCCTGAAGGCTTCACCCCCGCTGAAAGTCTCGTAATCCCGCACAGAGCCGCCATCACTGATGAGAATATCGAGCGTTTCGCGTTTGTCGGTGCGTTTGGCGTCCTTGAACTCGCGTTGGGTTTGGAAGGTAACGCTCATCGTATAGTCCGAGAGACGGTTGAGGATGTCGTTGGCTTGCTCTTCCAGTTCGGGGATGGCCTCTTCGATCAGCATCGCGGGCACGCCGTCCTTGCCAAAGGCTTTCTGGACCTGTTCAAGGTCGCGAATGGTGCGCCGGGTGGCTTCGGCGCCCTGCCTGACGGTGATGAGATTCTGTTTCTGCTGCTCGATCGTGGCAAGCTGCTGCTTAATACCGCCAAGGCGCATCTGCATCCTGTTGACCGTCACTTTGGCAGTGTTCAGAGCTGCCTGGGTCTGGTCGATATCCGGCAAGCCCGCCTGCGCGGCTGCCAGTTCGGCGACTTTTGCGTCGTGTTCGGCCTGGATGCGTCTCTTTTCCAACTCGGCAGCCTGTAGGCCCTCATTCAGGTCCGCCAAACCGGCTTGCAGTTCTTCCACCGCGCTTTGAGCGGTTTGAAGACGGGTGTAGGCATCCACAGCGGGGCGTGCCGCAGTTTCGTCCGCCTTGAGGAGCTGGTGGGCACGTGCGTCATAGCCCAGTTCAGCCAGCCGCGCTTCTTCATCGGCAATTTTGGCTCGGACATCAGGCAGAAAGTCATCCGCCTTCAGGGATTGCTCTGCTTTTGCCAGGTTGAGTGCGCCTTCCGCCTGCCATGTTTGCTCATTCTTTCGAATTTCCTGCAGGCGCAGATCGATCTTGGAAATCTCATTTTGGTACTGCAGCAATTCGGTCTTGTATTTCTCAAGATTGCGGCGTGCCTGGCGCAGGGCTTCTTCCTCTGCCTCAGCGTCTTCCACCGCCTTCTTGTTAGCGCGGTGTTGGTCACCGAGGGAGGTACCCTTGGCATTTAGTTCCGCGCTCAGTTCAACGCGATGCTCCTCCGTGAGCGGCTCTCCGCAAACGGGACAGACCGCGTCAGTAACCTGTGCCAGTTGTTCGATGCGTTCGCGGATATCCTGCATGCGTGCCTTCAACTCGCCATTTTCCAGGTGTAGAGATTTCTTGCGGGTATCGAGAGCAGCCAACAAACTTTCAAGGTCAGCCGCGTTGCTGATCTCCTGTTTCAGGGTGGCGGCAATCTGCTCAATATCCCGGCGCTGCTCTTCAAGGGCACGGGCGTCGGCTGCCCCCTGACGGATACGGGCTTCTTCCTGGCGTAGGTGTTCAGCCGTGGTGGTGAGGCGCTGCCTTTCCACCTCCAGTTGCGAGCGGAAGGCTTTGAGTTCGCTTTCGATTGGGCGGAACTGCTCAGCCTGGGTTTCCGCCTGGCGTAAGCGTTCAAGCAGTAGGGTATGGGCTTCAAATGCAGCTTTGATGTCATCCGCGCGGGCAAGGGTGTTTTGATACCCTTGCAGGCGTACCAGTCGCTCGGACTTCTGCCGTTCAAAGCTATCGATACGGTTTTGGGAGGCTACCAACTGGCTGCCGAGCGCTCTCACGGTTTGCTGCTGCGCGTCAATTTTTTCTTTTTGTGCCAATTGTTGCTGGTAGCGCGCCGTTTGCAGCTCCACTTCAGCGTTGGCAGCTTTGAATTCCTGCTCAGCGGCCTGGTATTCCGCCCGCTTAAGCGCTTCCTGGTCGAGTTCCGCCTGGATCTCAGCCTGCTTGCGTTCCTGGACTTCAAGCTCCGTCCTTGCGTCGCGAATACGGGTTTTCGCAAACTCCTGGTAGACCTCCCACTGGTCCAGCCCGAGGATGCTGGAGAGGATCTTCTTGCGGTCAGCCGGACGCTGCGTGGCGAAGGAATCAGCTTTACCCTGCAGGAAGAACGCGGCATTGATGAACGTTTCATAATCCAACCGGAGCGTATTCTCGATCTTTGCCTGGGTGGCGCGCAGATTCTGTTCGGTCAGGATCTTCCACTCACCCTGCTGCCCCTTGTTCGGGTTCAGGATCAAAAAATCGAGCTGGCTGCCCTTGCCGCGCGTAATACTGCGGACAATCCGATAGACCTGGGACTCGTATTCAAAGTCCAGCTGCACTTCTGCTCTTGTAGAGCCGGTGTTGATGATGGCTTCATCCCGCTTACGGGCTTCGCCATAGAGAGCGTAGGTGATGGCATCCAAAAGGGAAGATTTGCCTGCCCCATTTGGACCGGAGATGCAGGCCAGGTCAAAGCCGGAAAAATCAATCTCAACAGGCTTGCGATAGGAAGTGAAACCTGTGATGCGCAACTTAATCGGAATCATCGTCACCAAACCCTAATCGTTTGTTGTATTCTGCGGTGTTGGCAGGCTTGACCGCCTCATCTTTATGAATTTCCTGCCAGAATTTTTCGTCGTAGCGCCGGGAACGGATGGGAATGGGCATAGGCACACCCCAGCCGAGCATCAGCACTTCTTCTTTCGGCTGAAGCTTGGCAAGCATGCCGCGCAGGGCATTGCGCCCCGCCAGGCCGCTAAGCACGGCATTGATGTCGTCCTCATCGCCAAGGGCGCCAGAGATACGGGTGCCAAGCTGCGACATGACCTCATCATAGATCTGCGATGGACGCTGGTCGATGATCAGCAGGGTGACGTAGTACTTGCGCATTTCGCGCGCGATGGTGCTGAAAATGGTTTGAGAAGCCATTTCGCGGTTGAGTAGTTTATGGGCTTCCTCGACCACCACCACCAACGGACGGGGTTCCTTCTTTTTGTCCTTGTGATACTGGCTGGTGGCAGCCTCCCATGTGTCGCGGATTTTGCGTGTGATCAGGTTAGTGACCAGCAGGTAATCGAGCTCGGAATCGTAGCGCCCAAAGGACAGCACCACATGCCGGCCTTCCTGGAGGTTATTGATGATCTCTGCCAGGCCATTGCTCGCCGGACTGTCCACCAGGTAGGGTCGATTCATCAAGCGGCTGAGCTTGCTGCGCAAACCTTCCGCTGCCCCCACATGCACGCCTGCTTCATTCGCCCAGGCTTCCACGCTATCGGCTGCCGGACGGCGCTTGCCGTCTTCATCCTCTTCGGTAGCTTTTCCGCGCATCTGCATGAAGGCGGTAAACCAATCCTCGCCAAAACTGGTCTGAAGGGCATCCAGCGTGGTGGCTGTCGTTTCCTTGAGGTTCAGGGTCTGGCTCAGCTGCAGCACATCTTCCGGGGTGAGATCCTTGTAGGCGATTTCAAGGTTGAAATCGGCATGCAGCGCGCCAAAATCCGTGCCTGCACCCAACCCCACCAATCTTACGCGCGCCGTGAACTGCTCCTTGAGCCCGCTGACCGGCTTGCCTGTATCAGAAGAAGTACTTGGAGGCCCATACTCGTTGTGCATGTCGAAAATCAGGGTGGAAGCGTTGTTGGCATGGATCAGACCCGCCAGGATCATCCTTGCCAGGAAGGACTTACCCGAACCGGTTG
>CAYUGV010000125.1:0-4272 GCA_964444335.1 uncultured Anaerolineaceae bacterium | reverse complement strand
CTGGTGACGAAGGCTTCTTCTCAGGAACAGAGAAAACGTTTGGGCGGACGGTTGCAGTCTGGGGGCGGTTGAAGGGCGTGATGATCGACGCCATGATATTCCCGCCAAAAGCCGGGCGCGTTTGAACCAGCTGCCCATCGGTGTTGATCTCAAGCCCCGTGCAGTCTGCGGTCAGACCCAAGTGAAGGCGGGCAGCCACACGGGGGGCAAAATCCCGACCGTGGGGTGTGGCTCCGTAGAGGACCACTGCCGGCTTTTTGCTGCTGATCACGGCGCACATGACGTTGGTAAATCCATCCGTGGAGTATGTCTCCAACAATTCATGCCGGCAAACGATAACTTTATCCGCCCCACACTCACCATAAATCGCAGTATCCACCTCGCCCAGGCCTGCCAGCACAACCGCAACCAGTTCCTCCCTCAGGTTATCAGCCAGTTCACGGCCTTTTCCTAGCAATTCCAGCACAACTTTTCGCGGTTTTCGGGGAGAGGTTTCTTCATCTTGTTCAGCCCAGACAAACACGCCCTTGTAGCGTGCCAGTTCCTCCGGGGAGGCTTTTTTGCGCTCAATGTTCAGGGCATCGAACCGGCAGACGTTCACACAAGCGCCGCACAGGGTGCATAGCTCGTTCACATGCAGGGAATCTCCCACAAGGCTCAATGCCCCGAAAGGACAATTCCGAATACAAACTTTGCAGCGCGTACATTTATCGTGGTCAATATTCAACATGATACTTGCGTCCATTCCTATCAGTAGTCTGTTTGCTCGTGACCAAGCGATCACTCAACAAACCGTTTTTCTTTCAAGAACTCGAATATGTGTTTGGCGGCTTCGGCTGCTTCCAGGTTTTGCAGTAAAAGGTTCGACTTTTTTGCCGGCGGTGGGAAGACCTTCACCACCTGCGTGTACGAACCCTGCAAGCCCAATTGCTCCTCGGGAATATCCAAATCGCTTGCCTTTATTTCCTTGATTGGCTTTCTACGGGCAATGAGTACGTCTTTGAATGACGGTGCGCGCCGCACGACCTCACCCTTGCTGCAGGTGATCAAAGCCGGCAGTGTAGCCTCTATAACCTCGTAGCCTTTTTCGACTTCCTGCGTCACCCTTACTTGCCTTCGGTTACTCGCGAGCGCCACCTCAACTCCGTAAGTGATCTGGGGCAAACCTAGAATTTCCGCGATTTCGGGACCAACCTGCGCGGTGTCGCCGTCGATGGCTTGCTTTCCGACCAAAACCAGCTCGAAATCAGGTACAGCCGTCCTGATTGCTTCTGCCAGGGTCAACGAAGTTGCCCAGGTATCCGCCCCGGCGAATTTTCGGTCCGTGATCAGGATGCCCTCATCCGCCCCCAACTCAAAACTTCGGGTCAGGACGTCCCTGGCTTGAGGCGGACCCATTGTGACCACCGTGATCGAGACATCAGGCACGGAATGTTTAATTCGAACAGCATGATCAAGAGCATACTCGCAGAATGGGTTCAAAATGGATTTCACGCCTTCGCGGATTAAGGTGCCGGTTTTGGGGTCCACCTGGACGTTGGTAACTTCTGGAACTTGCTTTACACACACCACGATCTTCATGCAACCACCTCAACAGGAAATATGTCGTTGGGATTCAATAAACCGTGTGGGTCCAGGGCTTTCTTGACGCGCCGCATCTGGTCTATTTGCCCAGGAGTAAACATAACCTTGAGGAACTTGGCTTTAATCTTCCCAATGCCGTGTTCGGCTGAGACTGAGCCGCCCAACTCCACCGCTCTTTGAGCGAAAATTCCATACAACTGCATACCCTTTTCCAATTCCTCCAGGTTCCTGGGCAGGATGTTAACATGGATATGATTGTTGCCGATGTGACCAAAAGCGCACCACTCCAACTTCAGTTCTTCACAACTGGATCGATACAAATCCCACATCTCACGCATGTGACCATCTGGCACAGCCATGTCCGTGCCCAGTTTATGGATGCCTGGATATTGCTTCTTTCTTTCAGCAATGATGCTGTTGATCGTCTCAGGGATCATGTGCCGGAAGACCTTGAAACGATCCAATTCCCGGCTCTCGTAACCCGCCCACGAACGCTCAAGGCTGCCCCCGCAGCTATTTATCACCGCCTCGAGAATGGAGAAATCCAGGTCTGCTTGATGAGGGTCAAAACTCATCTCAATAAACAAGGCAGCCTTGGCATCTTCCGGGATCGGCGGCATCCCCACCGTGGAGGGTTCTTCACACTGCAGACGCCTCAGCAAATCCAGAGCGTTGCCTGAGTAAAACTCGAGAAAATCCAATTGAATGCGACCTTCGGAACGCAAAGTGTCCGCCATGGTGACGGCCTGTTCGTCAGAATCCACGAATTGGATGATCGAAACCTTGTCTTCACGGCGAAGAAGGGCAACATCCACGCTGGTGACAATTCCCAACACGCCTTCGGACCCGATGAACAGGTCAATCAGATCCATCTTCGGGGCTGTGTAGAATCCAGCGGTGCTTTTCGTTCGAGGCTGCGGATAATCTGGAATAGTGATAGCTTTGGCAGCGCCATTGGAGTCGTAAACGATGAACTGCCCTTCAGGTGAGGCAAAGTATTTTCCCCTGGGAATATCCAGGTATTCGCCATTTACCAGGAACACACGCATTCCCCGAACCCACGCACGGGTTGGACCGTAGCGGTAGGTCCTTGCGCCGGAGGCGTTTGTGACCACCGAGCCGCCCAGCGAGGCGCTCATTTCGGTTGGGTCTGGAGGGTAAAAGTATTGGGCAGGATCCTCCCTGAACTGCGCATAATGCCTGCGAATTGCCTCATCAGGACTTTGTTCAAGCAAGGGCATCTGTTTGATCCTCAACATGCTGTCCAGGTTTTTCAGGCTGACGCTCGTCTGCGCTGTGATTCTCCACTCACCAGAAGGCTCATCCCGGTAGACGTCGAGGACCTTATCCAGAAACTCAAGCGAGATCAGGGCCCCCTCTTGCGGAACGCAACCGCCGACCAGACCAGTGCGGGCACCGGCAACAGTGAAGGGAACCTTTTGCGCGTTAAGCGTCCTCAAAACCGCGGCAAGTTCACCCTCACTCTTTGGAAAGAAAAGGTAGTCAAAGGGCTTGGCAGATAATTTGGATTCGTCACTGAGATATGCAGAATACTCGGACTGGATGGTCGCAAATCCCTCGATTCGCTTGACTTGCGAGAAGTCCACCTCAGGCGCGGTTTTCGAATAGATCTCGTGCATAACTGTTTTCTCCTATTCAGGTACAGGTTTTTACGAGTGCGTCTCGAGGTGATTCATAAACCCCGGATTGGAAAGAATCGCGCGCAAGTGGGCGATGTTTTCACGAGCAGCTGTGAGGGGGTCTGGCAGGGGCATAAACTCACCCGAAACAAAACCTCTATAGCCGGTCGATTGTAGTCTCGATAAAATGGCAGGGAAATCCAGATGACCCGCTCCAGTATACAAGCGGTTGGAGTCGGCAACATGGAAGTGGAAGATCCTCTCACCGCAGGTGCTGATGCTCTCGAGAATATCAGGTTCTTCGATATTCATGTGGAAAGTATCCAGCAGCAGCCCAAAATTATCCGCACCGACGCGTTCAATCAGGGACATCCCTTCCGCCACCGAATTGACCAGGGTCGTTTCGTAGCGGTTGATCGGCTCCAAAGCGAGCCTGACGCCAAAGGGTTTGGCAGCCTGGCTGCATTCCTGCAGAGCTTCGCAAATCCAAGCCATGCCTTGTTCCTGCGTAATGCCGGGTTTGATAATTCCTCGTAGTAATCCAATAATAATTACGGCATTAAAACGCGCGGCAACAGGCACATGGGCCTTTACCCGCTCAATTGCAGCCCTGCGAACGGACTCATCCGGGTCAGTGAAGGACAATTTCTCTTCATTCCACGCCTGGCCGGTACCAATTGCTGGAACGCGCAAGCCATATTCACGCGTCAGGGCATCCAACGCATCCACATCCACCAATCTTGGGTCGCGGATGGCAAGCTCGACCCCGTCGTATCCCATCCCGGCTATTTCCGTAACGTTTTTGGCTAGGGAACCAGAAAAAGCAGCCGCCTGGAACTGGGTTTGTTGGGTGGAAAGTACCACTGATAATTTCATCAAAATCACTCCAGTTCGGAGGTCAGCCGGCATGCCGGCTGACCTCCATCGTGTGAATTTATGCTAAGTATGTTATCTTGCACTCGGACCGATCGGTCTGGAGGCGGATAATATTCTCAGGAACTTCGTGGAGGGTAACCTTCTTGGTGCTGATCGTGGTCATGTCCATTCC
>CAYUGV010000124.1:0-4292 GCA_964444335.1 uncultured Anaerolineaceae bacterium | reverse complement strand
ATCAGGTACGCGTTACCGCGTTCTTTGATGGCGGCAGCAGCACCCAAACCAACGGGGCCAGCAACGGGCATAATGATGTCAGCACCTTCGTCCATGAGGGACTTGGCGAGTTCATTACCCTTTTGCTGATCGTCGAAGGACATGCTGAAGAGACCGGAATCCGGGGTTGCAGGATCCCAACCGAGGACTTTGACATCGGTGCCCTTGACTTCGTTGTACTTGGCAACACCCTTGTAGAAACCATCCATGAAGATGGTGACTGTGGGGAGGGGCAGACCACCGAAGGTGCCAACTTTACCGGTTTTGGTGACGCCAGCAGCGAGGTAGCCAGCCAGGAAAGCGGCTTCGTCGGTGTTGAAGATCTGACCAGTCACATTGGCGATGGCGGGATCGTAGTTGTAGTCAACGATCGAGAACTTGATGTCGGGGTTGGCTTCAGCGGCAGCCTTGGTGGCATCGCCGATAAGGAAGCCGACGGTCACGATCAGATCGCACTTTTCTTCGATGAAAGCGTTGAGGTTCTTCTCGTAATCGGCAACTTCTTTGGACTCGAGGTATTTGCCTTCGATGCCGAGTTTATCCTCGGCGTCGGTGATACCCTTCCATGCGGTTGCATTGAAGGATTTGTCATCGATACCACCGGTGTCGGTGATCTGGCAAACCTTGATCTTGGCTTCAGCTGGTGGCTCAGTTACAACGGGAGCCTCAGTTGGGGTGGGTTTCGCGCAGGCTGCGAGCAGCATACTGGCGACAAGCAAAACGGACAATACGGCGAACAACTTTTTTGTCATTTTTTCTCTAATCTCCTTCTGTAGATTAACGAATATTTCCGGGGAAAACCGGTGATGAAAAGTGCGTGTTAAGTATAAGTCACCAAACAAAAGACCGCAAGTAATATTGCGGTCTTTTTTCGTTAGAATTTTCCAGCATTTGTCTGTGTTGTTGCTTCACCTGACTTCATCCCAAGGATCGAGATCAGAGCGGCGATCATGAAGATCGGCCCGATGATGAAGATCGAGGCATAGTTATCACCGGTGAGTTTGACAATCCAGCCGTTAATGTTCGGTCCTGCGATGGCTGCCAAGGTTGAAAACAGGTAATAAAGCCCTGTGAATGTGCCAATCTGAGTAGCATCCGTCAGGTCAACCACTACAGGCAATGAGTTGATATTGATCAACGCCCAACCAAGACCCGCAAGGATCAACATCAAACCCACAACCGGAACCGCGCCAAGGATTGGGAGCCTGAACACTTCATGAATCAGGGTAGAAGCCGGAATAAAGAAGATGGTTGTCATCACAATCACCATAACCACAAGCCCAATGCTGATGGTACGTTTTCGTCCGATCTTGCCGCCGATGAGTCCGGCAGGTAAAGCCATCAGAACAAAAGCAAGGGAGTTAAGCGTCATCAGGGTCACACTGCGGGATTCCGACATTCCGAGTGACTGGTTGGCATAGAGCGTGATGAAAGTTTCAATAGCATTCATAGCCACAAACCAGAAGAAAATTGCCAGGAAGATTCTAATTGCGTTGTGTTGTTTTTCCTTGAAGATCTGCTGCAAACTCTTCCAAAGGTTTGGTTTCTCCAGGTTGGGATTTTCTTCATAAATTTTTGGTTCTCTAATGAAAGCGAACACCAACAAAACACCCACCAATACCAGGATTGCTGCCAGCCAGAATGGGTATGCATTATTGACTTCATAAAGCTTTCCACCAATCAGGAAGGCAATGATGGAACCAATTCCACCCATGAAGTTGATCACACCATTAGCCTGTGAGCGATATTTCGAGGGAGTCACATCTGGCATCAACGCAACCACGGGAGTACGCCAGATTGCCATCGAAAGCATGAAGGTCATGGTGCAGGCGATAAAGAATGGTAAGCGCGCACCGGCAGAGATATTCAAAAGCGGAATTGCTACTACGGGCGCAAAAAAGAAGGCAATTGCCGCGATGGGCGCGCCAACCAGCATAAAGGGCAGACGGCGGCCAATTTTTGTACGGGTGCGATCGGAAAGCGAACCAATGGTCGGTTGTAGCAGCAGGGCTGCGATATTGTCCAGCGTCATAAAGAAACCGATCGTGGCTGGATCAAGGCTGAAACGGTTGGCAAGAAAAAGCGGCACAAACGAGTTGTAAACCGACCAGGCAACCATGACGGCAAAAAAACCGAAGCCTACAACAAATGTCTTTCCGTAGTTAAATTTCTGTTTTTCTATCATAAATCCTCCATTGATTCGCTTTCTTCAAATTTTTGGTTGATATAACTCGATAAAAATTCCTGGTCTGCTTCTGTTAAAGCAGCGGTGCGTAATAAGTCCGGACGGTTTTCGAGCGTGCGTATGAGGGATTGCTGCCGTTTCCAGGTTTGTTGGTTGGCAAGGTGCCCGTTGAGCAGCACGTCTGGCACGGTCCACCCGCGGAAATCAACGGGTTTAGTCCACTGGGGGTATTCGAGCAAGCCGTCCTGCGAGAAAGAATCATCCTGTGTGGCGTCATCGTCCCCAAGCACTCCAGGCACCAGTCGACCCACAGCATCCATCAGGATCAGGGCGGGTAGTTCGCCGCCGGTGAGCACAAAATCGCCGATGGAGATGACACGAGTGGCGAGGTGTTCGCGGATGCGTTCGTCGAAAGCCTCGTAGCGTCCGCAGATGAGCGCTAATTGGTCGTAGTTGGCAAGGTCACGCGCCATTTGCTGGTCGAAGGGTTTGCCTTGCGGGCAAAGCAGGATCACCGGGCAGCAAGGAGGGGCGCCAAGCACGTTCTCCACCGCGGCGAAAATGGGTTCAGGTTTCATCACCATGCCCCCGCCGCCTCCATAGGGGGTATCGTCGGTGGTGTGGTGTTTGTCAGTTGCCCAGTCGCGGATGTTGTGGGTGTGAACCTCGATCAGGTTGTTTTGGATCGCGCGTTTGAGGATGCTGATATCAAGATAGGGTTGAAAGACTTCCGGGAAGAGACTGAAGACGTCAAATCGCATGGGAGAATTTTAGACGATAGGCGGCATTTGGGCAAGCAGCAAACGCGATAGTGTTCCTCGTTGAAGTCGGCAAGATCAGCCAGTACAACCTCTGCATTTATTAAAATTGACAAACATTCTGCCAACGAGTAAACTTTTTATGTAAGTTGGTTAATCTGTTTATTTAACAAAGGAGTAGTAAGAAATGGCTTTCAGCTTTAAAAACTCAAAAGGTAAAGAATATTTCCTCCACGTCAAGAAGGTAAAGCGTGCGTCCGGAAAAGAAACCGAACTCTATTACTTTTCAACCGATCTGCGTAAAGGTCAGGAAGTTGATAAAGTCCCCGCCGGTAAGACCGTCGTGGAACTGGCTTCCGGTCTGCCCGTCCTGAAAAAGAACTAGTCTCGTTCAGGTTGTAGAAAACGACCCTGTGCTAAGCAGGGTCGTTTTTTGTTGCCTGCATATGGCACGGTTATTGCTACCAAAAGGACAGGAAGACTGTCTGTATTTAAGGAGATTGATATGAAGAAATCATCATTGTTACTGCTTATCCCGCTGATCGTGGTGCTCGTGCTTTCGGGCTGCGTGCGCAAAGCCTCCACGCCGCCCGCGACCACACCAAAGGTTATTGACGTGGCGAATACTCCCCTGCCGGTTGATCAACAGATCCTCAGCGCCACCATGACCGCGCAAGCTATCATGCAGGAATTCAACATGCCGACCCAAATCGTGCAGAATCCGCTTGGCACCCCCGAGGTCATCACTCAGGTCCCACCCACGCCGATCCCGGTCGGGACTGCCACCCCAACTCCGCTGCCCACCCTTCAGCCGATGACCAAACCCACCACCTGGACCGTCCAGGGTGGAGAGACGATCTACTGCCTGGCTCGCCGGTTCAATGTTGACCCGGGCGATATGCTGGCGATCAACAACCTGTACGCTGGCAGCATGCTCAGCATTGGCGACGTGCTCGAAATCCCTCAGTCTGGTGCCTGGCCGACGGACGATCGCTCGTTACTGGCGCATCCGGATACCTGGAATGTCAGCCCGGGTGAAACTGTCTACGGTATCGCGTGTGCTTATGGAGACGTCTGGCCGGAACAGATCATCCAGGTGAATGGGCTAAAGGAACCCTACGATCTGACTGGAATCTCCACTTTGCAGATCCCATAAACCAAACCCCGATTACAATAAAGGAGGCGCAAGCCTCCTATTTTTGTTAACCGGAGAAAACCATGGAACCTGCTATTCTTTCGCGAAAGACCCTCATGAAATTGCGACCCTTTGACGTTGAACGGGTGCATTTTCGATTGCCTGATGGCAGGGA
>CAYUGV010000123.1:0-4314 GCA_964444335.1 uncultured Anaerolineaceae bacterium | reverse complement strand
GCTAAACTTATTCCTTGGAACATTAATTGCAACGTGTTTTCTGTTGCAAAGAAAACAAAAAATGAGGAAAAGCACACTATGATGCGATTTGATAAGTTTTCTGAGCGGGCTCAGGATGTGGCTGCCCGCGCCGCTGAGATCATTCAACGCTACGGACATAACCAGATCGATTCTGAGCATATCCTTTTGGCCCTAATTGAACAGCCTGAAGGAACAGTTTCCCAGTTGATCGAAATGGCTAACGTTGAGCCTGGCGTCATCGCGGATCGGTTGGATGTGATCCTGCGCACCACACCCAAAGCCAATATTTTCGGCGGCCCTTCGGGGCAGGTCTTTCTGACCCCACGAGTAAAGATGGTGGTGGACCTTGCCAAAACCGAAGCCAACCGCCTTGGGGATGAATACATCTCGACCGAACACCTCTTTCTTGCCGTTCTTTCCGAGAAGAATACCCAGCTGGCACGCTTGCTGGAAGAGTTCAACCTCACCCGGCAGGGTGTTTACGAAAATGTGCTTGAACTGCGGGGCACCAAGAAAGCCACCGGGCGCAAGTTCGAGTCACGTTACAAGACTCTCGAGAAATATTCACGCAATCTGACCCAGGCTGCCAAGGAAGGCAAGCTTGATCCTGTTTACGGTCGTGAATCCGAGATCATGCGCGTTATCCAGGTCCTTTCCCGCCGCACCAAGAACAACCCGGTTTTAATAGGTGGGGCAGGTGTGGGCAAGACCGCCATCGTGGAAGGTCTGGCACAAAAAATTGCCAATGACGACGTGCCTGAGATTTTGGCTGACAAGCTGGTAGTCTCGCTCGATCTTGGAGCCATGGTTGCCGGAACACGCTTCCGTGGAGAATTCGAGGAGCGCCTCAAGAACACCATTGAAGAGATCCAGGAGTCCGATGGGGAAGTGATCCTGTTCATCGATGAACTACACACCGTGGTCGGAGCAGGGGCAGCACAGGGCGCAATGGACGCCTCAAACATGCTCAAGCCAGCCCTGGCAAGGGGCGACCTGCAATGTATCGGCGCCACAACCAGCGATGAGTATCACAAATACATCGAAAAGGACGCGGCGCTTGAACGACGCTTTGCTCCAATCTACGTTGAAGAGCCCAGCATTGAAGACACGGTCAAGATGCTGCGCAGTCTGCGCGACCGCTACGAGGCACATCATAACGTCGTGCTCTCTGATCAGGCGCTTGAGGCGGCTTCGAAGCTTTCTGCCCGTTACATGACCGGCCGCCGGCTGCCTGATAAGGCGATCGACCTGATGGACGAAGCGGCGGCGAAGCTGCGCGTAGCCTTATATTCTATGCCAGATGATCTCAAGCAGGAGAAAAAAGAAATTGACCGGCTGACCGCTGAAGAGGAGCAGGCAGGGGTGGAGCGCGACTACGAACGTGCGGTGAAACTTAAGGCTGAACGCCTGCGCCTTGAGGAAGAATTCAAAGCCAAACGCAGCGTTTGGGAAGCAGAACACAAGCTGGATGACATTGTTGACGCGGATGATATTGCCTCCGTCATTCACCAGTGGACCGGCATCCCTGTGACGCAATTGCTCGAGTCGGAAGCACAGAAGCTGCTTGAAATGGAAAGCCGCCTGCATGACCGCATTGTGGGTCAGGATAATGCCATCAAGGCGATCTCCGACGCCATCCGGCGCGGTCGCTCCGGGCTCAAGGACCCTAACCGCCCGATCGGTTCGTTCATCTTCATCGGTCCTTCCGGTGTGGGCAAGACCGAGCTGGCAAAAGCGCTGGCAGAGTTCCTCTTTGATGATGAGGACGCCCTGGTGCGGGTGGACATGAGTGAATATCGTGAGCAGCATACCGTCTCGCGCTTGTTTGGTGCGCCTCCTGGCTATGTGGGTTACGAAGAAGGCGGGCAACTTACCGAAGCGGTCCGCCGCCGTCCGTATCGGGTTGTGCTCTTTGATGAAATCGAAAAAGCCCATCCCGAAGTCTGGAACTCACTCCTGCAGATCCTTGATGACGGTCGTCTAACCGACGGACAGGGCAGGGTGGTGGATTTCAAGAACACCGTCCTGATCATGACCAGCAACCTGGGCACCGAGTTTGTTAAAAGCAGCGGTTCGCTTGGTTTCCTGGGCAAGGACGAGAGTGATGACGTTAAAGCTTCACACGAAAAGATCGAAAAAGCTCTCAAGGATGCCTTCCGACCCGAGTTCCTCAACCGGATTGATGAGATCATCACGTTCTCAGCTTTAACCAAGGAAGATGTGCTGGAAATTGTTGATCTTCAGATCAAAGAGATCATCCAACGCACCAACGAATATGGCTTTGGATTGGTGGTTGATCAGTCCGCCAAAGAGTGGCTGGCGGATCAGGGATATGATCCCTTGCTGGGCGCACGACCGTTGAAACGTGCTCTGCAGAAGTTTGTCGAAAGCCCCCTGGCGATCAAGTTGCTCGAAGGCGGCTTGCTACCTGGAGCTTCTGTGCACATCTTCCGGGAAGAGGGTGAGGACGGGTTGAGCTTTGAGACGATCGAACCGGAGCAACCTGCCCCGGTGGTTGATTAGAATAGGATTGAAGAACGGAATGTTTGCATAGACCGTTCTTCTTTTGACCAAAACAGACCATGAGCGAACAAACAGAACTCATTCTTACCCTACTGCACGAAGTGCCACTTTTCAGTGGGCTAAACGTTGAGGAGTTGGAGCGATTGGGTGAAGAGTTCGTCATGGTGGAATTGCCAAAAGACGAGATCTTGTTTCAAGCCCAGGAAGCCACTGATGGGCTTTTTGTGATTGATTCTGGTCAGGTGGCGCTGTTGGGCGCGGATGGCAAACAGACTGAAATTCTCAAGCATGCAGACGTCATTGGCACAGAAGCCCTGAATTACCTGCCTGCCCGCGAGAAAACCGCAATGGCACTTACCGATGCCCAGGTCTTTTTTCTCCCCAACAAACAAATCCAGGCATTATACGCAAGCGTACCTGCCTTCAAAGAGACCGTTTCTGTGCTTTTCAACAGTGCTCGCCTGGCAGCATACATCCCCATGGCATGGCTTGAACCGGGTGAGAAGATCTACATGATGGCGCGCAAGCACCCGGTTTTTCTATTATTCAGGTCCATCCCGCCTATTTTTGTGTTTGCCGCTCTATGGTTTCTCATGATGTTTTTAAGCTCACAAAGCGCCTTCTGGTCTCTGGCTGGATTAGTCGCTGGTTTTCTCTTTTGCCTGCTTTGGTTGGTTTGGAACATCAATAACTGGGCGAATGATTTTTACCTGATTACCTCGCGCAGAATGGTATGGGTGGAACACGTCACCGGCTTTTATGACAGCCGCCAGGAAGCGCCGCTCAGCACGCTGATTTCGGTCGGGATCAAGACCTCACAGTTGGGATACTTCCTGGGTTATTCGGATGTGATTGTTCGGACTTACATCGGAGACATTCGTTTTGAGCGGGTTGGTCATGCCAGCACGATTGGCAAACTGATTGAGACCAATTGGGCGCGCGGCAAACGCGTTGATCTTGAACTCGACGCACGCGAGATCCGGAAGGCGCTGCGCCAGAAATTTGGCAAGGAAGCGGAGGATATTACTGCCAAAGATCTCCAGGTTGAACTGGGCACGGTTGAATCAGCGCCAAAAGAAGTCAATTTTTTCCAGTGGTTGTTTGCTGATTTTGTACGGGTACGGCACGAGGTTGGCGGTACGATCACCTATCGGAAACATTGGCTCATCCTGCTCCAAAAACTTATTTTGCCGCTCTTCGCGTTGGTATTATCGATCATATTTGTAGTTGCGATCATCACCCACAATTTGATCCAGGTAGACTACACCATGGGTTTGGTTGCTGGTTATTTCCTGATCTTCGTCGCTGCCGGAATGCTGGTTTATCAGTATATCGACTGGCGCAATGACCTATTTCAATTGACTCCAAACCAGGTCATTGACCTGGACCGAAAGCCATTCGGGCGTGAGTCGCGGCGTTCAGCCCCATTGGAAAACATTCTGAGCATCGAATACGAACGGCGTGGATTTATCCCCATGCTCTTCAACTACGGCACAGTGTATATCACGATCGGAAACACCCAACTAACGTTTAACAACGTTTATCAGCCGTCAGTTGTGCAGCAGGACATTTTTACCAGGATGGGAGAGCACGCCAAGGAACGCGATGACCGAAACACGATGCTCGAGCGGGAACGCGTTGCCCAGTGGTTCAAAGTCTTCCAGGAAGAAGCTGAACGTGGCTTGACCATCCCTGCTCTATCCGATCCCACCCGTCCAGTCACGATGAGACCCCCGAAGTAATACTCCGAGAAAGAAGTTGGTCAATTCA
>CAYUGV010000122.1:0-4318 GCA_964444335.1 uncultured Anaerolineaceae bacterium | reverse complement strand
ACAATGATGAACGAAGGCAGGAACACACCCACAGTCGAAGCCACCCCGCCCCAAAATCCGCCGGCAAGAAAGCCTACAAACGTACTCGAGGAAAGCACAGGTCCCGGCGTAATCTGCCCCACAGCGATGGCATCGGTGAGTTGCTGAGTGGTGAGCCAACCAAAGCGGTTGACCACATCTTTCTCAATCAAGGCGAAAAGAACCAGCGACGAGCCAAATAGCACCGCGCCAGTACGCAGAAAATACCAGAAGATATGCAAGACGCGTTCGTTGATAGATTCGAACAGCATTTTTAGAGCGACACCGAACAAAGGCAATGGCACAAAGGACAAGAGCAGGTTGCCTGGAGATGAAGTTTTTCGCTTGATGCCATAATTCAGCACCACAGCCAGCGCTCCGCAACCAAGCATGATCAGAACTTCATTCAGATCCAACAATTTGCCAGCCAGAGCCAGACCAAAGAGCAGGAATTGCTCCCAACCTACCAGGCTGCTTTTGCCGATGCGCCAGGTGGTGACAAGCACGATCCCTAACACCAACGGATTCAGAAAATAGAACAAACCTTCAAGTTCAGGCAGACTGCCAAAACGAACGTACACCCACGAAAGGAGCATGCTGGCAATGAAGGCAGGCAAAATAAAACTGAAACCAGCCACCAGCATTCCGGGATACCCAGCGTAGACATACCCGACATGGTAGCAGGTCTCACTCGCGTTCGGACCCGGGATCAAGTTGGCGGCAGCCAGCAAATCCAGGAAGTGCTCAGGGGTGACCCACTTGTGCTTGCGCACGTACTCGTCTTCCATCATGGCGATGTGCGCGGTGGGAGCGCCAAAGCTGGTGGTGCCAATTTTCAGGCTGACCAGCATCAGTTCAATTAGTTTCTTCTTCAGCGGAGTTGGCGCTTGAAGCTCAGTTACGCTCGCAGGTGTTTCTTGTTGCGATGCCTGCCCCATATGAGTGTTACCAGTCGGTGGTTGTGTGTCTTCGTTCAAGCTCAGGACTCCAAACGAGGTAAATTTAACAGCAGGTTCTCGAGGATCAGGCGGGGATTCACGTATTGATCCAGCATGGTCAGCGCTTCTTCGTGGTTTTTCAAAATACCTGCCACTCGCTGCAGGCTTAGGTCAGCTGCAATACGCCGCGCAAGGGGTTCCATCCCCAGGTTGACCAATGGAACCTCACTGGCTTCGCTGCAGATCAACACATCACGCCAAAAAGTCAGCCAGGTTGCGATCAAAAAACTGTAACTTTCCCGAGTTTGCCCTTTTACGCGTTGCAGCTTTTCAACATATTTAAGCCTGCCGCGCAGGTTCATCCCCAGGATCTCCTCGAGCTGTTCAAGCGTATCATGATACTTTTCAAGCAATTCCTGGTCGCGCAAGTAGCTCAGCGCGATACCCACTCGCCCGCCCGCCAGTTGTGAAAGTTTGCGGGCTTCTTCCTCGCTCAAACCATGCAATGCTTGCAGTTCTTTCGCCAGGTCGTCGATCGGCATCGGGCGCAGCCGCACCACTTCGCAGCGGGAGGCGATCGTCTCCAGCAAGCTCTCGCGAGCGTCTGCCGTAAGGATGAGGATCGCGCGAGCTGGCGGCTCTTCGAGCGACTTAAGCAAAGCGTTCGAGGCCCCCATCGTGGCACGTTGAAAGTCCGGGATCAGCACAACACGATATTTCGATTGGTATGGCGCAAGCGAAAGTGTTTGCTGCATCGCGCGTACCTGCTCGATCTTGAGCTCCCTGGCTCCTTCTGCTACGCGCAAGATTGCCAGATCGGGGTAGGACTGCGCTTCAATCTGGCAGCAGGGGTGGCATTGCCCACAAAAGTTCCCTGGTGAGGGAGGATTCAGGCAGTTCAGCGCCTTGACGAAGGCTAGTGCCAGCGTTTCGCGCCCAACGCCCTCCGCACCGGTAATTAAATAGGCGTGGCGAGTGTTCTCAGGTTGGGAGTGAATTTTCAGGAATTGGACGGCAGTTTCGTGACCCAGGAGATTCCAAGACATGCTTGGATTTTAGCACACGTTCTTGTGGTCGCCACTTAAATGCTGGCTTTCCATTCAGTCTATTTGCTCTTCCTGGCTCAATCGTAGAAGAAGATAGATTTTCTATAGTAATCAAGAGACCGCACACCTTTGAAGTAGTAATATCGCCTCAGAGACTCAAATTTTTCGAATATAATACAAGATTGAAATTTACTTGGATTGCATAAATACACAACCCTATGGAGATGTAATGACTAACGAAGACATTTTTGAAGTATCCTGGCATGCTCTGGAGCCTGAAGAGGTCCTAAACAACCTGAATGTTCCTCTCGAAACCGGTCTCAGCAGCACAGAAGCCGCTGAACGCCTGGAAACGTATGGGCACAACGAGCTCGTCGAGAAAGCCGGACGCACTATCTGGCAGAAACTATGGGAACAGATCAATAGTTTTGTGATCTGGCTCCTGATCGGCGCGGCTGTCATTTCCGCAGTCCTGGGAGACTGGGTGGAAGCCGGAGCCATCATGCTCATCGTGGTCCTCAACGCCATTATGGGCGTGGTTCAGGAATCCCGCGCTGAAGCCTCCCTCGCTGCCCTTAAGAAGATGGCAGCTCCTGAAGCCCAGGTTTTGCGTGATGGTCACCGCCAACTGGTGCCCGCGCGCGAACTTGTGCCCGGCGATATCGTCTTCATCGAGGCGGGCAATTTCATCCCCGCGGATGTGCGCCTGATGGAAGCGATTAACCTGAGCATCGACGAAGCCTCCCTCACCGGAGAGTCCGTGCCAGCGAAAAAAGACGCTGAATCAAACCTGCAGGCGGACATTCCCCTGGGAGACCGTGAGAACACTGCCTTCCTGGGAACCACCGTTAGTTACGGGCGCGGCAAAGGCGTGGTCATCGCCACCGGTATGCACACGCAGCTCGGTCTGATCGCCACAATGCTCCAATCGGTGGAAGAAGAGCAAACCCCTCTGCAGAAACGCCTTGAACAGCTTGGCAAAACCCTTGGCATCGCCGCCATGGTTGTTTGTGTGCTGGTATTCGTGATCGGTGTCGTTCGCCTGGCTATGGCCGGCGACTTTGACCTGAGCTCCAAAACCTTCTGGGATGAGATCGTTGCCCTGTTCATGGTAGCTGTCTCCCTGGCAATCGCTGCCGTGCCCGAAGGTCTGCCCGCCGTGGTCACCATCAGCCTGGCTGGTGGTATGCGCGAAATGGTCAACCGCCACGCGCTGATCCGTAAGCTGGCATCTGTCGAGACCCTTGGCTCCGTCACTACCATTTGCACCGACAAGACTGGAACGCTCACCCAAAACCAAATGACCGTCACCAAGCTCTGGGTGGATGGTCAGTTCGTGGACATCAGCGGCGCCGGGTATGAACCAGTTGGCGACTTCTCTGTTAATGGGGAAGTTATCACTGACCTCAAGCGGTTCCCTGCTGTCAGAACCACCCTGTGGGTTGGCACCATCAACAACGACGCGCAGCTTGAGCCGGTTGGCGAGAGCGAAGGCAAAACAACCTATCGTATGGTTGGCGACCCAACCGAAGGTTCCATCCTGGTGGCAGCTCTGAAAGCTGGCGCTGCCGCTAACGTGGTCAATCAAAATTATCCGCGCAAGCAGGAAATCCCCTTTGACTCTGCCCGCAAGCGCATGGTCACCATTCACAACATTGTCAACCCAGGTCATGGCGATATCTCCCCGTATGTTACCAATGAGAAAACCGACTGGTACACAATCGCTGTTAAAGGTGCGCCGGATGTGGTGCTGGACCTGTGTACTTACCGATCCGGAATGGATAACACCCCGGTACCTCTGACGCCAGAACTGCGCAGGGAAATCCTTGAAGCCAATGACCAGATGACCGGCAAGGCGTTACGCGTGCTTGGTGTGGCTTATCGCCCGGTGCCTGAAATGCCCAATGAGATCACTGCCGAAGCCCTGGAGAAAGAATTGATCTTCGTTGGTCTGATCGGCATGATAGATCCCTCGCGCCCCGAAGTCAAGCCAGCCCTCAAGGAAGCCCAGACTGCCGGCATCCGCTCGGTCATGATCACGGGAGACTACCCCAACACCGCCCGAGCTATTGCTGAAGATATTGGCTTGCTGCGCAAGGGGCACCAGGTGCTCACCGGCGCAGATATTCAAGACTCAACCGAAGAGGAAATGCGCGAGATCGTCAAAATCACAGACGTTTATGCGCGCGTCAGCCCCGAGCACAAGATGAAGATCGTGGATGCCCTGCGCGATAACGGCGAAGTGGTTGCCATGACCGGTGACGGCGTCAACGATGCCCCCGCCATCAAACGCGCTGATATTGGCGTCGCGATGGG
>CAYUGV010000121.1:0-4320 GCA_964444335.1 uncultured Anaerolineaceae bacterium | reverse complement strand
CTCGCTGAGTGAATTTTGACACTCACTACTTCTCATGATAAACTATTAATACTAACTGGCGCCTGGAGGGCGTCTTTTCGTGAGGAAACGATGACAACCCCTGAGTGGCGTGCACTACACCGCTCAAAACTCATTCACCACCAACCGCTCATCCCCATTACAATGAGATTATTTATCATAAACTGCTGCCAGCCTGCCCGTCAGATTGACGCGGTACGACAAGCACACGGCACCAGTTTTCCACTAACCTTTCGGGGTATGTCCCGGATTGCCAGGGAGAGGTACGCATGAAAGTAATATTGACCGGCTCAATCGCTTTTGATTATCTGATGCAGTTCCCAGGTTTGTTCAGGGATTGCCTGATTGCCGAACACTTGGACAAGGTGTCGCTGTCGTTTTTGGTACACGACATGATCAAGCAGGACGGAGGGGTGGGTCCGAATATCGCTTATACCCTGGCATTGTTGGGTGGAAACGCTTACTTGTTCTCGACAGCAGGGCAGGATTTTGGCGACTACGCGCGTCGATTAGAGACGATGGGAGTGGATACAAGTGGTGTGAAGATCATCCCCGAGAAATTTACGGCTTCGTTTTTTGCCACAACCGATCGTTCCAACGCACAAATCTCCACTTTTTATACCGGAGCGATGGCGGACTCAGCTAATCTTCCGTTGGCTGAGGCTGTTTTTGAACCAGATGACTTTGTAATGGTATCGCCAACCGACCCAGGCGCGATGCAGCGCTACATCCGCGAAGCACCAGAATTGGGGCTTCGGATGCTATTTGACCCAGGTCAGCAGATCATCAGCATGGACCCTGACGTGTTGCGCGACGGCGTACAGCACGCCCACGGCATGTTCATCAACGAGTATGAATTCGAGCTGCTGCAGAAACACACTGGCTGGAGCGCAGAAGAGATTTTGACAAAACCCGCATTTACAGTGGTAACATTAGCCGAGCACGGCGCTCGGGTTGTGGCAGAAGGGGTGGACTGCGTGGTTCCAGCGATTGGCGGGATCGAAGTGAAGGACCCGACCGGTGTGGGGGACGCCTTTAGGGGCGGGTTCCTGAGGGGCTACATGGCTGGTCTGCCGTTGAAGGTTTGCGCCGAGATGGGCAATACCGCTGCGGCGTACTGCATCCAGGAGGCAGGACCGCAGTGCCACTGTTACACCTGGGACAGATTTGTTGCATTTTACCGTGAGCACTTCAATGATGAAGGCTTGCTGGATGAGATTGAATAACATATTTATTGGAGAGGCAATGGAGAATTACCACATTAGAGATTTGAACCTGGCAGAAGGCGGTCGCCGCCGTATGGATTGGGCGTCGCGCGAAATGCCGGTGCTGGCGATTTTGGAAGAACGCTTCCGCCGCGAACGACCTTTTGAAGGCGTTCGCATGTCGTGCTGCATGCACGTGACTACCGAGACCGCGAACCTGATGCGGACCATGCAGGCTGGCGGCGCGGATATCGTGCTGACTGCATCGAACCCGCTGTCAACTCAGGATGACGTGGCTGCCGCGCTGGTTTCGCATTACGAGATCCCGGTTTACGCGATCAAGGGCGAAGACGACAAGACTTATTACAAAAACCTGCGTGCAGCGCTTGACCATGCCCCACATATCACCATGGATGACGGCGCGGATTTGGTGAGCACCATCCACAAGGAACGGCGCGACCTGATCCCGAACATCGTTGGTGGAACCGAAGAGACCACCACCGGCGTGATCCGTTTGCGCGCGATGGCTGCGGATAAAATGCTGGAATTCCCGGTGATGGCTGTTAATGACGCCATGACCAAACACTTCTTTGATAACCGCTACGGCACCGGGCAGTCCACGATCGACGGCATTTTGCGGGCAACGAATGTGTTGCTGGCTGGTAAGACCTTCGTGGTGGCTGGCTATGGCTGGTGCGGGCGCGGTCTTGCGATGCGCGCGAAGGGTTTGGGCGCGAACGTAATCGTGACTGAAGTGGATCCAATGGCTGCAATGGAAGCAGTGATGGAAGGGTACCGCGTGATGCCGATGGCAGAAGCCGCGCCGATTGGCGATATTTTTGTAACGGTGACTGGCGACCTGAACGTGGTGGACAAACACCATTTTGAGGTGATGAAGGACGGCGCTTTGGTTGCCAACTCCGGTCATTTCAACGTGGAGATCAACATCCCCTCCCTCGAAGCAATGTCGGTGGAAAAGCGATTAGTTAGGCCGTTCGTGGAGAGCTATAGGCTTAGTGATGGCCGTGTGATCAGCATCCTCGGTGAGGGCCGTCTGATCAACCTGGCTGCAGCTGAAGGTCACCCGGCGTCGGTGATGGATATGTCTTTTGCCAACCAGGCACTTGGTGCGGAGTACATGCTCAAAAATGCCGATAAGCTCGAGAAACGGGTTTACGACGTGCCGGAAGAGATCGATCGCGAGATCGCGCGTCTGAAGTTGCTTGCGATGGGCGTCAAGATCGACACGTTAACCGAAGAGCAGGTGAAATACCTCGGTTCCTGGGAAGAAGGAACGTAGGTCTTCATTTTTTTGGGTAATAATGAAAAGGAGTTGATGTAGATCAACTCCTTTTTTGTGATCCTGTCCATTTTGAAATCAACGATGGGAGACGAAGCAGTCTACCCGGATCGCTTTGAAGAATGATTACATTTATTTCAAAATGCGCCTACGCCTAAATTCCATAGTGTCTATTAATAGTCGCCGTTGCTCTCGTCCTCGGTTTCACCGCCCGAAATATCAAAGGTACCGGTGAGCACCTCGGAGTTGGCAAGGGCGCGGACAGCATTTTCAATTTCCAGCATGATATCCGGGTTTTGAACCAGATAATTCTTGGAGGCTTCCCGTCCCTGGCCGAGACGCTGATCCTTGTAGGAATAGAAGGAGCCGCGTTTCTCGATTACCTCGAGAGAGGTGGCAAGGTCGAGAATGTCGCCGGACTTGGAAATACCCTCGTTGTACATGATGTCAAATTCAGCAGAACGGAAGGGAGCGGAAACTTTGTTTTTCACCACGCGCACACGCACGCGGTTGCCAACGATTTCAGCGCCAACCTTGATGGACTGCACCCGGCGAACGTCAAGACGAATAGAAGCGTAGAACTTCAGCGCCATACCGCCAGTGGTCGTTTCGGGGTTGCCGTACATCGATCCTATTTTCTGGCGCAGTTGGTTAGTGAAGACCACGGCGGTCTTGGTCTGGTTGATCGCACCTGAAAGCTTACGCAGTGCCTGGGACATCAAGCGTGCCTGGACGCCCATGGTGGGATCGCCCATATCACCTTCGATTTCCGAGCGGGGCACAAGCGCGGCAACCGAGTCGATCACCACCAGGTCCACAGCCCCTGAGCGGACCAGGGTCTCAGCGATTTCGAGCGCCTGCTCACCCGTGTCCGGTTGGGAAATCAGCAGTTGGTCGATCTTGACGCCGCATTTGGCAGCATAACTTGGATCCAGCGCGTGTTCCATGTCGATGTAAGCCGCAGTGCCGCCGCGTGCCTGGCATTCAGCCACTATGTGCTGGCAGAGCGTGGTCTTGCCGGACGACTCGGGTCCGAAAATCTCGGTGATCCGGGCCTTGGGGATGCCGCCGACGCCAAGCGCCATGTCGAGCGAGAGGGAGCCAGTGGGGATGGCTTCCACTTGCATCTGATGGGCTTCGCCGAGGCGCATAATGCTGCCCTCGCCGTATTTTTTGACGATATCGTGCAAAGCGCGGTCGAGCACGACTTTTTTGGCTTCTTCCATGTTCATGTCAGTAGCCGGTTGATTGTTAGTTGTTGATGCTTTTCGGGCAGCCATAGTTTCTCCCAGATCTAATTGTTTGGATGATATAAATATAGCACACTTGTTCGATACGTCAAGGTTTAATTCTCCGACATTCCATGTAAAAGCGTTTGTCTTTCGCATGATTCATTGAGAATGTCTTCCGCGGCAGAGCGCCATCGACGATGATCGATCGGAAGAACGAATTTTTACCGATGGGGGGCAAAAAGAAGCCGATATTGCCGGGTTTGCGACCCAGTACATCGACCGTTTCATCCCCGTGTACGTAATCGATCCTGGTGTCAGGATGACTCTTGAGGTAGAGGTCGAGGAATTGCTGCAGACTACCAGCTGTCAGATTATGTTGTGGGTGGTCGAGCTCGACCAGCGTGTATCCATAAGGTTGGATCATACCAAAGCGCTGTTGGGTGGATGTGGACTTGGCCACTTCTGTAATCAGAGTAGGCATGTCTGTGATGGTATGCAGCTTCACCTTGTCAGAAAAGTACAATTGCAGGGTGGTATCGAAATCTTCACCTGGATTGAAGAGAAC
>CAYUGV010000120.1:0-4439 GCA_964444335.1 uncultured Anaerolineaceae bacterium | reverse complement strand
GTCCATATCGCGACGCCATTTTCGCTTTAACCGTACTGCGTCATCGGTGAGGTACATTATTTTGATGCCGGTCAGCGCCGCGACACCGGGTAACAGGAATGGGAAATTGCCTTCCATAAAAATAATGTCGGCAGGTTCGACGCGCAGCGTTTCCCGGCCCGGTTTGAGCTTTCCATCCAGAGTATGGCTTGAGGTCGCGGAAATGAAATCGTATTGGGGCGTTTCCGCCGGCTTGCCAGCCCGCAGGTCCTCAAGCGCTTTCGTCAGCATCTCAAAATGGAGGGCTTCCTGCCCCAGCGAGTCGATCCCATGCGCTTCACGGTAATCCCGATCCGTGAGGAAATGGTCAATTTCCAGGCCTGTCAGGCTTTTTCCTGTGTTTTGAAAGGCTTGCTGCAGCCGTTCAACGATCTCGGTTTTGCCAGCTGCGGTCTGACCCGCAATGGCAATCAGGATCGGCGTGCCTATCTTTTCGACCAGCCTTTGCGTGAGCTTGATGAAAGTTTCATCAACTTCCGTGTTGGCATTTTTGAAATCCTTGTAGCCAACGGCAGAAATGTTCTGGAAATTGTCCTGCAAGCGTGTAAATCTCAGGTAAGGTTTTCCGCCCAAATGAGTGATGATGTCCTCAGTGTAGTATTCGGTTCGATGAATAAAGTAGAACCCGCGCGGATCGAAGCTGAAGTGCTTGTCGACCCATTCGATCGGGTAACTGCCGCTGACAAGCCCCACGAAGAGCATCCGCTGCAAGGAAAGGATCTGGGGATCCATGACGGGACGATTGTCCAGTTTTGGCTTGAGTTGGATGCTGGAATAATAGGCAACGCTGTTGACCATTTGCTCAATTTCATCCCTGCTCAGGACCTCAACCGACTGCCAACCCTGTTCCGGGGTGATGTTTTCAAGGCAATAACGAAACTCGAACAACTCCAGGTCGTTGAGCGCCGGGCAAAGGACGCGCATTACATTGAAGAGAATTTCGGAAAAGAGATCGGCATTTCCAATTGTTTCTGCTACTTCCACCTGGTTATGCTCCATATTTGGCCACCCTGCCGGCATTCGCAAGCGCGATCGGCATCACGTGATAGGCCGGGATCTGACCAAGATTACCTTGGGCGCAAGTCGATTCACCAAATTCTGTGAATTTGTCCGCGCGAACGTACTTCGCGTACATAAGCAGCGGCACTGGATGCCAGCTGTGGGATTTGAGCACCGCCGGGGAGGAATGGTCGCCACCGATGATCACCACATCCGGGTTCAAAGCCATCAAGCGGGGTAGTTGCGCGTCAAACTCTTCGATAGCTTTGACTTTCGCGTCGAAATCGCCAATTTCTCCATAGGTATCTGTCTTTTTGAAATGCAGGTAGAAGAAGTCGTAGTCCGACCAATGCTTTTCCAGGCAGTCAAATTCATTGCTGAGCTCCGTGCCGTCGACTGAAAGCACGTCCATGCCAACCAGGCGCGCCACACCGCGGTACATGCCATTGACCGCGATCGCTGCAGCCTTCAACTTAAACACATCCGGATACTTGGGCATCAGCGGGAATTTGGCAAAGCCGCGCAGCAAGACCATGTTGGCGGGGGTTTCGTTTTTCAGGATCATTTCCGCCTGTTGCAGAAATTGGTTGACGAGTGCGGCAGTCCGCTCCGAGCTTGTATCCAGCGCCTGCACCTTGAGCGGCGCCGCGCCTGTGACTAATGGGTCGGAATCTGTTAGCGAAGTTCCCAAGCCGGGTGCCCGCAGAACAAGCACGAAGCGGTGCTCCTTGACAACCTCCACGAACACTTCCGCGCCCTCCAGCTTTATGGCCCGCAGTTTTTGGACCAGGCGCTCGCTTTCAGAAGTCGGCAACCTCCCAGCACGGCGGTCGACCAAAAGCCCATTCTCATCAACGACGCAGAAATTGCCCCGGGCTGCCACATCATCCGGACCGAGTTCAAAATCCACCCCCAGGGCTTCCAATGCCCCGCGACCAATTTGATACTCCAGGGGATCGAAGCCGAAGATTGAAAGGTGACCGGGACCACTGCCGACCGTAATGCCAGGACCAGACGGAATGGTCATGCCCAGGGCGGACCTCAGTGCAAGGGCGTCCATGTTGGGTTTGCTGGCTGTCTCGAGCTCTGTTTTTCCGCCCAACTCGCGGGGAAGCCCTCCCAGGCCGTCCATGATCAGCATGACAATTTTCGTGTCTGCTTCCACAATCTGTCCACGCAAGAATTCATCGAACATGGTGTTCCTCTTCTCTGGTGCCATCGAAACACTCTCAAGTATGCAACTGGCTCTGCAAGTTTGGGTGCAGCCATAATTGCGCGTTGGTCGTATCCACGATGATGTCACAGCACTGCATCATGGGTTGGTAGATTTCCTGGTTTCGTTGAGACTGCGTACGGAAGTAGCGATTCACCAGGTAATTTGGATCATACTTTTTGCGGAAATCCACGTCCCGCTTCCACTTGCGTTTGAGCCGGATTGGATCTTCGGCGAAGTAAACGATCTTGAGATCGATCAGCCTGGCGATCTCGGGAATGTGGAAGGGGAAGTTGCCTTCCAGGATGATGATATCGGCTGGTTGGATGGTCTGGGTGGACTGCCCGGGGCGCAGATTGCCATCCAGATCGTGACTGGAAGTAGCCTGGATGAAGTCATAACGGGGAATGTCGGCGGCTTCTCCCCGCAGAAGCGCGTTGATTGACTCGATGAAGAGAGGATAATGGATTACTTCTGAGGTCATTGGCCGCCCATCACGATAGACACGATCTTTATAAAAATTGTCCATTTCCACTGCGCCACAAGAAAGCCCTGCTAACTTTAGGGAATCCAGCAGTCGCATGGTTATTTCGGACTTACCTGATGCGGTGGGACCGACAATCGTGAGCAAAAGCGGTGTGTCCCTGGCCGAGATCCAGGATCGGACAACCTCAATAAATGCTGAATCGATCTCCTGGTTAGCCTGGGCGAATTCTTTGTAGCCAACCTCGAACTCATTATCAAGGAGCGCTTGTTTTGCTTCGAAGTTTCTGTACGGCAAGCCGCCAAAACGCTGGCGAATTGGGGCGGTGAGGTAGATGGTGCGCACGAGGAACACGAAAGATCGGACGTCAAAGTAGAAGTGCTGGTTAACCCAGTCCGCCGGGTAAAGTTCCTCAACCAGGCCAACAAAGAGCTGCCTTGTCAGGGCTGTGATCGTCTCATCAAGAACTACTTGGTCGCCATTCCTGGGCTTTAGCTGGATGTTCGCAAAGAACTCCGGCCTGGCAATTTTTTCAAGGAGGGTTTCCATGGGTTCTGGCAGGATTTTCTCCCAGCCTTCAACGGGTTGGAGGTTTTTCAAGGCGTACTGGAACTCGTAGAATTCCAATTCACTTATGCCAGGATTGATTTCCTGCATTATGGAAAACAGGTTTTTCGAAAATTGAAGGGGGTCAAATGAAATCGATGGCATCTGATTACGGCTTTTGCCCGGTTACCAGGGGGTTCCCTGTCCGAGTACCATGGCTTCGTAGGCTTTCTTGATCTTGGCGTAATTTCCATCCCGGTCAAGGGCGATCCCTCGTCCGACGGCGGTGACGATCGACCCGATCCCAATTTCGCGTATCTGCCCTTCCAGCTTTTCCAGTAGGGCTGGCGCGCTGCCTGGTTCGGTGCTGCGCCCATCGAAGATCAGGTGCAGGAACGCGTCGGGCAGGCTTTTTTCCTTTGCCATTCGCAGCAGGGCAAGGGGATAGTCAATCGAGCCATGCGAGCTTTTTTCGGTGAGGAGTCCGATCAGGTGCAGGTTGGTGCCTTTACGCAAAACGTTTTCAATCGCCTGGAGGAAGACTTCGTTCTGCGAGAACGAGCCATCCTTTAGCGCCATATCCAGGCGCACGTCGTCCTGCAGCACGATCCTGCCTGCGCCGATGTTCATGTGACCAGCTTCAGAGTTGCCCGGTTTTCCAGCTTGCAAGCCGACCGCTTCGCCGGAGGCTTGCAAATGCGCCATCGGAAAATCCCGGCAGAGTGCGTCCCAATTTGGGGTGTCGGCGACAAAGATGGGGTTGTTCTCGTCCTGACTGCCTTCCCCCCAACCATCCAGGATGATCAGCAGAACCCTGCGATCTTTGCCCCAGTCACGGGGGCTCACGAGGCGCGTGCCCGCCATGGATGCATGTTTTTCGACGCCCATGATGGTCAAAATAGTCGGGGTTATGTCCTGCAGACTGCCATCGGAGAGATGGATTTGATTCTCTGCTTTGGGATCGATCACGATGAAGGGCACCGGGTTGGAAGTATGCGACACGTGGGGCTTGCCTTCCACGGTGAGCAGCACTTCAAGGTTGCCGTGATCGGCGGTGATGAGCGTAACATAGCCTTCCGACTGGGCAACCTGGACGACCCGCGCGAGGTGCTCATCCACAGCTTGCGCACAAGCAATTTTTGCCGCGGTGTTGCTGGT
>CAYUGV010000119.1:0-4455 GCA_964444335.1 uncultured Anaerolineaceae bacterium | reverse complement strand
ATCCTCAAGGCAGGTTTCCCGCTCACAGTCTTCAATCGCACGCCCTCAAAAGCTACTCTTCTTCTTGAGGCAGGTGCGTATTGGGCAGAAACCCCAGCCGAGGTTGCCAGCCGTACCGAGATTGTCTTTACCAATCTCTCGGATACTCCTGATGTAATGCAAATTCTCTTTGGGGCTAATGGTGTGATAGAAGGCGCACACCCGGGAATGATCCTGATTGACAATTCCACCATCAAGCCCGCAGCCAGCCGTGAAATTTACCAGCGTTTCCACGAGGTTGGCGTGAGTGCACTGGACGCTCCAGTGAGCGGCGGCGATATTGGCGCGAAGAATGGCACTCTGGCTATCATGGTCGGTGGGGATGCGGAAGCACTCGAAAAAGCGATGCCGGCGCTGGAAGCGATTGGCAAGAAAATCACGCTTGTGGGCGATGCCGGCGCGGGTCAGGTGGCGAAGGCAGCCAACCAGATCATGGTTGCGGCGCAGATGGTGGCGGAAGCAGAATTGATGGTATTTACACAGAAATCAGGTGTGGATGTTGCCCGCGTGATCGAAGCCATCAAAGGTGGCGCAGCGCAGTGCTGGACGCTGGATGTCAAACCGCAACGATTGCTGGCAGGGAACAGGACTCCCGGGTTCAAGTCGAGCTTGCAGGCGAAAGACTTGAATATTGTGATTGATACAGCCCGTGAGTACCAGGCTATTTTGCCTGGCACAGCGCTCAACAGCCAGTTGTTTAACGGCATGGTAGCGCTTGGTGAAGGCGATCTGGATAACTCTGCGGTCATCCACATGCTGGAACTGCTCAACGACACGCACCTAAAAACCATCGAATAAAACTAAGCGGATTAACAAGGCAATAATCTTTTTTTGTTGGAGTTAATCCGAAAAACTGATAACTAACCGGAGGAAGAAAACATGGATTTCCAATTTATCAAACCACTTTTGAAAGAGGACGCAAAGGGCAAAATCGTCATGCTGGTCATGGACGGACTTGGCGGTCTGCCCCTTACACCGGAAGGCTGGACGGAGCTTGAAACTGCACACACGCCTAATATGGACGCGCTGGCAGCGAAGTCATCGCTTGGTCTGCATCACTCCGTTCCATATGGGATCACTCCCGGCAGTGGGCAGGCCCACCTGGGGCTTTTTGGCTACGATCCGGTCAAATATGAGATCGGGCGCGGTGTGTTGAGCGCGCTCGGTGTGGACTTTGACCTGGGTCCGAACGATGTCGCAGCCCGCGGCAACTTCTGTACCGTGGACGAAAACGGTGTGATCACCGATCGCCGTGCCGGACGCATCCCGACCGAAGTAGGGGAGCGATTGTGCAACTTGCTGAAAGAGAAAGTAAGTTTGCCTGGTGTCGAACTCTTCCTGACCCCTGAGAAGGAATATCGCTTCGTCTTTGTTTTACGGGGCGAAGGGCTCAGCGGTGACGTTTCAGATACAGATCCCCAGGCTGTTGGAAAGAAAGCGCATATCGCCACAGCAACCAGCCCTGCGGGCGAACGGACTGCTGAGTTGATCCGTGAATTTGTGCGCCAGGGGAATGAAATCCTCAAAAATGAGCACCCTGCCAATAGCTTTGTGATGCGCGGATTTGCCGGTATGCCCGCCTGGCCGAAATTCCCGGAAATTTGGGGCACAAAATCGCTCGCGATCGCGATGTACCCGATGTACCGCGGGGTTTCAAAGGTGGTTGGGATGACCGTTATGCCGCCAGCTGAGTCGATGGCAGAAGAAATCACCATGCTCGAACAGAACTGGGCGGATTATGACTTCTTCTTTGTGCACATCAAGAAAACAGATAGCTACGGGGAAGATGGCAATTTCGAAGGCAAGGTGCACATCATCGAAGAAGTGGACGCCCTCCTGCCGCGCATCCTGGCGTTGAACCCGGACGTGCTGATCATCACTGGCGATCACTCCACCCCCGCCAAACTGAAATCGCACTCCTGGCACCCCATCCCAACCATGTTATATGCAAAAGATGCGCGCCCGGATGGCATCACCAGCTTCGGTGAACGAGCTTGCCTCCAGGGCAGCTTGGGCGCACGCTTTGACGCAAACGAGTTGATGCCCCTGGCACTGGCGCTTGCCGGAAGGCTCGAAAAGTTCGGCGCGTAAATCAAATTCAACCTGGTCTGCTATTGCAGACCAGGTTTCTTAATCCTGGAGGTTGTGATGTCTGAACATCCAGCTCTGTTGGTAAGCCGCTTGGAAGACGGAAAAGTTCGTTGCATGCTCTGCGCTCATAAGTGCCTGATCCGCCCAGGGCAGAAGGGGATATGCCGGGTACGCGAAAATCGTGACGGGGAGCTTGTTAGCCTGAGTTATGGTCGGTTGATTGCTTCGCATGTTGACCCGATCGAGAAAAAACCGCTCTATCATTTTTTGCCAGGTAGTACGAGCTATTCGATTGCAGCTCCGGGGTGCAACTTTCGCTGCCAGTGGTGCCAGAACGCGGACATATCGCAAATCTCTTCCGCGAATGAACCTGACAAACCGCGCTTTGTGCGTCCAGAAAGGGTGGTGGAGGGGGCGATCGAAACCGGTTGCAAAAGCATTTCCTACACCTATACTGAGCCTTCTCTGTCGGTTGAATATAATCTCGAGGTAAGTCAGCTTGCGCACGATGCAGGGCTAAAGAACGTTTATGTCACTAACGGCTATATGACCCCGGAGATGCTCGAGTTGACCATCCCAACGCTGGATGCTGCCAATGTGGACATCAAAGCCTTCGATGAGGAGATCCACCGGCGCTACACCGGGGCGCATCTGCAGCCTGTGCTGGATTCCTGTATTGCGTTGCTTAAGGCTGGTGTTTGGTTGGAAGTGACCACGCTGCTGGTACCTGGGATAAACGATGACGAAAAACAGTTGGAGGGGCTGGCAGGCTTCATCTCCACCAAACTCAGTCCGGATGTGCCCTGGCACGTCAGCCGATACTTCCCACAGCCGCAATTCCACCAGATTCCTGCGACACCTCCCGAACGGATCTTCCACGCCATGGATGTTGGAAAAAAAACAGGATTGCGGTACGTGTATGGTGGGAATTTGCAGACATCCACAGTCACCAGTTGCCCAAACTGTGGTGAACGCGTTATTCGGCGGATGGGGTACGTGGACCCGGTTGTGCGATTAAACAAAGACGCCTGCCCGAAATGTGGATTTCGGATTGCAGGCGTTTGGTAGCTCTACTTTTTGGCTAAATAGAATTTAAGCGATAGTAAATTTTCCTTGTTTGATCATTTCACCTACAGCATCCATGCTGGGCTTGAAGTAAGCATCTTGTTCAAAGAATGGCACGACCTCACGAATCTTCTGATAAGCCTTGTGTGTGCCTTGACCGAGGCTTAGGCTTGGGTTCTCCCGCAACCTGAATTCCACCGCCTGGGCAGCACTCATCAATTCAATGGCAATGATTGTGCGCACATTTTCGATTATCTGCTGGCAGTGCAACGCGGCGTTGGCGCCCATGCTGACGTGATCTTCAACGTTGCCGGAAGAGGGGATGCTATCCACACTGTCGGGGTGGGCAAGGGTTTTATTTTCCGAGCACAAAGCTGCGGCAGTGTACTGGAGCAGCATGAAACCCGAGTTCAAGCCACCCTGGGCTGCAAGGAATGAAGGATAGTGTTCGGGGTGATTATCGATCAGCTTGGCAATGCGCCGCTCAGAAATGTTGCCCAGGTCGGTCATCGCGATGGAAAGAAAATCCAGAGCGAGCGCTAATGGTTCACCATGGAAGTTTCCGCCAGATAGGATTGTGACATCATCGTTCTCATCAAAAAAGAGCAAGGGATTATCGGTAACGGAGTTAAGCTCAGTTTCAATGACCTTTTGCGCGTAGTTAATTGCACTGTGGATGGCGCCATGCACCTGTGGCACGCAGCGCAGGGTGTAGGCATCCTGGACGTTCAATGAATTATCAGGGCGGGTTAAGTCGCTGCCTGCTAGTATATCGAGCAGAGTGGCGGCTGTTTCAGCTTGCATAGCCTGTGGACGACTTGCATGAATTTGGGGAAAGTAAGCGCAGAGTGTGCCGTTTTGGGCTTCAAGGGAGAGTGCCGCAGCGCAATTGGCGGACTTCAGCACGACTTCCGCATCAAATACCTGCAATGCACCGATGGCAGTCATCAGAGTGGTGCCATTGGTCAGGGCCAGCCCTTCTTTGGCACTCAGCCTGATTGGCTTTAGGCCATTTTCCTGCAGGACTTCCATTGTGGGTCTGACTTCACCATGAAAACGTACTTCACCTTGCCCAATTAGCGGCAGAGCCATGTGGGCAAGCGGAGCCAGGTCGCCACTAGCGCCAAGGGATCCTTTTGAAGGGATGATCGGCAGGATGTTTCTATTGAGCAGCAAAAGCATGAGCTCAAGCGTTTCGAGCCGAATGCCGGAGTGCCCCTTGGCGAGGGTGTTGGCACGGATGATCATCATCGCGCGCAC
>CAYUGV010000118.1:0-4459 GCA_964444335.1 uncultured Anaerolineaceae bacterium | reverse complement strand
GCCTACATCCGCGCGCATGAGCTTATCAGGGTCTGGAACACGCTCGACAGCCAACAACCACAATCCGTAGTGACGGAGGAGACCATGCAAACTGACGACCTTGAAACCAGGATTGGGAAACTGCTTTTTCAAAAGAAGCTGACCCTTTCCCTCGCTGAGAGCTGCACCGGCGGGCTGATCGGACACCGGCTGACCAATGTGCCCGGTTCTTCGGAGTACTTCATGGGCGGGATCGTTTCCTATGCCTACTCAGCCAAGGTCAACCTGCTGGGGGTCAGCTGGGACACGCTCAAGCAATACGGCGCGGTGAGCGCCGAGGTGGTGCGCGAGATGGCCTTAGGCGCGCGCAAGGCGTTCAACACCGATATCGGTCTTGCGGTCAGCTGCATTGCCGGTCCGGGTGGCGCCACGCCCAGCAAACCGGTCGGCACGAGCTGGTGCGGCATTTCGTTTGGCGAAGTCGAGCGGCAATATTGCTTCCATCTCGAAGGCAACCGCCTGCAGGTGAAGGAACAGTTGGCGCAGAAAGCGCTCGAGTCTCTCTTGACCCTGCTAGAGGAACTCGCGTGACGATGGCGGTCAACAATCCGCCTCAGCAGGTACCACCAAACGCTGCCTCACCTGGCTCAGCTACTACGCAACCTACCCAGGAGGACACCAAGGTCCACATCCCGGCATTTATGCCCTTCTTCTGGCTGGGTCTGGCGGCAATTGCGGGCTCGCTCCTCTCGGAGTGGCTGCGCTTTGCCTGGGGATACTGGATGGCCGGAGGTGTCATCAGCCTTCTGCTGTTGATCGTTCTCCCGCGTCAGAAACCGCTGCGCAAGGTGCCGGCGGCGATGCTGATCATGGTATGCAGCCTGACCGGCATGCTGTACCAGTTGAGTTTGCCGGGCAATACCGCTTCGGATATCCGCAGCTATATTGGCGAGGGGATAACAAGCTTTAAGGGAACTATTACGGAGCCGCCAGAAGCCTCCGGGTCATCGGTTAGGTATGTCATCTCGGCTGAAAGCGTGGAAAACGAAGGCTCCGAACCCCAGTCAGTTCGTGGGAAAGTGATGCTTTCTCTCCCACTGGGATATGACTTCAAGTATGGCGACCACCTCGAAATAATTGGTGAGTTGATTGCTCCACCGGCTGGTTCGGGCGGCTCCTGGCGCGACTATCTTGAGCACCGCGGCATCTACACCTACAGCCAGTTTGGGCGTGTCAAGTTCCTGGAAGGTGGGCACGGCAATCCACTGCTTGCGCTTCTGTACGGTCTGCGTGAGAGGGGCGCAAGGGTGATCGACCAGATTTTCCCGTCCCCAGAAAATGCCTTATTACGTGGAATTTTGCTGGGAGATGAGAGCCAGATCTCCCCGTTGGCACGTGAAGCCTATTCCATCACAGGCACCAGCCACATCATTGCCATCTCAGGCTTCAACATGGCAGTGCTGGCTGGAATCGTGGCGCACGTGTTCACGCGCCGCCTGGGTGCGCAAAAGGGCAGCCTGCTTACCATCATCGTGCTGCTGCTATACACCATTTTGGTTGGAGCGGAAGCCTCTGTGATGCGGGCGGCTTTTATGGGCGCGTTTACGGTTATTGGCTCCTCCATCGCGCGGCGCGGCAACAGCCTTAACAACCTGGGCATCAGCGTTTTGTTGATGATGCTGATCAATCCGCACCTGCCCTGGGATGTCGGCTTTCAACTTTCCGCCATGGCAACACTCGGGTTGGCACTGTTGATGCCGCCTCTACGCGCCAGGCTGACGCTCTGGATGAACGCGCGCTTTGGCGATGAATTCAGCGCCCGTTTCAGCACCTGGGTCGGCGACTACCTGTTGGTAACACTGGTGGCTCAGATGTCGGTGTTGCCCTTGCTGCTTTACCACTTTAAAAGTATTTCGTGGGTATTTCTGATTGCCAACCCGCTGATCTTGCCTGTTCAACCGCTGGTCATGATCCTCGGCTTGATGGCGATGACTGTTGGCTTGATTCTCCTGCCTCTTGGTAGAGCGTTCGCCTGGATCGCCTGGCCGTTTGCGGCTTACACCAATCGAATGGTGACCTGGCTTGCCAGCAGTTTTCCCCACACATTGCAGATTCCAAGGCTGGACTTTGCTTGGGTGGCGCTGGCTTACCTGGTTCTGGCGGTCTTTGTGCTTGGGCTGCCCTGGCGGCAGTGGTTGGGGATCCTGAAAAAGCCGGCCTTTATCTTGACAGCGCTTGGCAGCCTTAGCCTTGCTTTGTGGGCGAGCGTGGCAGCGCTGCCGGATGGACGGCTGTATGTAACCATCTTTGGGCAATCAGACACACCCATGCTGCTCGTGCGCAACCCTGCGGGGGATTACATCCTGGTCAACGGGGAGTCCGAGCCGGCAATATTGAGCGAACAAATCGAGTCCTTATTACCTCCCTTTGACCGAAAGCTTGAGGTCGTGATCATCCCGGATTGCCGGCAGGATCAACTTTCTGGTTTATTTGGATTGACCCGCCAGGTGAAGGTCGGGCAGGTATTTTGGGGCTGTGACCCTGAAGGCCGGCAGATCTCGAAACGGCTTTGGAGTTCATTTGCCGCTGAGGGAATCGCGCAAACACGCCTCACTGGAGACGAACTGCTTGACTTCCAGCCAGGCAGTCTTCGTTTTTCTGTGGCAGAGGGAGTGCTTCAGGCATTGGTTTTGGCTCAAAAAGGCTTTATCGGTCAAGTGATGTTTGACGGGCAGGTGGAACCTTTGCAGGATGCATCGCTCCTGGTGCAGCCCTGGCAGGCTGGCTTGGCAGAACCTAACGCGCAGGTATGGGTGCTGACTGGTGAGGGTGAGCGCGAAGAGGCAGGGGACGCCCTGTGGGCGGGTGACTATCGCTGGCTAAAAGTGGAGACGGACGGTCAACAGCAGTGGCTTTCTAAAAAAATACCATAATAGATAAAATATATACCACTTGTAGTCAAAATTGTGATAGACTTCACAAGTAATTTGTGTTTGTGAAAGGAGGAAAACAAACCTATGTCACTACAAATTACCAATCAGGCGGATTACGCGCTCAGGGCGATGCTCTACCTTGCCCGGTTGGGCTTTGGCAAAAAGGCCCCGTCCAATGTCATCGCGGAAGAGATGAATATGTCGCGCATTTTTCTCTCACGCATCAACACCCAGCTCGTGAACGCGCGGCTGATCACCACCTGGCGCGGTGCACGCGGTGGCATCGCTCTGACCAGGCCTGCCTCTGAGATCTCGGTCTATGATATCCTGACCGCGGTGGATGGCCCCATCCGGTTGGTTGGGTGCCTTGAGGACCCTAATTGTTGCCAGTTCTCGGGAACCTGCCCGCTGCATAAGTTTTGGATCCGCACTGAAGAAGTGCTGATCAACCAACTCAAGAGCACCACACTGCAGGACCTGATCGCTGATGAGAACACGGCAGGCGCGGAGTTTCTTGACTCGTTGCGCAAAGTACCGCAACAGGTCGATTGATACTCATTACTTAAGCTCAAAAGTTTCGGGCAATAATTGCCGGGTTTTGATTCAACCACCTGGCTGCATGCTAAAATTCCTTTTATTTCGGTCTCCCTTTAAGGCTCACCGGATTTCCGCACATTAATTCCATGACTCTACTCACAAGGAGACAAAATGACCAAGAAAATATTGCGTTTGTGCCTTTTGGGGCTGGTTGCGGTGCTTTTACTCACAACATTGATTCACTCAGAAGGCGTATTAGCCAGTGATCCCTTACCAGATCAGCAGGTTCTGATTGTACGTTACGGGACCCGTGATCAATTGGCTGACCTGGCAGATCGTTACGATGTAGTTGAAGTTGATTCCAAGACCCAAACAGTCAGGATCTTCAGCAACCAGATCACGCGCGATGCCCTGGCTGCGGAAGGCTTCACCTGGACCATCGACTACCCGTATACCGCTCGAATCAATGAGGAACTACAGCCGCTCGCTGGTCAAACTACCGGCATTCCTGGGTACCCGTGCTACCGCACGATTACCGAGATCTATGCCTCTGCAGATACCCTGGCAGCAACTTACCCGGACCTGGTCCAGCTGCTGGATATTGGCGATTCCTGGGAAAAGACCCAAAATGCAAATGCGGGTTGGGATATGGAAGTGCTGGTGTTGAGCAACCGGAATAACCCGTCCACCCCGAAATCGGACGCGTTCTTCATGAGTGGCATCCATGCCCGCGAATGGGCGCCGCCCGAATTGAACCTGCGCCTGGCGGAGTACCTGCTTGCAAACTACGCGACCAACGCAGACGTAAAGTGGCTGCTGGATTACAACCGCGTCCACCTGGTGCTTTCAACCAACCCGGATGGACGCACTCAGGACGAGGCCAACACAAGCATCTTATGGCGAAAGAACACCAACAATAACTACTGCGGCAATACCACTTCCAGAGGCGCGGACCTCAACCGCAACTATCCTTATCAATGGCAACTGATTCCCGGTCCATGTGGTGAGAC
>CAYUGV010000117.1:0-4514 GCA_964444335.1 uncultured Anaerolineaceae bacterium | reverse complement strand
AAGCCTGGGAACTTGCTCTTCCAATGCCCAGGTTTCTGTGCGCCAGGAAAACCACTCTCCCACGCCTCCATACTCAAACGCGACGATCTCTGGCTCGCGCCAAGCCCCAATCTTGATCTGCTCAGCGGCCCATTCAGTGGAAGGCCAATCTTCCGGTTGCATCTCGAAATGGTCCTCAAGAAAGCCGTGGTATCTGCGGATACCGGTTATGTGCAGCTCATGCAGCCGGTCCAGAGGCAGCTGCTCGACATATTCACGATCGTCTACTCCCAAAGTGTCCGCTGAGATCCTGGCATGGGAAATGTCCAGCAGCAATCCCGTATCAGTCTCGATGATTGCTTTGCTGATCAATTCCGGATCACTTGACAGGCCATACTCCGGTATTAGTGGTTCAAAGGGCAGGTTCTCCGAGATGATAGGGTAACCAGCGAACTCCCTTTTCAGGACTTCGATTTCCTTCACCCACTGCTTCAGCAATTTGTTGCGATCGGTTTTGTTCCCCAGCTTGAGTTCCGGCGTGCCAGCCAGATGGCAGTTGGCATGTGGCGAATGTGTCTCAGCAAGCATTTTTCTCAACTTATCGAAGTCGAGTTTCCTGACATCGTCCCTGCCAACCGTTATATCCAGGTGCAAATAGACTGGCTTGATGGCTGTGGCAGCCTTGAGCAGACCTTCCCACTCAGGGCATTTGAACAGATCGCATTCAATCTTGCCAGCTTTCACAAGTTCGCCGGCCTTGGTCGAATAATTTACCGCAAAGCGCATCCCTGACCTCACGCAGCCGAAGCTTGCGGCTCTTGATCCGCAAACGGGTTGTACTTGGTTTCCAGATCGTGCCGGAACTGCTTGGTGTAGAGGTTGTAGTAATGCCCCTTCATGCGCATCAGGCTCTCGTGGTTTCCTTGTTCAATGATTTGACCACCGTCGATGACCATGATCAAATCCGCTGACTTGATGGTCGACAGACGATGCGCAATGATGAAACTGGTGCGTCCGCTCATCAATTGGTGCATGCCTTTTTGGATCAGAGCTTCGGTCAGGGTATCGACCGAGCTGGTAGCTTCGTCCATGACAAAGATATCCGGATTAGCCAGCAAGGCGCGTGCAATACTGATGAGCTGTTTTTGCCCCACCGAGAGTTGATTTCCGCCTTCGCCAACGTCCTGACCGTATCCTTTTTCAAGGTTCGTGATGAATTCGTGCGCGCCAGCCAGTTGGGCGGCGTGTTCAATCTCTTCATCGGTTGCGTTCAATCGTCCATAGCGTAAATTGTCACGGACGCTGCCAGAGAAGAGGTGCGGCACCTGCAGAACCACGCCAATACGGGATTGGATGTCCTCAAGCGGATACTGCGTGTAGTCGTGACCAGCGATGCGGATCACACCTTCACTTGGCTCATAAAAACGGCATAGCAGGTTGACAATAGTAGTCTTTCCGCCGCCGGTCGTGCCAACCAGCGCCACAGTCTGCCCCTGGGGAATGCGAAAGCTCAGGTTCTTGATCACTGGTTCGTCATCTTCGTAGTGAAAAGAGACATTCTCAAATTCCACCTCGCCAACCAGTGAATTGACAGCGAGCAGGTTTTCCCGATTGTGGATTTCAGGTTTCACATCCAACAAAGAGAAAACACGTTCGGAGGAGGCGATGGCGTTCTGCATTTCAGCATAGACCCGCGCCAGGTCCTGGATAGGCCACAGGATGAACATAATATACGAGATGAACGCCTGCAATACGCCCACGGTGAGGGTTCCATCTGCCACCTGCAGTCCGCCGCGCCACAGGATCAGGACCAGTGAAATGGCACTGATGGTCTGGATGGTCGGTAGGTAGATGGCCGAAAGCAGCACTGCACGGTAGCTCTCCTGGAACATGTTGGTCGAAAGGACTTTGAAATCGTCCAGGTTCTTTGCCTCACGCCGCAGCGCTTTAACTACTCTGACGCCGGTAATATTTTCGTTCAACGAGGCCGTCATCTTAGAGTTTGCTTTACGCGATGCGCGGTAGTGGTGATAGATCTTTACGCGGAACTTGAACGAAACAAAGATCATCACTGGTAAAGAGAGCAAAGCCCAAACGGCGAGCTTTGCATTCAACTGGAGCATGAAGTACGCCGCAAAGCTGATGTTTGTGACCGCCCAAACCGTGTCCAGCACGCCCCAGGTGAGCAAGTCAGCCATTTTCTCAGTGTCCGAAGTCACGCGTGACATGATCCAACCCAGCGGGGTCTTGCTGAAGTAGGAAAGGGATAAGCTCTGCAGGTGGTGGAAGAGTTTCTTGCGGAAATCGTAACGCAATTGCTCCCCGAGCCGCCCCATGATGAAGATCATAATGAAGAAGCCAACCATCTGTGTTAAAACCACGACAATATAGTTGCGGAACAAACCGATCATCACAGGCAGGTTGTTCGCCAGGATGCCTTCATCGATGATGCGTTTATTGAGAATGTTATAGTAGGCGTCCAAATAGGACACCAAGGCGATACCGACCACCGAAAGCAGCATTTGCAGCCAATAAGGTTTTAACGACCTGATCAGCCGCCCAACAACACCACTCTTTAAATTGACGACATCGTCCAGTTCTTCTTCGTTATATTGATTCGACACGGTCAATTTCCTCTTGCAGGGCACTATCAATCCGAGCCTGGATGTCGTAAATGTCCTTATAAATTCCATCCTGGTTGAGCAAAACTTCGTGCTCACCCATTTGTACGATCTTGCCCTTATCAAAGACAAGGATCAGATCCGCATTCATGATGCTTTGAATGCGATGCGCGATAATGAACGTGGTCCTGTTGGTCATCAGGCTGTCCAGGGCTGCCCGGATCTGCACTTCGGTTTCCATGTCAACCGATGAGGTCGAGTCGTCCAGGATCAGGATGCGCGGGTTGATCAGCAGCGTGCGGGCAATCGCCAGGCGCTGTTTCTGTCCGCCTGAGAGCGTCACGCCCCGTTCGCCGACCAGCGTATCGTAGCCATGCTTAAAATCCAGGATCACGTCGTGGATGGCGGCTTCGCGCGCGGCTTCCTCGATCTCTTCCTGGCTGACCTCACGGTGTACGCCGTAGGTGATGTTATCGCGGATTGAGCAGGAGAACAGGAAGGGTTCCTGTTCCACGATGCCGATCTGCGAACGCAGAAATTCACGCGAATACTCGTTCAGGTTCACTCCATCCAGCAGAATCTGCCCGGATGTCACGTCATAAAAACGGGGCAAAAGGTTCACCAGCGAGGTTTTGCCAGAGCCGGTGGAGCCCAACAGTGCCACGACCTGGCCGGCTTCACAAGAGAAGCTGACGTCATCGAGCACGAGGAAATCCTTTTCATAGGCAAAACTGACCTTATCGAAAGTGATCTGTCCTCTGATGCCGTCTTGCGGGTGGTAGGTGGCAACGGTCATGTCTTCTTCGGGGGCTGCCAGCACGACCGAGATACGCCCAAATGAGACCAAAGCCCGCGAGGTATCGATGATTAGCCGACCCAGGTTGCGGATAGGCCAGATCAGCCAGCCCAGGAGGCCATGGAAGCTGATGAAGGCACCAATGGTTATCACGTTATTCAGGACCATGGTGGCAGCGTAGAAAGTGCTGCCAATGTTTTGGGCTGAACAAATGATGTCTGAAAGTGGCCAAAACAAGGCATGCATCCAGTTAAACTTCCTGCCCAGGCGAAACTTTTCAGCGTTTTCTTTATCAAACTTCTCAATCTCGTAATCCTGCCGGGCGAAGGCTTTCACCACGCGCACACCGCTGAGATTTTCCTGCAGATCGGTGGTCAGAATCGCGCCTTGCGCCTGGTAGTCTTCGTAAGCTTTGGAGAGCCGTTTGAAGAAGATGATTGAGATCACCAGGACGATCGGGATGATGATGATCGAGACCAACGCCAGGCGCATGTTGATGCGGGCGATGGCAACGAAGGAGATGATGAAGATCATCACGATGCGCCCCACGCCGATCGCCTGTTCGGCAAAGAAACGGCGGAGCGTGTCCACATCGGAGGTGGCGCGTTCCAACAGGTCACCTGTTTTTGACTCAGAGTGATAGCTGTATGAAAGTCGCTGAATGTGATCGAAGAGGTAATCGCGCAGGCGACGGGTTGTGTTTTCGGCGGTGAAATTTGCCATCCAGCTGCTCATAAAACTCGAGAGAGCCTGGAGGGCAATCAGCGAGCCAAAGGTTAACGCCGCTAAAGTCAGCTCCTTACCAACAAACTTCTCTTTCATCACGCGGTCGATGAAGGTGCCGAGGAAAACATACATGCCCGTGCGAGCAATTGCCGCCAGGGCAAGGAAGACGGTTGAGACAAAATAATGAAAATGATATCCGCGCATTAAATGCCACAAGCTCAGCAACTTATTCTTCGTGCCGAGCACTCTGGGCATATCCAGCGCGATATAGGGCGTTTTTTGCTTACTCACTCTTACTCCAAACCAGCCAAAACCTGGCTTTATTTTGCACTGACGAACAAAAAAGTATAAACCCCTGAATAATCAGAGTCAAAGGTTTTTTACATTTTTGT
>CAYUGV010000116.1:0-4526 GCA_964444335.1 uncultured Anaerolineaceae bacterium | reverse complement strand
TGTTGGCAGGGTTTGAATTGTATGCTAAAATATTGGCTACGTTGGGGCATGGTGCAATGGCAGCACACCGGACTTTGAATCCGTGGATCTTGGTTCGACTCCAAGTGCCCCGGCCTGATTTATTGTGGACACACAATCTGATGATCCTAGTTTAGATGATAGCGAGGCTGACAGTCCGGTTTGGACTGCTGTCTGTTTTTCTGATTCCCGGAGTTTTTTATGAAAATCGCTTCTGTTGTTCTCGCCGCTGGCTTGGGCAAGCGCATGCATTCCAGTCTGCCCAAGACTCTGCATCCATTGCTGGGAAAACCTATAGTTTTTCATGCCCTGGATGCGGTCTTACCTCATGCAGACTTTCCACCGGTTTTGGTAACTGGTTTTGGCAGCGAGCTCGTTCGCGAAGAAGTCGCGCGAGCCTATGGCGACAAGGTCTGTTTCGCTCTGCAAGCGGAGCAGCTTGGCACCGGGCATGCCGTTCGGTCCGCGGAAGACCAATTGCGCGGCAAGGCTGACCTCCTACTGGTCACATTGGGGGATATGCCAATGCTGCGCCCTGAAACCGTCGAGCGTCTCATCCAGATTCACCAGGAAACCAACAGCACTGTCACAATGACGAGCGCCATTGGTGATCTACCTCGCGGATTTGGGCGGGTAGTACGCTCGGAGGATGGCAGGGTGCGGGCAATCGTGGAAGAAGCCGTCGCTACGCCTGAGCAGCTCAAGATACGCGAGTACAACATCTCGGCTTACTGCGTCGACGCGGAATGGGCGTGGCAGAGCCTGGCAGAATTGAAACCTTCCCCCAAAGGCGAGTATTACATCACTGACCTGGTTGAGATGGCAATTTCCCAGGGAAGGGGCGTGGAAGCCTTGGTGCTTGAGGATGCCGCCGAAGGGCTTGGCATTAATAACCGGGTTGACCTGGCGGATTGCGAACGCGCAATGCGCACGCGGGTCAACCGGGAATGGATGCTGGCAGGCGTCACTTTTATTGACCCCGACACGACCACGGTTGAGATGAGTGTGACAATTGGGCAGGATACCGTTTTGTATCCGAACACCTACCTGCGCGGCAGAACTACCATCGGCGAAAATTGCGCCATCGGACCTGATACCACCCTTCTGCATACCAGCGTTGGCGACCACTCCGTTATCCAGTACTCAGTAGCCGAAAAAGCGACCATTGGCAACTACGTTACCATGGGACCTTTCTGCCATCTGCGCAGCGGCGCGGTCTTGAAGGACTACGTCCATTTAGGTAACTTTGGCGAGGTCAAGGATTCAACCCTCGGCGAGCACACAAAGATGGGTCACTTCTCCTACATTGGGAATGCCACCATCGGGCGCGATGTGAACATTGGCGCAGGCACGATCACCTGCAATTACGACGGAAAAACCAAGCATCCAACCGAAATCGGGGATGAAACATTTATTGGGAGTGATACCATGCTGGTCGCTCCACTAAAGATTGGTAAGCGCGCCAAAACAGCCGCAGGCGCGGTTGTTACCCACGACGTGCCTGATGACACGCTGGTAGTCGGTGTGCCTGCCAGGCCAAGGGAAAGAAAGGAAAATTGTGAGTGAACAAATCGGGCTTTGGATAGCCCTCGCGGTTGCGGTCTTTTTCTGTTTGTTGGCTTCAGCCGCCAAATCTGCCTTCACGCATGCCCGGCTGCCGTACCTGATAGGCCTGGCGAGTGGACATAACGCGAAGATAGACCAAACCATACAACTTTTCAGCAAGACCGGTCTGCGGACCGCCCTGCGATTGGGCCTGATAATCTGCCACTTTACTGTGGCAGCCATCGTCGTGCTGATCTGCGATCGAGTTTTCGTCATAAAGAGTTATTGGCTGGTTGCGTTGATTGTCTTTGGATCTTTTATGATCCTGAGCACACTCGAATTTCTGATCGAACGTAAAATCCTGGATGAACCGGATCAATCGGCAGTCACATGGACGGGCATGGCAGCCTTTATTTCCTTCCTTCTCTCCCCACTGACGCACCTGATGACTTCAGTGCTTGGCGAGCATGCTGAGAAAGTGACCCTGACCGTAACCGATGATACCCTCAGGGACTGGGTGGAGAATGAGCAGCCCGAGAGCACGCTCGAAAAGGGTGAGCGTGAGATGATCTATTCCATTTTCCGCTTCAGTGAAACCATGGCGAAAGATATCATGGTACCGCGCATGGACGTTCTGGCGCTGGAGGTGAACACCACCATCAGCGACGCACGCCACGAATTCATCAAAGCCGGGCACTCGCGCGTGCCAGTCTATGAAGACACCATCGATAATGTTGTTGGCCTGCTCTATGCCAAGGACTTGCTGGCGGTAGTGGATGGGAAAGATACGATTGCGGCTCAGCGACGCCTTCTGCGGCAGGCATACTTTGTGCCGGAAGCCAAGAAGGTGGATGAACTCCTGGCAGAGATGCAATCCCGAGGCGTGCACATGGTGCTCGTGGTTGATGAGTACGGCGGCGTGGCGGGCGTGGTAACGCTGGAAGACATTGTAGAGGAAATTGTCGGCGAGATCCGCGATGAGTATGACCAGGGCGAAGAAAAACTCTACGAGAAGCTCGACGAGAACACTTACATGATCCTTGGTCGGGCAACAATCGATGAATTCAACCTGATCACCGATGGTTCTCTTTCGGATGAATATGCAGACACCCTGGGTGGTTTCATTTATGGACAACTCGGCAGGGTTCCCCAACCGGGTGAGGTTGTGACTGATGATGATTTTGAGTTTACGGTGGAGCAGGTGGTTGCGAGGCGCATCATCAAGGTAAAGGTACGCAAACTGACCAAAGCAGCCCTCCAGGAGGACAATGAAAATGGAAATGCTGACAAGTGAGTATCGCGCGCTCCTGATCGACACGGCGCGGCAATATCTAAAGAATAGTTATTCGCCCTATTCCAACTATCCGGTCGGGGCAGCCGTTCTGGCAGAAGATGGATTGGTGTATGGGGGGACCAACATCGAAAACTCGGCCCATCCCTCCGGGCTTTGCGCTGAGAGAGTGGCAATCAACAAGGCGATCTCCGAGGGCAACCGAAGGATCCTTGCTGTGGCCGTTGTTACCCGTAACGCCGGAGCGCCATGCGGAGCCTGCCGCCAGGTGATGCGCGAGTTCGCCAGCCTGGACATCCCTGTTATCCTGACAACCGTTGAAGATGGTTTAGAAGAGGAATTCACACTCGGGGATCTCCTGCCGCGTTCGTTCGGCCCGGAAGACCTCAACCGGAAATGAACTGACACAAGATGACAAAACCAGATTCTCGCAGCTATCGCGCTCAGGGGGTTGTGCTGCGGCATGTGGAGGTTGGTGAGGCAGACCGCATCCTGACCATTTACACCTTGGAATATGGTAAATTGCAGGCGATTGCGAAGGGCATCCGCAAGTTACGCAGCCGAAAAGCAGGGCACCTCGAGCCGTTTTCACGCGTGGAGTTGATGCTTGCAAAGGGGCGCAACCTGGATGTGATCTCGCAGGCGGAAGCGCAGAGCACTTATGAGAACTTGCGTGCTGATCTGAAATTGATTGCGTATGGAGCATACGTCATTGAGTTGCTTGATCGTTTCACCTACGAGGAGGGCGAGAACCGCCCACTCTTTAATCTGTTGATCGACACGTTGAACCGGCTTGATGAAGGTGCTCCACCCCAAACCGTGGTGCATTACTATGAAGTCCAATTAATGGATTTGCTCGGATTTAGGCCGCAACTGCAAACTTGCGCGGCATGTGGGGAGAAAATAAAGCCGGAAGATCAGTTTTTCTCAGCCAAATTGGGCGGTGTGCTCTGCCCGAACTCGCTTTCTGCAGACCCGGGCGCCTGGAAAGTGAGCCTGGGGGCGTTGAAGTACATGCGCCATTTGCAGCGGAATTCCTGGAGCAAACTCAAGGACCTGGAAATTCCTCGTGAAATTGAGCAGGAGCTCGCCAGCTTGCTCGAGCGATATCTGACATACCTGCTGGAATACGGTCTGCGAACCCCGGGGTTCTTAAAGGCTGTTTCGTCATAACATTTTTAGTTTTTATGTCATGGGGATAATAGTTTTTATTGTTTTTGGTTATCCTGGGCAAAAAAACTTCATCCGTACGGTGGGGGTTTACTCCCACCGCAAGATACAATTTTGTATTGTTGTAGGCAGGCACGGCGTGCCGTGCCCCTACTTTATGAACAAGCACAGCTTTTCGCCGCAGGCGTCCAATATTGTTTGTAGACCTTCGGTCAGTTCACGTGCTCGGTTGGAAACTGGCACGATCCCTTCGTCATCGCGAGCCTCCTTTGCGTGGCGATCTGCTTGTAAACGTATGATTGTGCGCGGGCAAGAGCCCAGCACAATTTGGAGACCTTCGGTCAATTCGCGTGCTCTGACTGTTTACCAGCGTTTTCAGCGCCAGGATGCTTTGCAAGAGACTGGTGAATACAAATGTTGTTATCCCGGGCCGCCACGAAATGCTATCCGTACGGTGGAGGTTTACTCCCACCGCAAGATACAATTTTGTATTGCTGTAAGG
>CAYUGV010000115.1:0-4530 GCA_964444335.1 uncultured Anaerolineaceae bacterium | reverse complement strand
CGCATCACTGCCGTCACCAGACTATGCGCCGCAACTCAACTTTTCCACATCCCCATCGCCATTAATTTTCATCCATCCTACCGATATGGTAAGATAAACCATATGTTGAAGATTATGCTGGAAACGCTTCGCCCTCGTCAATGGACGAAAAATTTTGTCATTTTCGCCGGCTTGGTATTTGACCGTCAACTCTTTCAAGCTGCGCCTGTATTGCGCGTTTTGGCAGCCTTTTTTATCTTTTGCATGGTCTCCGGGCTCACCTACACCATCAACGATATCATCGATCTCAGAGCCGACCGGCAGCACCCGCAAAAGTGCCACCGCCCGATCGCTTCGGGTCGTTTGGCTCTGAGATACGCTGTCACCCTAGTCATTCTGCTTTCTCTCGTAAGTTTTAGCGCAGCCTTCTTCCTCTCCTGGAAGTTCGGCCTGATCTGCATCACCTACACGCTCCTCATGCTGGCCTATTCCAAGTGGCTCAAACACATCATGATTGTGGATGTGATGGTCATCGCGATAGGCTTCCTGCTGCGAGTTCTGGCCGGCATCAACGTCATCTCGGTGACCTTTTTCTCTCCTTGGCTATTCATCCTGACCGCTCTCCTAGCGCTTTTTCTTGGATTTGGGAAGCGTTTTGCTGAACTCAGGCTGTTGGAAGGGAGTGCGGGCGAGTTTCGAAAGGTCCTCAACGGCTACTCAATCCCTCTCCTCAATCAGTATTTGGTTGTCATGTTGGCGTCGATCCTGATCACCTATATGCTCTACACATTCTCGGCGCATCCGCAGGGTCTTACCTATACGATGATGCTGACCATTCCTTTTGTTTTCTTTGGCATTTTCCGCTATATGTACCTGATCCAAAACTTCAACACAGCCTCCACCCCCGAAGAGGTGTTGCTCAAAGACCGGCCTCTGCAGGCAGCCATCCTCCTTTGGAGTATTGCTGTGATGCTGATCCTTTATCTTCGCTATTGAGGTAAACCATGCCCGCAACAACTGCTTCCGCTTGTGGAAAACTGATTCTGCTTGGCGAACACGCTGTGGTTTATCACAGCCCCGCCATCGCCATCCCCCTGACAAGCCTCAGGGTACGCGCCACGGTCGAACCAGCGATCGGTCAGCCACAGGGAAAAATACACATTAAAGCTGCCATGCTTGGCTTGGATCATGACCTTAGCGAGCTTGGAAAAGACCATTTTCTCGTTCAGACCCTTGAACTCCTTTTTTCATTCCTGGGTCTTCATCAGCATCCGACCTGCCGCATCTCTCTCACCTCGGAGATTCCGATCGCTGCAGGCTTGGGCTCAAGCGCCGCCATCGCGGTATCGCTTCTGCGTGCCATGTCTGCCTTTCTTGGTCATCCCCTAAAACCAGAGGATCTTAACACGCTGGCGTATCAATCTGAACAATCAGTGCATGGTCGCCCATCCGGTATCGACAATACCGTTATCACCTATGAAAAGCCCATTTTTTACCAGCGCGGCGAAGCGATCGAATACCTCCAGCCAATCCATGAGCTTACCTTTGTGGTTGCCGATTCAGGCATTCGCAAGTCCACCCGGGAATCTACCGCTCAAATCGCGGAGGACCTTGCGGCAGACCCTGACTCCATCCGCCACCACCTGGATGCCATCTCAGAACTGGTCAAAGAGAGCAAACGCTTCTTCCAGATTGGAGACATCGAAGCCCTTGGCATAGCCATGAATGCCGACCAGGAACACCTCTCAGCCCTTCGTCTCTCTTGCCCTGAACTGGATGCGCTGATCCTTGCCGCCAGGCAGGCTGGCGCGCTCGGCGCGAAACTCACCGGAGGAGGGTTGGGCGGTCACATGCTGGCGCTTGTCACGCCTGAAACTGAAGAGTCTGTCAGGCAGGCGCTCCAATCAGCAGGCTCACCCCACGTCTTCACCACCCATGTCCACCCCGCAAAGTGAACCAGGATGTCCGATCAAAGCCTGACCTTCCTGAAACTGGGTGGCTCGCTGATCACAGATAAAGATCAGCCTGAGACCGCCCTGATCGACCAAATCGACGATCTGCTGTCACAAATTGCATCATGGCGACTGGCTAACCCCAACAATCTCCTCCTGCTCGGCCATGGTTCTGGCTCATTTGGTCATCACGCCGCCGCAAAATATGGCACGCGCCAGGGTGTGCACACTCCGGAAGAAAGATTGGGATTTCAACAGGTCTGGTTTAGCGCACGCAAACTCAACCACATCATCATTGAACGAGCTCAATCCCTGGATCTGCCAGTGATCGCATTCCCTCCTTCAGCCAATATCACGGTGGAAAATCACGAAATAAAAACCTGGAACCTGCAGCCACTGATTAAGAGTATGGAGATGGGCTTGATCCCCCTGGTTTATGGGGATGTCGTCGTGGACCTCACAATCGGTGGAACCATCCTTTCCACAGAGGACCTTTTCGTCTATCTCGCAGGCTTCCTTCGACCTGATCGGATCCTGCTCGCTGGCAGAGTTGAAGGTGTTTTCGCTGATTACCCAATCAACTGTCATTTATTGGCTCACATCTCAGCTGTGTCCGAGACTTCGGAGTTTCTACAAGGCTCAGCAAGCCAGGATGTTACGGGTGGAATGCTCACAAAAGTGCAGTCGATGCAAGCCCTTTGCTGCGCGTTGCCCGGTCTTTCGGTGCAGATTTTCTCGGCCCTCTCAAGCGGATCTCTCCGCCAGGTGCTTGATGGCGTTGAAATCGGTACAACCATCAACTAATTCTCACAACCTACACTGATTACACGTATAATACCCGCAGAGGCTTTGCATGATCTACAGCAGACAACAACTTGAAGAAATCGAAGACCAGACGCTGGCTCCCTACGGCATACGCAGCAAGAACTCACGTGGTCGGAAATATCCTGAAGAAGAGGCGGATTATCGCACACGCTTCCAGCGCGACCGAGAACGGGTTATCCACACCACGGCTTTTCGCCGGCTTGAGTACAAGACTCAGGTTTTTATTAATCACGAAGGCGACTATTACCGCACCCGCCTGACCCACTCCATCGAAGTGGCTCAAATTGGTCGCTCTGTTGCCCGCACGCTCGGCGCGAATGAAGATCTGGTGGAAACCATTTGCCTTGCCCACGATATCGGTCATCCCCCGTTTGGTCACTCTGGCGAAACCGCCCTTGCACGCCTGATGAAAGAACACGGCGGCTTTAATCACAACCAGCATTCGTTGCGGATTGTGACGCAGCTCGAAAACCGCTATCCTGATTTTCCTGGACTAAACCTCAGTTGGGAAGTCCTGGAAGGCATGGTCAAACACGAAACAGACTACGACATCGCTGATGCCCAGGAATATGACCCGGAACTGCGTGGCAGCCTTGAGGCCCAGATCGCCAACGTTGCCGATGAACTGGCCTACACCTCCCACGACCTGGATGACGGTTTGCGATCAGGAATGATCAACCCTTCCCAACTGGACGGGATTGCCCTCTGGGAAATCGTCAACGAAAGCATCGGTCGCCGCAGAAGTGAGACGCTGGATGACCTTTCGCGGCATCAGATCATCCGCCGATTGATCAACTTTGAGATCACCGACTTAGTCCAATCGATCGACCGCTACCTGCGAAAAAGCAATGTTACTTCATCGCTCGACCTCCAAAAACTGCCCTTCAATGTGGCAGGCTTCAGCGAGGACATGTATCGCCGCAACCGCGAGTTAAAAGACTTCCTCTTCAACAAACTCTATCGTCATCATCGTGTCGTACGCATGTCGGTCAAGTCTGAACGCATCATCACGGACATTTTTACGATGTACCAAAGAACCCCTTCCGCCTTGCCGGAAGCGGTCCAGGAACTTATCCCCCAGCGTGGACTCGAGCGCACTATTTGCGATTACATCGCGGGTATGACAGATCGCTTCGCGATTGACGAACATCTGCGCCTATTCGATTCACAAACATTACCTTAGGAGAAAAAAATACAATCATGGCTCTCACACCCCAATTATTAACCCCTGCCGGGAAGGCAAAATTACTGGAAGAATTGGCTGAACTAAAAGGTCCACGGCGCGAAGAAATTGCCCGCCGTCTGAAACATGCAATCGAAATGGGTGACCTTTCCGAAAATGCGGATTATCACGCCGCCAAGGAAGATCAAGGTTTCCTTGAAGGACGGGTCCAGCAGATCGAAGCCATCCTCTCGACAGCAATCCTGGTGGAGGATACCGATATCGACACCTCCATGGTTCAGATCGGAACCACCGTCACACTCCAGGAAGGTAACGAACCTGAAGAGACTTTCATTATCGTTGGAGCAAACGAAGCCAATCCTCGCCAACACAAGATTTCTTACGAATCTCCGATGGGAGCTGCCCTGATGGGACACAAAAAGGGTGAAACTGTGGAAGTTGTCCTCCCCAACAACTCGATCTTAAAAATCAAAATCCTCAAAATCGAATAATCCAACCTCTCTTGAGACTCAAAACGGGTTCCTTCATGGAACCCGTTATTGTTACCAACTACCAGGTATTTTTACTTCCTGTAAATTGCCAGTTCAACTG
>CAYUGV010000114.1:0-4590 GCA_964444335.1 uncultured Anaerolineaceae bacterium | reverse complement strand
CAATTCCAGGATCAGATCTGGCAAGTCCTGGGTATGCTGAACAATGCCACCTTGAAGATCCAGGATGACAAGATTGATGTCTTCACAGACGATCAGCAACTGTTCTCGCTCGCCTGGGATGGTCCTTCCCGCGAAATTGTGTATTCTCTTCTGAATGCGTACATCGAACTCGGGGATATCGATATGGAACGGGCTGAAGCTTGGCTGGATAAAGCAGACATCGTGATCACCCTGCGGAAATCCAAGGAACTCAGTGAGCCGCTTCAGCTCTCGCTTGCGACCTTGGTGCAGGTGAAGGTGGCAAAGAACGGCGAGTTGACCGTGGAAGGCTTCCCCACCGGTATGTCTCTCACACCTGACACATTGGCACTGCTTGATACAGCAAATGTTGAGAATCTTAAACTATGCTGGAACAAAGGCGTAGTTGATCTGCAGGTAAACGGTCAGATGCTGCCCCAGGCAACTCTCTACCAGGGTGGTTTGAGCGTGATTGACAAGGCGTTCGGCCTTAACCTCGGCGATCTTACCCCGATCTTTGGTTCGAGCTTTGGCGCTGGGCTCGTTATCGGTGATGCTGCCCCAGTCACGGGCGAGTGCGTGCCGTAGGTCATTACATACTGTAAAAGAGAAGAGACCTTTTAACATAAGGAGGGCTGCCCCTGTATCGTTGGGGTCAGCCCTTCATGTTCTCAGTTGCTCCTCAATAACCTGAATAAACTTCCCTCACAACAGCAAATTGGCTTTACAATCTATCCAATGACTTCACCAAAGGATACCCGATGACTGAACAGAACCTTCTCCGTCACATTACGCCTGCTGAACAAGGGCTCTACCTTCTGCTTCCCTTCGAAATGCCCGCAAATATCGCCCAGCTGGATTTGAGTTATTCATATCAGACCCACGCCAGTGAACCTGTCGCAACAATTGAGGGTAAATTTTCCAGGACCAGGCGGATGAATATCGTGGATATCGGCTTGATCTCGCCAGAGGGCACGCAGGTAGGGGCGAGCGGATCAAGCCGTTCAGAGATCATGGTTTCCGAGGTAAGCGCGACCCCTGGCTACCAGCCCCACCCACTTACTCCGGGTACCTGGCAGATCATTCTCGGCGCGTACGTAATCGCCCCTGAGGGAGTCGATGTGAGCCTCAGGCTTGAGTTCTCCCCCAAGGTTCCCCGCTGGCTTTGTGGCGATCTCCATGTGCATACGCTGGCGTCGGATGGCAGCCTGCCGCTAGACCATTTAGCTGAACACGCCCACATTCATGGGTTGGACTTCATAGCCATCACCGACCACAACCAGCCGGTCAAGCGCGCGTCTTTTCCGAAAGTCGACGGGCTCACGATCATCCCTGGGCAAGAGTGGACGCACTACAAGGGTCACAGCAACTTCCTGGGGCTCGAACAGCCCTACCAGGGAAGTTTTATCGCGAATACTACGGAAGAAGTGCAGAGAGTTTTCAGGGAAGCTCATCAGAATGGCGCTCTGATCAGCATCAATCACCCGTACGAGGCGAACTTTGGTTTTCAATACGACTTGGACTTGGTGGATCACGACCTGATTGAGGTTTGGAATGGACCGATGCGCCCCACCAACCTGGAAGCCATCGCTCGTTGGGATGGAATGCTCAAGGCAGGCCGCAGGCAGGTTGCCACCTGTGGCAGCGACTACCATGAGGACACGTTCTTCCAGCGCCTAGCCAGCCCCTGTATTTATGTTTTAGCTGATTCCAACAGCGAATCTGACATCCTCAAGGCCGTCAAAGCCGGCAGAAGCTACTTCACTTTTAGCCCTACCAAACTCCAGCTTTTACTGGACGTGGATGGGGAGACTTATGGTTCCAGCATTGCCTGGCGGGTAGGCATGCAAGCCTCCCTGAAGGGCTTGGCATTGGAAAAAGGTGACGTCATCCGACTTGTCACGCGGGACAGCTCACAAGATATCTTCATCACGCCGGAAAAGGGAGACTTTGAAACCTCGCTGCCAGTGGCAGGCCCCGGGTATTGGCGATTGGAAGTCTGGCGCACCTTCTTCAGCTTCCTGCCGCCGATGCCAGCGCTCGTCACAAACCCGATCTGGTTTGACAGGACGAAATAACTAAAAGCCCGGGATCACTCGGGCTTTCGTTATCAAATTTAACCCTAATTTTTGGGCTTGAGCAAGCCCCAGAGCCGTTGCCAACCTGGCTTGGTACTCAACTGGCGCAGTTTCATTGTCCCAACGATCCCATAAGGGACGAAAAGAACAAAGATGACATAGATCGCACCGGTAATGAAGCTCGCCGATTCGCCGATGAACCGTCTCAAGGTGAAATCCAGCAGGCGCAGAGCAAACGCACCAACGATTGCGCCGCTAAGCGTCCCGACACCACCGATCAGCACGATCAACAAACCGGTCACGGTATATCCCAAGTCAGCTACTGCTGGACTGATGATCGGCTGGTATAACGCATGCAGCAAACCCGCTGCGGAAGCCGTCAGCGAGGAAATGATCATCGCCACAACCTTGAAAACAGTGGTATTGTAGCCAAGCATCTTCGCGCGACCCTCATTTTCACGAATGGCCACGCAGACTCTGCCAGTTGGAGAGGCAACAAACCGCCTGTAGAAGAGGTAAGTTGCAACCAGCAACGTCAGCGCAATGGCATAGAAGCGCAGACGCTCCGTTGCCGGGCTGATGAATGCCGGCACAGGCACACCCTGTAAGCCCACATCCGCGCCTGTCAGATTGATCATATCGCTTGACATCACAATAATATGGAAAACTGACGCCAATCCCAGGCTCACCAGGGTAAAGGTAATACCTTTTACCCGCGGTAATACCAGGCTAAAAAGCAGCGCTTGAACGATCGCCGCCAGCAAAACCAACAAGACAACTTCCCAAAAAGGCATGGAAAGAGTCTTCAGTGCAATACCCGTCAGATAAGCTGCCACAGCAAAAAACATGGCATGACCAAAAGACAACAATCCGGTGATTCCAAACAGGAGGTCAAAACTCAACGCGAATAGTGCCAGGATGAATATCTCAATACCCAAACCCTCGATGAACTTGGACATACTGCCCTGGTTGCCCCAAATCATGGCCGGAGTCGACCCCTCAAGAATTCCAAATAGGAACGGCATGAGCAACATGACTGCGAAGAAAATCAGGATACCGCGGTTCTTTGTGAGAAAACTAGAGTTATTCTTCATGATTACTCCTTAGTTCCCAACAGACCGTGTGGAAGGATCAACAATACAACCACCATCAGCAACACCGTGGAGGCTGGCACAAGGGGCGGAGAGGGTTTAAAGACCACATCAGTAAAGGGCAGAGGAATACCAATCTGACCGTATTTGATCATGAACTGTTGGATCAGTCCCACCAGTAGTGAACCCAAAGCCGCACCCGGGAAGCTCGTCAACCCGCCGATTGCCAGGGCAATCAGAGCGCTGAGCAGGAGCCGCTCACCCATTGTGGGAGTCAGACCAGAAGAGGGCGCAGCCAGTGCACCGCCAAACGCCGCTAGACCAACACCCAGGGCAAACACCAGGGTGAAGACCCGCCTAACGTTGATGCCAAGCGCTTCCACCATTTGGCGGTCCTGTACACCAGCACGGATGATCATGCCGATACGTGAGCGTTTAAGCAGGATCCAGACCAGTATCAGCACAATAATGCCGACAATCGGAATGAAGATTTCATCATATACTCTCACCCGACCGCCCAAGAGCAAAACAGTGGAACAGTGGTTCTGGAACAAATCAGCCAGGTTTGTGGCAGGGCAAGCGGCCCCGGTACCGGTGAAAAACTCGGGCTTTGGCCAAACAAATTCAGGTCGTCCCCAAACTGCCTGCACAATCTGCAAGCCAATTGTGCCTAAACCGAGTGTCAGCATGAGTTGATAGATCGGGCGATTGTACAGAGGACGGATGAGGGTGGTTTCCATTAAAGCACCCAAACCCACTCCACTAAGGATCGCGACCAGAACCGCGATCACAAAGAGCCAGTTGGTGCTCATGGCAAACATCCAGCTTGTAAGCTGTGCATTGAAGACAGCAACAAGGACACCAACCAACAAAAGCAATGCGGGAAGTAAAAACTTTCGCCAACTAGTGGTTTGCATTCTGCTTTCATCGCGGTTCAGCAGAGCAATGCCAAACGCTGATAACGCGCTGGTTACCAGAAGTCCTAAGATCGCAACAATTGGTGAGATCTTTGAAAAGGTAACCTCTGCTGGAATGATCCTTAGTCCTTGGTCAGCCATGTAGGAGTAGGTAATCGGGCTCTGGGAAAAGTTGTTCAGATCCCAACTGGCGATTGGATAGCGTGTCAGAACGAGCGCGAGCAGCCCAAAACCCGTCAGGATCAAGACCCAGGCAACTGTTTTCCGTGCTTTCGGAGCCAATTTGATCAGCCCCGCCAGGCGTCCCCAAAGGTTGGATAATGAGAAACCAGCAAGGATCAGTAGAATCGGCGTCAGGACGTCGATAAATGTGTCGGAGCGAACGTATACAGTCCAGCCCACATACGCGCCGATCATATATAGCGTTCCCTGGGCAAGGTTGAGCACATCCAGCAGACCAAAAATCAAGGAGAAGCCGGCTGCCAC
>CAYUGV010000113.1:0-4619 GCA_964444335.1 uncultured Anaerolineaceae bacterium | reverse complement strand
TAGGGCTGCAATTGTTCCAGCACCATGGTGATGTTCTTGCGTTCCGCCATGTCGCAGATTGCGCGATAAGTATCCCGGCAGCGAGCCCACGATTCTTCCCTGGGGCGGTCAAGAAGCCCGCACCCGGAGTTCAGGAAAAGTTGGTCGGTGCCGAAGTTGAGGGCATCGTCCATCGCCCAGGAAAAGTAATCGATGGTGCGCGAGCGCACTTCTGGCAAGGGGGAACTGAAACTGTAAGGGTACGCCAGGGTTTCGGGGGTATAGACGACCACCTTTTGCCCCCTGGAATCGATGCCCTTCCGCAATTCTTTGATACGCTTTTCGGCATCCGGCGCCCAGGGGTAATCCAACCGGCAATAATGCGGGATCCCACCCCAAAGATCGATCTTGGAAAGCCCGCACTTCTGCAGCGAGTCCAGGTAGTAATCGAATGAATAGTGCACATACTGCACGCTCATCACCGAGAAATTTTTCATTGTAATTCGTGACATTTGTCCTGTTTCTCCTTTTTCGGTTTACCTTACGAAGATCAATAATCCCACTGGCGATAATAGCGTCGGATCTGCAGGGGGTGCCTGAGCTCGTGCTCCATGTGCACATCCACACGGTTGTTCACCGCGTGTATCACCAGGTGCGAGACAGACCCGCGAAATTCCGGGCTGATGCCCTCGAGCGGATAATCCTTCGAGTCGATGATGGTGTAATTTTTACACACCTGGGGCAAAAAGCGCGCCACACGTTCCCCTAAGGGACGCTGCTCATCTTCGTTGAGGAACAGGGTCACCGGTGTTTCGGCTTCAATGATCTCGAGCATGCCGTGGAAGAATTCGGCGGAGTGGATTGACTTCGACCGGACCCACATCTGCTCTTCCCAGTAACACATCGCGTAGGAGTAGGTTGCCCCCCACTGCGTGCCTGAACCGATGAAGTAATGCGGCATGTCGGGGTGCGCTTTTAAGTATTCATACTTTTCTTTCGCGAATTGCGCCGCAAATGCATCCGCGGACTTCTCGACCTCCACCAAAGCCTGGGGCAGATGCGCTTCCATTTCCTGGTTATATCGCTCATATTCTGGGAACTCGCCGCTCTTGTGCATCAAGTAATTGGCTACCATGAAGAACTTTAATTGCTCGTTTTCCGGATAGGAAATCACGTAGTCGCACAGTTTCGCCAGTTCCGCCTTTTGGTTGTCGATAAAAGCAAACACTCTCGCGCCAACAGCTTTGACCTTTTTAACTGCTTCTACCATCTCAACCGTACTGCCGGTCACAGAGGAAAAGATCATCACGGTTTTTTCCGTCAGGTTCTTGTCGCCGGTGGTCAGATACTCAGCCGCGTTGGAGCTGAAAACTGGCAACTTGCTGTTCGCCTTCAGATAGGTTTCCACCTGCAAGCTCGAAGCCCAGGTTCCACCAATCCCCATAAAATAAATCCTATCAAACCCAACCTCGAGTATCTCATCTACAACCTTCTCGATCGCAGGGCGTAACGCCAATGCGCCCCGAACACTTTCAACCTTCTTTTTCTCATCAAACTTGAGCATTTCCATTCCTCCTAAAAATTTCTTCTTTAATTATTCTATTATTAGTGCTTGTTTCCTGTCACCAGGTCAGTCTTCTAAACTGGAAAATACCACCTTGCCGTCCACGATCGTCAGGCACACCTTTGCCTGCCGAACATTCTCTACCGGCATATCGAATAGATTGGTATCCACCACCGCGATATCCGCGAGTTTGCCTGCTTCCAAACTCCCCAATTTATCCTCACTCTGGAGGTTATATTGCCCGCCATACGTCCAGGCAGTGAGCAGTTCTGCCAGCGTGATGGTATTGCCGGGGTTGAAAGGCTCACCTCCCTCGGGGAACCGACCTCCCACAGAGTGGTAGACCGACTCAGGAATGTTGTCGACCACCAGGGGTAGGTCCGTCGCGCAGGAGAGCATCACGCCGGAATCTACCATCTTGCGTCGGTTCCAGTAGTTCTTCCCACGTTCGAGCCCGATCTTTTCCTTGATCATCGCGACCTTGCTTTCGCGGTCGGCGATGGACATGATTTGGGGATAGACCTCAGCGATCACACCCAACCGACCCATGCGTTCAAGATCTTTGGGATCACTGCATTCGAGGTCCGTCATCGCGTGGCGATTGATCAGCTTGCTGTTCTCGTCTTTGGCACATTTTTCGAAGATATCCAGCGTCCTGGCGATCGCGCCATCGCCCTGGGCGTGCAGCGAAAAGCGGAACCCATGCGCGTCTGCTGCCAGGGCGTCTTTTTCAAGCCCCGCCCAGTCGATTTTCTTGGCGCAGTAGATCTCAGTGCCCTCGTAGGGCTGTTTCATTTCGCCTTCCATCTGGCTGATGGAACCATCGGTCATCTGGTTGTAACCAGAGAAACGCACAAAGTCGCCTTTGAATCGCTCGCGCATCTCCTGCCCAAACGCCAGGTTCATCGGCGCGCCAACCGGTTGACTCATAAAGTGCACCCGCATCGCCAGTTTGCGATCATTCTCCAGGGCGGCTAACGCGTCGGCAAAGCCGTAGAAGTCGTCAAAGCCCATTTCCTTGGTGGAAGTAACGCCGCGAGCGTGCAACATGGCGTGGTACTGCTCATACGCCGGCACAGATTTTGCGAGGTCACCCAAAACATCCCGCAGCAAGCGCCAATAACTCTCAGACCAGCAGGTTTCGGGGGTGAAGGCGTACCTGGATTTGGCGGACTCGTTCATCCAGCAGGTGCCGTCGAGGAACAGGATCACCGGCTTACCGCCAAACAACCCGTCGAGTTGGCTCTCCGATGGCTGCGGTAAATCAGCGCGCACACCCCGACCAAGCAACACAGGTTCGCCAGGCTGGAGGGTCGCGCCATACGCCTTTGCCGCCTCAAGCAAACCTGGCAATTCCGAATACCCAGAAAGGTCTACTCCGCTTTGGGTCAGCAAATAGCCAGTGAAAAAGCAATGAGTATCCACGAAACCCGGGCAGACAAGCTTTGATCCGAGTTCGTAGACTATTGTGTGTTCGTCAATATACTGCGTGTCTTCCCCCGACCCAACCGCAAGGATGCGATTTCCGCGGATGGCAACAAAGCCATCAAAGGGGCGATCATTCGGATAAGTAAAAACTGCCGTGGATCTCAGTAAAATATCAGCTTTTTGGGTCAAATGAAGCCTCCTCAAAAATGGCATTATAAAATTAATGGCAACTTAATTAGATAAGTTGTGTGTTATTATATACCAGTTCAAGCTTTTATCCAGCATTTTCCATGAGAAAAGGTGCAAAAAAGGTCTGATCTACCCTTTCTCATGCTAAAACGCGATGAAACCTGTATGAAAGCAGCAATCGCTGACAAGAGGATCTGAAAATGACACAATATCTGATGGGCATCGATAATGGCGGCAGCGAGATCAAGTGCGTGCTTTTTGATGACAAGGGGAACCAGGTTGCCGCTGCCAGGCGTCGCGTTGCGATGTTAATGCCCGCTCCGGGCTTCACCGAAAGGGATGCCAACGCAGTTTGGAACGCCAACGCCGAGGCGATCCGTGAAACGATCACCCTGGCAGGCATCTCCCCTCAGCAAATCGTGGCAGTTGGTCTAACCGGCTACGGCAATGGCATCTGCCTTGTGGACGCAAACGGCGAAGCAACCTACCCCTGCATTGTCTCAACCGACTCCCGCGCCTCGAGTTACTGCCACGCCTTTCGTGAAAGCGGGGCAGAGCGCGCCATCTACCCCCTCACCCTCCAAACCACCTGGTCCGCGCAGCCCGCAGCCTTGTTGGCCTGGTTCCGCGATAACCGCCCGGAAGTGCTGGCATCCAGTGCTTATTGTCTGGGCATCAAAGACTTGATCCGCTTTCACCTCACAGGCGAGTTCTCCACCGAGATCACCGAAGCATCCTCCACTTGTTTGTGCAATTTGCACACCCGCTCGTTTGACCCTGAAATTTTCAGGATACTGGGAATCAGTGAGTGTTTCCGGCTCATGCCGCCCTGCCAGGAGAGCACTGCCATTTCAGGTAAGGTCACTACGTTGGCTGCTGAACGAACAGGTCTGCATCCGGGAACACCTGTCGTTGCCGGCTATTTTGACATTGACGCGGCAGCACTGGCAAGTGGTGTGCTCGACGAGAGCATGCTCTGCCTGGTCGCTGGCACGTGGTCGATCAATGAGTACCTCAGCAAAACCGCCAACACGGATTACGATCGCAACGCGAACACGGTCACGCTTTCTTATCTCCCGGATCATTTTCTCGTGGAGGACTCAAGCGCGACCTCTGCCAGCAATTTTGACTGGTTCGTCGAAAACCTACTGAAACCTGTATATCCCTCTCTTTCCCGCAAAGAACTCTACCAGCAGTGCGACAGGCTTGTCTCAGAGACGGATCCTGAAATCAGCCAGGTGGTATTTATCCCTTATCTCTTCGACTCCTCCACGACTTCGGGTGCCAAAGCAGCCTTCTTCAATCTTTCCAGTGAACACACCGTCCAGAACTTGCTTCTTGCGGTTTATGAGGGGGTGGTTTTCAGCTCCGCCCTCCACATCAAACGCCTGCGCCCGCCCCTGGGTCAGTTCCAATTCGCGCGTCTCTCCGGCGGCGTGGCGAATAGCTCCGTTTGGGC
>CAYUGV010000112.1:0-4673 GCA_964444335.1 uncultured Anaerolineaceae bacterium | reverse complement strand
CGGTCCACGTGGCAGCGGCCGAATAGGTGGGCTTCTTCCGGACGATAAATGATGTGCCCATAAGAAAAGTAGGTTGTTTCCTTCTGCCATCGCACTGGGCGCGTGGCATCGCGGTTGAGCTGCAGGGGGATGCCTTTTTCTTCCGATTGCGCGCTCAGAAAGGGGATCAGCCAGCTGTCGCCCCAGTCGGTAACAAAAATGTCCGGATCATAGGTTGCCAGCGCTTCGTCAATCATTCGCAGGTATTCGCCGCCAGAGTCAAGCGGGATCTGCTGCGTAAAGCGATCGGTGCGCATGAGCAGCGAGCGCACCTTCCCGCGGTTTGGGTCGCAATCCGGCTTCAATTCAAGGATGCGCAGCGGCGGCAGGTCGGGTATCAGGTCCCAGCGGGTGTTGAGAGGACGTATGGACTGGATGATCTGGTTTTCATCTGCTTCCAGTTCGCACAGTGCCAATGGAAAAGCGCCATGGCGAGCCATGTAGCGCGTGCCGATGGTGACATCTGCATCATAGTAGGTCAGGTCGGGGAAAGCAGCTTCGATGTCACGGAAAAGGCTGACCTGGTTGGCGGGCGAGTCCATGTCAATCTGCATCACATCTACCGGGTCTGCTACAAACACATCCTGCTTTTGCTTGCGGCTGAGCCCCAAAACGCCCGTTTTGCCGTTTACACGCTTCCAGAGCGCGCGCAGTTGTTCATTGGGACCGGCAACGTAAAAACTGACCGGGAAAGCCTGCTTGAAACACACCCGGCGATCATCTTCCCCAATGAACCATAACGTCAATCCTTCTTCCTGGTTGAGGTAAAGGTCCAGCAGCCAGCCGCGGAAGGTCATCAGGGCGCCTCCTCGAAGTCGGCATAGTTCAAGGCGTTGGCAGGTTCCGGTTGCACTTCTGCGGGGATTTCCACCAGGTCTACTGCCGTTTCCTTTGGCGGGGCATCAAACAAGGCTGAAACGGTGGCATTCAGCAGTTGGATGAATTCATCTTCCTTTTCTGCCTCGACGCGTTCGGTTTTAAAGGGATCGGCATTGGGCAACGTTTTTTGCACAGATTTGAGTTGTTTGTAAAGCTCCAGCAGGATGGCGATCAGGTACATGTCCAGCGGATAAAGATTGGAAGCATAAGATGCTTCTGCCAGGTGCAGGCGCGACATGACCAGGAGTTCGTCCAAAAGGATTTGGTCATCCTTTCGCAGGGCGCGCTTGAAGCGATTAAGTGCGGCTTCCTCTTCCTGCCAGGTTTGTGTGATTGAAGCAATGGTGCGTCCCATAAGAACCTCATCCGAAGAGTAGCATTTGTGTTTGTTGAGCGGCTTGCAGCGCGAGCGGCTCTTCCCAACAGACATCCACGTTGTTTTTGAGCAGTTCAAGCAAAACAACCCGTTGGTGGGCAATCAGCGGGATCGGCCGTACACTGATGACCACGGGCGCTGAATTGCTCAGTTGCGTCAGCAAACCAAGGCTGTGGTCCAGCAAACGCTGCGCGTCCTTAAGCTCGACGTCTTCATCGAGAAAAGTCGCCAGCAGATCCAGCACCACCAGCGGCTCCTTTGGCGGGTTGGCAGCCACTGCCTGCAGCATGGCCAGCACCTGGTAACACGTAAAGGCGCGTGAAAGGCGGATGTTGCACATGACCCGCACGGGGTCGGAGGTGTAAGGGCGGATCAGTTTGGCAACCGAATACATGTTGGAACGATTGCCGCAATCCAGCACGGTTACACGCTGCGCAAGGCTCAGTTTGGCGATCAATTCCAGCATTTTGTCGGAAAGCGCGTGTGTGCCAATGGCCAGGAAACGCCTGGAGGGCAGGGGAGTGCTGAAGGGTATCAGTGAGCTTTCCATGTTCTAATTATATAGAACAATTGTTCTAATGTCAAGAATTGTAAGTGTTTCAAAGGGTAAAGAGGCTTATAAGGCGAAGTTTCAGAATCGTCATTATTATCATTCGGGAAAGGAAAAAGGGGGAGGTAGGGAAGGGATTCTATGAGATAATACAGGCGAACAATCCGGTCTGGGAGGCAGATCACAACTCGCCTTGACTTAAACTGCGCTTGTTTTCTGTCAAAACTCACCCCCAGATCCTTTGAGAAAGGGTATCGTCTATGAATAAGAAAATCGTCATTGCCGGCTCGTGTCGTACTGCGATAGGGAAGATGAGCGGTATGCTCTCAACCGTTCCCGTAGCAAAACTTGGTGAAGTCGTCATCCGGGAAGCCGTTCGCCGGGCAGGGATCCAACCCGCTGATGTGGACATGGTCTACATGGGCTGCATTCTGCAGGCTGCGCAGGGGCAAAACGTTGCGCGCCAGGCTGCGGTGAATGCCGGCATTCCGATCGAATCCCCGGCAGTGACCATCAACGTCGTTTGTGGTTCCGGACTTGAGGCTGTCAACATGGCAGCCAGGATGGTCTTGCTTGGTGAGGCAGACGTGGTGGTTGCGGGTGGTATGGAAAACATGTCGGCTTCCGCGTACGCGCTTCCCCTTGCGCGCGCAGGATACCGCTTGGGTGATGGTAAACTGGTCGACACGATGGTCAATGATGGTCTGACAGATGCCTTCAGCCAGTTGCACATGGGCATCACGGCTGAAAACGTGGCAGAACAATGGCACCTGACCCGCCAGGAATTGGACGAATTCTCGGCTCTCTCTCAGCAAAAAGCTGCCAAAGCCCAGGCTGAAGGAAAATTCAAGGACGAAATTGTTCCCGTACAGATTCGTGTCAAGCGCGATGTGATTGATTTCGTCGAGGATGAGGGTATCCGCGCGGATGCAACCGCTGAGGGACTGGCCAAGCTAAAGCCTGCATTCAAGCCGGATGGCATGGTCACTGCTGGCAATGCTTCCACTATCAATGATGGCGCTGCAGCCGTGGTCGTGATGAGCGAGGAAAAAGCACGTGAGCTAGGCGTTACACCCGAGGCGGTCTGGCTTGGCAGCGCTTTGGAAGGCGTTGATCCTTCAATCATGGGCATTGGTCCCGTGGCAGCCACCAGGAAACTAATGGAAAAACTGGGCAAAACCATCTCGGATTTCGATGTTATCGAAGGCAATGAAGCTTTCGCGGCTCAGTCTATCGCTGTTTTACGCGACCTGGGCATGGATCCGGATAAAGTGAATGTTAATGGTGGAGCAATCGCTTTGGGGCATCCCATCGGTGCATCCGGTTGCCGTATTCTTGTCTCACTCATTCATGAAATGAAACGCCAGGAAAGCGCGAAGTTGGGCCTGGCAACACTATGCATCGGCGGCGGCATGGGCTGCGCCACTGCGATCGCAAAACCCGAGGCATAGGCATGGTTAACCTTCAGTTCGAAATGATCGGGCAGGTCGGACTGATCACTATCAACCGACCAGAATCGCTGAACGCGATCAACAGTGCTGTTTTAAGCGAGCTGGATGAAACCCTGGATACGGTGGATCTTAATGCTACTCGCTGCCTGGTGATCACGGGTGCGGGAGAGAAGGCTTTTATTGCCGGCGCGGATGTGGCTGAGATGTGCTGTTTTAACGAAAGCGAGGCCAGGCTTTTCAGCGAGACTGGTAACGCGCTTTTCCGAAAAATTGAGGTTTTTCCTATTCCCGTAATTGCGGCAATTAATGGCTATGCTTTAGGTGGCGGAAATGAGCTGGCGCTTAGCTGCGATATTCGCATCTGCAGTGAGAACGCTGTTTTTGGTCAGCCTGAAGCTGGGCTTGGCATTACACCTGGTTTTGGTGGCACTCAGCGGCTTGCCAGGGTGATAGGCTCGATTTCGAAAGCGAAGGAATTGCTGTTCACTTGCAGGAATATCAAGGCAGAAGAAGCGCTCCAAATTGGTTTGGTGAGCTGTGTTTTTCCACAGCAAGAACTCTTGGCTGAAGCCCTGAAAATTGCCAATCGCATCGCAAGTAATGCTCCGATAGCCGTCAGAAATATCAAGAAAGCGGTGAATGAAGGCCTCGACATGCCGATTGCAGAAGCAATCCAGCACGAGGTCGGACTATTCAGCAACTGCTTTACGACCGAAGACCAAAAAGAAGGCATGCAGGCTTTCATGCAAAAGCGTAAAGATAAAGCCTTTAAGAATCGCTAATGTATTCTACAAGCAGCCTGATCTTTTCAGGCTGCTTTGCTAAAAGGAGAAACTATGAAAGTAGCAGTGATTGGAGCAGGCACCATGGGCAGTGGGATTGCCCAGGCTTTCGCTCAAACGGAAGGTTACGAAGTTGTTCTCACGGATATCAATCTCGAGTTTGCTCAAAAAGGGCAGCAGCGTATTGCCAAAGGACTGCAGAGCAGGGTGGATCGCGGAAAACTGGAACAGGCGGTTGCTGACCAAGTGAATGCGCGGATAACTGCAGGTGTTATCGCAGACTGCGCGAATTGTGACCTGGTCGTTGAAGCTGTTTTGGAAGAGATTTCAATCAAGAAAGAGACTTTCAAAGCATTGGACATGATTACCAAACCCGAATGCATCTTTGCCAGCAATACTTCCTCCTTATCAATTACAGAGATCGCTCAGGGACTAAGTCATCCCTTGGTGGGAATGCACTTTTTCAACCCCGCGCCAATCATGAAGCTGGTGGAAGTCATTCCTGGGCTGTCTACCCCTGCCAGCGTCGTGGAACAGGTTTCGGAAATCGCCAGGGGATTAGGGAAGACACCGGTGGAAGTAAGAGAGTCAGCCGG
>CAYUGV010000111.1:0-4678 GCA_964444335.1 uncultured Anaerolineaceae bacterium | reverse complement strand
GAGATCCGCTACAGCACCGCACTGATGAATGAGATCTCACGCGACACCATCATGAACCTCACCCTGGAAGATGGCGAATGGCGTGTACAGTGGGAAGCTGGCATGATGCTGCCCGAACTGGCAGGCGGAAATTACCTGGAACTGGTGATTGAAGTGCCAGCGCGTGGCAATATATATTCCTCTGATGCATCAGACAACTATCCCCTGGTGTCTTTCGAAGACGCTGTGACCGTTATGGTCACACCGGGCAAAATAAACCCCGATACCGAAGGCCGAATGGTTTCGCTTTTGGCGGAGATGTTCGACCGTTCCGAAGCTTCCATTTATGCCGAATATGAAAACACAGCTGATTATCAATATTCCGTAATCGGTGACGTCACCCTGGACACCGCCAACCAGTATTACGACCGGCTGACCCGCTATGACGCCATTTCCCTTTCTGATTTCCGCTCCCGCTTTTATCACGATGGCGGGATTGCGCCGCATGTGACTGGCTTTGTCTTGACCGTGCCGGCAGAAGAATTGGAAAAATACCAGCGACTGGGCTACACCGGCGAAGAAAAGATTGGCGCATCTGGTCTTGAAGCCTGGGGTGAGCAGTATCTTGCGGGCAAGCACGGCGCGGAACTGTATGTCAAGGATCCCCAGGGGCAGATTTTGACCAAGATCGCCAGTGTCCCTGCCGAACCCGCCCAGTCCATCTACAGCACGATTAATAGTGCCTATCAATATAAACTTCAGCAAAGCTTTGGCGACATGGTCGGCGCGATTGTGGTGATGGAGCGCGACACTGGCAAGATCATTGCCATGGTCTCCAACCCGGGCTATGATCCTAACGTTTTTATTGCGCCTTATTACACTTCGTATTCGATTGCCGAGATCACCCAGGATCCGCAAAACCCCATGTACAACCGGGCATCCCAGGGGGTTTATCCCCCCGGCTCAGTGTTCAAAATCATCACCATGGCGGCGGCGCTTGAAACGGGTGTCTATCAACCGGACTCTTCCTATTATTGTGACAGTTACTGGCGAGAGTTGGACGGTTGGGTTGGCGAGGATTGGACGGTAGCCCGTGGTTTCGGACCTTCAGGACAATTGACCCTGCAGGAAGGGCTGATGCGGTCCTGTAACCCCTGGTTCTGGCACATCGCCTATTCTTTATGGAATGAAGGCTACCGCACTTCCATCCCCGACGTGGCGATTGATTTCGGGTTGGGTAAACCAACCGGCATTGAGATTCCGGACTTCGCCGGCAGCATCAATCCAGAGCCAACCGAGATCAGCGAATATGTGCAGATGGCAATTGGGCAGAGCACCATGCAGGTGAGCCCGCTCCAGGTCGCGTCTTTTATAGCGGCTGTGGGCAACGGCGGCACGCTCTATCAGCCCACGCTCATCGAAAAGATTGGACTAACCGGGCAGGATCCTGTTTACACCTTCGTGCCAAAAGTTGCCCATAAACTTAATTTGCAGCCAGCGACCCTGGAAGCCATTCAACAAGCCATGGTCATGGTGGTCAGCAATCCAAGCGGCACGGCGCAATTCCAATTCCGGAATTATCCCTATAAGATCGCTGGAAAAACTGGTACTGCCGAGAACCCAATTGGAACATCTCATGCCTGGTTCGGCGGCTATACGTTCGAGAATGATCCGAACCTCCCTGATATAGCCGTGGCTGTGATTCTTGAAAATGCTGGCGAAGGTTCCGAAATGGCGGCGCCGCTCTTTAGACGGGCGGTTTCCCTCTACTTTTCTAACCTCCAAAATACCGGTGGCACCATGCCCTGGGAAGATAGTCCTTACGTACCCGCAGTACCAGAAGGGGAATGAGTTTGGGCGCTTCGCAGCCTCCGTCTTCCGATAGTTCTCAAAGTGAACATACTCAAGGTTTTGTGATTCGTTCGCAAGCAGGCTACCAGACTGTGCGGACGGAGAAAGGCGATATCCAAACGCGCTTGCGTGGACGTTTGCGGCAAGGAAAGGCGCAAGGAGACCTGGTGGCGGTGGGGGATAACGTGCGCATAGCTATCCACGAGGATGGCACAGGTAGCATCGAAGAAGTGCTCCCGCGGAAATCTGTTTTTTCACGACAGCTCTCGGGCGTCAGTTACGGTTACCAACAGATCATCCTGGCCAATGCCGACCTGGCACTGCTGGTTTTTGCTTGCACCCAGCCAGACCCGAGCCTGCGTATGCTCGACCGCTTCCTGGTGGTCACTGAGAGAGCGCACATCAAGGCAGTCATCGTGGTCAACAAGATCGATCTGATGCCGATCGAGCAGGTGGACAAGCTTTTTGGCATGTATCGCTCCATCGGGTATGATGTTATTTACGCTTCCGCTGTTACCGGGCAGGGCGTTGATGCTCTGCGCGAGTGCATCCAGGGCAAACTAAGCACCCTCGCCGGCCCATCAGGCGTAGGTAAAAGCAGCCTGCTCAATGCCATTTTTCCAAACCTCCACCTGGAAGTCGGCGCGCTGAGCGAAGGTGTCGGACGCGGAAAAGGGCGCCACACCACCCAGGTGAGGCAGCTCTACCCGCTTGAAGGCGGCGGATACATCGCTGATGTACCCGGGCTGCGCACCCTTGCGCTCTGGGACACCCAGAACGAAGAACTGGATGCCTATTTCAGGGAAATCGCGCCGTTGGTGCCGGATTGCCAGTTCAACGACTGCAGCCACAGCCACGAACCGGGTTGCGCGGTCCGCAAAGCAGCAGAGTGCGGCCGGATCGACCCGCGCAGGTACGAATCGTATCTGCGGTTGCGCTTTGGCGACCCACAGGAAGACGACGAAGTTTAGGAGATTGTCTTTGAAACCTTCAACATCCATGCGACGCAACGCTTTGCTGGCTTTACTCTGCCTGGCATTTCTGATTTCAGCCTGCGGCACGAATTCGACTCCGATGGTTGTCTCAACCGCGACGCTTAGCCAGCCAACGCAATTGCCCCCAACCCCAACTCTCACGCCAGAACCACCCAAAGTGTTAAACATCTGCCTGGCAGAAGACCCGGGTAGCCTTTTCCGCTACGAAGGGCGTGATTCTCTGGCGAAACAAAGCGTCTTTGCGGCTCTCTACGATACAAGTATTTTGTTCGACCAAATGCCCACCTATGCCAATGCTCAGGCTTCAAAAACAGCCATTGACGTTAAACCAGGTATGAATGTGCTGGACGGCAACGGAAAACTGGTAGTATTAAAGGAAGGCTCCCTGATCCACCCTGTAACAGATGGTCAGTTAGGTGAGCCGGCTGCCTGGACCGCGTCCGAACCCTTGCAGATGTTGCAAGTGACAGTCGAATATAAAATCGCTCCCGGTTTATTATGGTCGGATGGCAGCCCGGTGACCGCTGCCGACTTCGTTTTATCTTACGAGGTGGCGAACGATCTGCGTAATCCGCAGGATGCTTGGCTGCTTGACCGTACCGCAGGCATCGAAGCCTTTGATGACACCACTGTCACATGGAAGGGCATTCCTGGATTTGTTCCGGTTGATCTTTCAGAACTTGTTTTTCTGCCTCTGCCTGCAACCCAGCTTGCTGAAATGACCCCCTCGGAGATTGCCTCCACCGCAACTGTGAATGACACCCCAATTGCATGGGGCGCGTATCAGATTGTGAATCGTACTCCCGGTTCCGAGATCCAGTTGGAACGCAATCCGTATTACAGCCTCAAACCCGCTTACGATCAAGTCGTTTTCCATGTTGAACCTGATCTGCAGCAGGCTATCAGCAAGCTGGCAAGCGGTGAGTGTGACGTTCTTGATCCCAGCTACCACCTTGAAGGGCAGGGCAGGGATGTGCTGACGGGATTGGCGCAAGGCGGCAGCTTGGTGGCGGAGAACTTCGATTTGGTACAGCAATTAGTCTTTGGCATCCAGCCCGCTGCGTACGACAGCGGCTATTCGCCCTGGACGGCGGTGCGCCAGGACTTCTTTGGAGATTTGCGTACCCGCCAGGCAATTGCATCCTGCCTGACAGCAGAACCAATTGCGACTGAAGTCCTGGGCGCAAGGTTACCGGAGGGTTTTACCCTGCCCGATTTTGCACCAAAGGGCACCCTGGCAGAAGCGCAGGCTTTGCTGGACGAAATCGGCTGGCTGGTCGACGCGGCCGAGCCCAATGCCCCCCGAAAAGCAAGCGGGGTTGAAAACGTGCTGGATGGCACCGTTTTCTCAATCAACCTGCTCAGCGGCATCTCGGCGATGGATAATGAAGTCAGCCAGGGAATTATCCGGCGGCTGGGGCAGTGCGGGATCCAGGTGATCCACCAGGCGTTGGCGCCAGATCAACTCTTTGCTCCTGGCCCGGAAGGTCCGCTTTTTGGGCGTAATTTTGACCTGGCGCTGGTCAGTTGGCAGCCAACCCCCGCCAACACCTGTGAGCTTTATCGCTCGGATGCCATTCCCAATAACGGCAACTATTGGATAGGAACCAACCTGGCTGGACTGGCGGATGCTGATTTTGACACAATCTGTACAGCGGTTCAGAACGCGGAATTGTTACCGAAACCTGCTGACAGGGTAAATATGCCGGAGGATTTTCTTCCTGCCCTACCGCTGATGCCCCGGATCACATTATGGGCTGCTTCCAGCCGTGTGAATTTAGCAGGGAGCAACGCTTTTGATGAAATAGCGCGTTGGCAGCCCCTCAATCCGTAGTTATGAGGATTATGGAGCA
>CAYUGV010000110.1:0-4689 GCA_964444335.1 uncultured Anaerolineaceae bacterium | reverse complement strand
CAGGACCTTCCCCCTATCTATGAAGAAAACTCCTGCATCTACCTTTTCACCCGCGAGACCCTGATTTCAAAGCGCAACCGCTTGGGAGAGAGACCGATGATGTTCGAGATTGACGCCCGCGAAGCCACCGATATCGACGTGGAGCTGGATTTTGTCATCGCCGAGACGCTGATGGCACACCAAAAACAATAATGAGGTTGTTTTCATGAAGAATGTGTTAGTTTCTGCCCCTTACATGCTGCCTTTCATGGACCGCTTTGGTCCCGTTCTGGAGCATTTTGATATTAACCCCATCATCCCGGAAGTCCACGAACGGCTTGAAGCTGAGGAAATCCTGCGCTATGCCGGTCAGTTCGAGGGCGCCGTCTGCGGTGATGACCGCTACAACGCCGATGTCATCAAAGCCTGCCTGCCTGCCCTGAAGGTCATTTCCAAGTGGGGCACCGGCATTGACTCGATCGATAAGCAAGCAGCGGAATCGATGGGTGTGCGGGTAATGAACACCCCCAATGCCTTTACCGTGCCTGTCTCTGAGAGCGTGATAAGCAGCATGCTCAACTTTGCCCGCCTGCAGCCCTGGATGGACCGCGCCATGAAAAATGGCGTTTGGGACAAGATCCCCGGGCATACTCTGAGCGAATCGACCATTGGTGTGGTTGGTGTAGGCAACTGCGGAAAAGCAGTCCTGAGAAGAGCGCGCGCCTTTGGTATGAAATTGCTGGGAAACGACATCGTCGAGATCGCGCCGGACTTCCTGGTGGAAAATGGCGTGGAGATGACCACCCTGGAGGACCTGCTGCAACGCGCCGATTACATCAGCCTCAACACTTCCCTGACCCCCTCCGCCTATCATCTGATCAACGCGGAAACCCTGCGCCTGGTCAAACCGAATGCGGTGTTGATCAACACCTCGCGCGGACCGGTAGTACACGAGGTCGCGCTGATTGAGGCACTGCAACAGGGACGCCTGCGAGGCGCAGCGCTGGACGTGTTCGAGCAGGAACCCCTGCCGCTCGAAAGCCCGCTCTTGCAGATGGATAACGTTCTGCTCTCACCCCACAACACAAACAGCAGTCCGTTCTACTGGGAACGGGTCCATTGGAACACCTTGCGCAACTTGCTGATCGGGCTCGATATCCCGGTGGGCGATATTGCCAGCCTCAAAGCGCTCGAAAAACGCGATTAATGCGTAGAGAAGAGGAAACACTATGAGCGAGTCAAAGAAAACCATCCTGATCACTGGCGCCGCAGGGGGTGTGGGGCGGGCAACTGTGAAGCTTTTCCGTGAACGCGGGTTCCGCGTGATCGGCGTGGACCGGCAGAGTGTCTATGCGGAATTCCCTGCCGATGGCTTGTTCATCCAGGCGGATATCTCCGTGCCGGAAAACCTCGAGAAAATCATTGCCCAGGCGACCCAATTTTCGTCAACTTTGGATGTGCTGGTGAACAACGCCGCCTTCCAGGTGACCAAACCCCTGGTTGAGACAACTGTGGAAGAGTGGGATATGGTGATGGCTTCCAACCTGCGCTCGGTTTTCCTGGGCGCCAAGCTGGCTTACCCGCTCCTGAAGGCGGAAGGCGGCGGCGCGATCGTGAATGTTTCATCAGTGCACGCCGTGGCTACCAGCGCCAATATCGCCGCTTATGCAGCAAGCAAGGGCGGCTTGCTCGCCCTCACCCGCGCCATGGCAATTGAGTTTGCGAAGGACAATATCCGTGTGAACGCTGTGCTGCCCGGTGCGGTCGACACGCCCATGCTGCGCGCCGGCTTCCACCGCGGACGTAACAACGAAGCATCCGAGGAGAGCCAACTGGCAGCCCTGGCAGCCAAAACCGTCAATGGACGCGTGGCCTTGCCCGAAGAGATCGCATCGGTTATTTACTTCCTCGCGGACCCAGCCCAGTCCAGCTTCATTACCGGGCAGGGGTTGCTGGCGGATGGCGGAGCAACCTGCCGCTTGAGCACGGAGTGAGCATGAGCCAACCAGACGCAATCCCTGAAGTTTCCACGCTAGGTCGCCTTGCCCGCAATGGCTACGACTTCATCAAGCGTATTCCTGAACTCCCCGCGGCTTATCTGCACCCCTGGCGGCGCGAATCCCGCCGCAGGCTGGCTCAGCTCAAGGATGGCCACAAAGGTGAACGATGCTTCATTGTTGGGAACGGTCCTTCGTTGAAGAACACCGATCTTAGCCGGCTCAAGAACGAGTTCGCGATCGGTATGAACCGGGTCTTCCTCGCCTCTGAGGAGCTTGGCTTCACCCCGAGCTGCCTGGTGTGCGTCAACGACCTGGTGGTGGAACAATCCGTACCCGAATTCAACGCCCTGCAGATGCCCAAGTTCTTCTCGTGGCGTGCCAGCAAGTGGCTGCAAATGGACGATTGGATGCACTTCATCTACACCACCTACACCACCCCTAAGTTTTCGACCGATGTGAGCAACCGGGTCTGGGAAGGTGCCACGGTCACCAATGTCTGCCTGCAACTGGCTTATCATATGGGCTTCAAGGAAGCGATCCTGATCGGCGTCGACCACAGCTTCGCCACCAAGGGCAAACCCAACACCACTGTGCAATCTGAGGGCGATGACCCCAACCATTTCTCCGCTGCTTACTTTGGCAAGGGCTTCCGCTGGCAGCTGCCGGACCTGGAGACCTCCGAAATGGGCTACCGCATGGCCCGCCAGGCTTACGAAAAAGCCGGCAGGCGTGTGTTGGACGCAACCATCGGCGGTAAGCTGGATATCTTCGAGAAGGTTGATTACTTGAGCCTGTTTGGCTAAAGACCAATCATCAGATCAGATGTGTTTTCGGTAATGCCCGCAGCAGGCTATAATGAGAAAATGCAAGACGCTCCGCTGGTAAGCATCATCACCCCCTCCTTCAACCAGGCTGCCTTCCTCGAGCAGACAATTCGCTCTGTGCTTGAGCAGGATTACCCCAACATCGAATACTGGGTCATCGACGGCGGCTCAACGGACAACAGCGTTGAGATCATCAAGCAATATGCACCGAGGCTGGCAGGTTGGGTTTCAGAGAAGGACAAAGGCCAGGCGGATGGCATCAACAAGGGTCTTGCCAAGGCTACCGGTGAGATCATCGGTTGGCTCAACTCGGACGACCTGTATTACCCCGGTGCGATCGCGGGCGCGGTCGAGGACTTCCGCTTACACCCTGAAGGCTCTTTTGTATTTAGCGATGTCGAATCGATCGACGAGCATGGCAACGCTTTCAACCTGATGCGTTATGACGATTGGAAGTTGCCGGATTTGATGACCTTCCACATTATTGGTCAGCCCGGAGTATTCATGCGCCGCGCGGTGCTGGAGCAAGCTGGCTACCTCGACCTCAACTATAACTACCTGCTGGATGTGCAGCTCTGGCTCAGAATGGCTGCCATCGCCGAGCCATATTACGCGCCCGAGGAGGTTTGGGCGGCAGCCCGCATCCACTCGGATGCCAAGAACATCGCCCACGCAAAGGATTTTGGAGCAGAAGCCTTTCGGCTTGCCAAATGGTTGTGTGAGGATCAGCGCTTTTACCCGTTATCCAGCAAATTGTTCAACAAGATCTGGGCGGGTGCTCACCGCTTGAACGCCTTTTACCTGGTGGAAGCTGGTCAATATAAGCCTGCGTTACGTTCCTACGCCAAAATGCTGCGCCTGGCGCCATCAACCTCAAAAGGCACTTTCAAACGCATGGCCTTTGCCGCGCTTGGCGCGCTTGGAGCCCAAAACCTGCGGCAGAGCCACACCAAGTGGCGCCTGAAACACTATCAAAAACGCCAGCAGAAGGAAGAAAAGCATGCCTGATAAGCCAAAAGTCAGCATCATCACCCCCTCCTTCAACCAGGCGCGCTTCCTCGAGCAAACCATGCGCAGCGTGCTTGAGCAGGACTATCCGAACATTGAATACATCGTCATCGATGGCGGCTCCAGCGACGGCAGCCTTGAAATTATCCAGAAATACGCCGATCGCCTGGCATATTGGCAGAGCCAGAAAGACAAGGGGCAAACCGACGCCATCAACCAGGGCTTCGCGCGTGCCACCGGCGAGATCCTGGCGTGGCTCAACTCGGATGATATCCTCTACCCGGGGGCTGTCAGCGCGGCTGTGCGCCAGCTGCAGGACCACCCCGAGGTTGCTATGGTCTACGGTGATTGCCATTGGATAAACTCAGAAGGCAAGGTAATCGGCAACTTCCCGGCTGCCCAGACCAACCTGAAAAAGCTGCGGCGCGGCTACGTGCACATTCCGCAGCAAACCGCCTTCTTCCGCGCGGATCTCTGGCGCAAAGTGGGACCATTGGACGACAGCTTCTACTTCGCCATGGATTATGACCTCTGGACGCGCCTGGCAACCCATTCCCCGCTGCTCTATGTGCCTGAACTCTGGGCGGCATTCCGCCTGCACGAAGGCGCGAAATCCATCGCCGCGGATGACCGCTGCTGGCCGGAGATGCTGCGTGTGCACTACCGTGACGGGGGAAAGAAGCTTTCCTTATTGACCCTGAAATACACTATCCGTAAACTCGTGCAGCCATTATGGATGTGGCTGCGTAAGCGCCGGCTTCACTGATCAATCAATCAAGATTTGATATAATAGAAAATTCAGAGAATACTTATGCGGGGCGTTTCGCTGGCTGCCAGTTCACCAGGAACAGCCCAACCACCGCGATAACCAAACCAAT
>CAYUGV010000109.1:2979-4727 GCA_964444335.1 uncultured Anaerolineaceae bacterium | reverse complement strand
TGCTGGTGCTGTTTGGCTTTGCCTTGGTCTTTTTCGTGGTGGGAATCTGGCGGTTCAAGTACGAATAGGAGAGTTCAAAACCCGTTTTAGTTTCCCGTACGTTTCACGGCCAGGAGCGTAATGTCGTCAAACTGTTCAACCCCGCCAGCAAACTGCTGCGCCTCATCGACCAGCAGGTTCAAAAGTTTTGAGCAGCTGCCTGAAAACTTACGAACCACACCCTCCAGGCGCTGCCTTCCGAAGGTGCTGTTGTCGCCATTCATGGCATCGGTGATACCATCTGTAAAAGCCAGCAGCATGTCATCCTTCTCCAAAATGGTCTCCCCGATTGCAAATTCGATCCCCTTGAAGATCCCAATTGCCGGGCTGGTGGGTTTCAGTTCTGTCATCGATCCGTCTTTCCGAATCACAAGCGGCGATTCATTGCCACAATTCATATACGTCAGCCTGCCGGTCTTGAGCTCGACCAATCCAATGAACAGGGTGGTAAATTTGGCGTCTTCATGTGTCTCCATCACGTAGTTGTTCGCACACGAGACGGCTTGCTTCAAACGCTCAGCATTCGGGTCAAGCTTCCCTTCACGAGCAGGAGTTAAGTAAGTGGTTGTAGTTGCCGCGCGGATCAAGCTGCGGTACAGGGTCATAAACAAAGCCGCGCCAATCCCTTTTCCGCAGACATCCCCAACATTAAAAACGAACTGATCATCGGGGAGCGTGATGGCATCATAAAAATCTCCCGCGACCTCGCGTGCCGCCTTGAAATACGCCGCCACTTCCCAACCCTCTATCGTGGGCAATTCTGTAGGCAGAAAGCTCATTTGTATTTCCCTGGCGATTTCCAGTTCCCGCTCAAGACTCTTCAAATAGAGTGCACGCAGATCATGCAGGCGCTTTTTCTCAAGGCTGGAGGAGACGCGCGCGTGCAGCAAAGTGGGTTCGAAGGGTTTTGGTAGGTAATCTTCAGCCCCCATCTGAATCCCCTTCACCACGCTCTTCAGATCATTACTTGCTGAAATGATTACTACGGGAATATCTCGCGTTGCGGCTTCCGCTTTGAGTTGGCTGAGCACCGTAAACCCATCCATCACGGGCATCATGATATCCAGCAGGACCAAATCCGGAGCGGCATCCCTCACTTTCTCGAGCGCCTCCTGCCCATTACTGGCACTGATGACCTCACAGTCCAACCCTTCGAGTTCCTGTTCAAGGTAATCCACATTGAAAGGTTCGTCGTCCACAATCAGGATTTTGGATACTGTATTCATAGACTCACCCCAAATACTCCTGCAGTTTTTTCAGTAAAATGTTCTCGTCGATAGGTTTTGTCAGGTAGTCTGTGCAACCGGCTGCGATCGCTTTTTCATGGTCACTTTTCATGGCGTTTGCTGAAATTCCAATGATCGGTAACGTCGGATACCGTTGGTGGATCTGACGCGCAGCCTCATAGCCGTCCATCACGGGCAGCGAGATATCCATCAAGATCAGATCTGGCTTATTTTTTTCAGTGACTAATATGCTCTCTGCACCGTCTCTGGCTACCAGCAACTGGTAGTCATCCTCCAGAAGCTGGGTGAGCAGGTCAACATTGAGTTCTGTATCCTCAACGATCAGGATGGTTTTCATGGTCACCTCCCAATTCCTTATAGCCAACTGCCGATTGTTTCAATGCGGATGTGATCTCATCCACCAATTGCTGCCCCTGTAAACCCTGTTTCTTCATCACCCGGGTTACTGATTCTTCCAACCGG
>CAYUGV010000109.1:0-2879 GCA_964444335.1 uncultured Anaerolineaceae bacterium | reverse complement strand
TCGAGTGGTTTGAGTAGATAAGCTGAAGCTCCCAATTGGTACCCCAGCGGTTTTTTATCGACGATCGTCAGCATGATCACGGGGATGTTCGCCGTGGCAGAGTCTTCCTTGAGATCGCGCAGGATCTGCCATCCATCCATGCCAGGCATCAGAATGTCCAACAAGATTGCGTCTGGCTGTTTTTCACGCGCCAACCGCAAGCCCTCCAGACCATTGAGCGCGCTCGTGAGGATAAACTCAAGCGGATCAAGATCCTCTTGTAAGAGGTACAGCGTGTCGGGATCGTCGTCGATGACCAGAATGCGCTTTTTTCTCATTTCATTACCAGTCGCTGTTGGCATTTCACTTTCAGTCTCCCTCTGCGGTAGAGGGGTGGTCACAGGCATTGTTTCCTTTTCCGCTTGAAGCGCAGTGAGGCTCTTGTACCTCATGGGCACGATCAGGCTGAAAGTGGAGCCCTTGCCTGGTTCGGAGACGACACTGATATCTCCTCCAAGCAGTCGCGCCAGGTTGCGGCTGATGCTCAAGCCGAGCCCCGTCCCGCCATACTGCCGGGTCGTGCTGTTATCGGCCTGTTGGAACTCTTTGAAAATTCGCGGCATGGCTTCTGGGCTTATCCCAATGCCGGTATCCTCCACGTCGATGCGCAGCCGGTCTTCTCCCTCGCGGCTGGCGGACACCAAAATATGCCCCTCGGGAGTGAACTTGGCCGCGTTGCTCAACAAATTGAGCACAATTTGCCGGATCTTATCCTGGTCTGAGAAGATCAGATCAAGGTCCGGGTCGATTTGTTTGTCCAGTTTTACCTTGGGTTTGATCATGGGCGTAGTGGTGTTGATGCACAGATCAATCAGCGGCGTGATCCTGAAATTGGACGCCAACACGTCCATTCGCCCGGCTTCAATCTTGGCAATATCAAGGGTGGTATTGATTAGCGAAAGTAAATGTTCAGCGCTGACGAGCACTTTCTCCAGGTTTTCGATCTGTTTTTCAGGCAGCAATCCTTCCGCCTTGCGGTGGACAATACGCGTGAATCCAATTATGGCATTAAGTGGCGTACGCAGTTCATGGCTCATATTGGCAAGGAAGGCGCTCTTGGCTTTATTCGCTTTTTCCGCCTCAGCCCGGGCAAGCATGGCTTCGCTGTAGAGCTGCGCGTTGTGCATCACGGTTCCCACGTTGGTTGCAATGGTGCTCAAAAGATGCGCGTCCGCCTCTGTAAACAAGCCCTCCTGTGTCGTGCTCTGCACGCTGATCACGCCCATCGGTTTTCCGCTGACAAAAATTGGTACGCCCAGGTAAGATTGCGATTGCCTGCCGACTTGCGTCGCGCCAATCTCGATCCGTTTCTGGCTCAAATCCTTGTTGATTAGAAGTACATCCCCGGATTCGATCACTTTGCTGGTAAAACCTTCTCCCAGTTTGATCGGGGGTTGAAGTTCGCCATAAACATATGGGAAGTTGATCATTCCTGCTGCTTCATCGACCACAGCCACATAGGCAATGTCGCCCTTGAAGACCGACACAACCTGCTCTCCCACGAGTTGGATCAATCCATTCAGGTCAAGCTCTTTTACGAGCGCGGAGCTGACGGCGTTCAGAGCTGCCAACTCATTTGCCCGCTGTTCCGTCTCGCTGAGCAGCCGTTGAGTCTCGTCGAATAGACGCGCGCTTTCCAACGCCAGGCTCATACTGTTTGCCAGCGTGGTGAGCAGGCGGAGGTCGTTATTCGTGAAAACGTCGTGGTATTCCACGTTTTGCAGGCTCACATACCCCGTCACCGTTGAGCCGGAGATCAATGGCACGAACATCACAGATTTGGGGACTTCAGTTCCTCTCAGCTCCTCGCTGCTGGTTTGCTTCATCTTATCGTCAGTAACGTGATTATCGAAATAGGGTCTGCCAGTGTCGACCAAGTACTGGCGAATCCTGTCGTAGGGTCTGTCTGGCAGGTTTTCAATATACATCCCCTTCTCGAACGCGTACCAAATCTTTTCTTTTTGAACTTCCGGAATAAATGAACCGAGGATTACACACTGGGCATTAAATTTTTGGCGGACATTTTCGCCCACCAGCCTGTAGATCCCTTCGATATCTAAATGATGCGAGAGACCCTCCTGTACACTACCGATGATCGTGAGCTCCATTGCGCGCTGTTCGGTTTCTTTGAGCAGCCGCTAGGTCTCATCAAACAAACGCGCGTTTTCGATGGCCGTGCCGATTGTGGATGATAACGTTTGCAGGAAACGCGTGTGACCTTCATTAAATGCGTGTGGTTCGTACGAAGCCAGAAAAATAACCCCAATCGGGTGATCGTTAATGATGATCGGAACTCCCAACCAGGATTGAGAATTTGAGCCGGAACTTTGTTCCACTAATTCTGGCGGGAAATATGCTCCGTTCGCAATCTCTTCATCTAATGTATTCACCAGTACCGGCTTACCGGTCGTGATGACCTTGGAAGTCAATCCGACACCCAACGGGAATGGTTCCACGTTTTCAAGCAATCCTCCATCCAACCTGTCATACTCGTAATAACTTGTGATGAGTTTTTGCTTGGCATCAAGCAGCAGGACACCCGTTGCGTCGGCATTAAAAATCTTTTGCAGATTCTCGCCGGCAACCCGGGTGACTGTCTTCAAATCCAGACTCTTTCCAATAGCCTCAGCCACACTGTAAAGAATCGCCTGTTCGTTGGCTCTTTGTCTTTCCGCTTCAGCTGCCCTGAATCGTGAAAGCGCGGTTGCGATATGCTGCGCCACATAAGCCAGGATTTCATCATCTTTTTCAGTATAGCGAATGTTCTTATCGTAGCTTTGGATGTAGATCGCACCGATTGCTTTACCGTGATCAAGTAGTGGAGCGCCGATGCCATCTTC
>CAYUGV010000108.1:0-4825 GCA_964444335.1 uncultured Anaerolineaceae bacterium | reverse complement strand
GATCCTGAAGCTGAGATCCAGTTTGGCAAGTTCCTGAAGTGGGAAGATTTCCGCTCGTTTGTCGCCAGCCTCGGCGTAAGCGAAGAAGAAGCAAAGGAGCGGTATGCATTGCTTGAGGATGCCGTCCTTAAATACAAGGACGTCCCCGCTTACCTGGGAGCCATCCACTACCAGTTCCTGGCGTACAAGCGTGTGCTGCAGCAGTTTCTGCCTTTTGAGATGGACCGCCCTATGGGTCAAGTGCAGCGACTGGATGGTAAGGTCAACGACGCAGGCTTCTTGCGCCTGATGACTGCCGAGCCTTACATGCAAAACATGAGCAACCAGGTTCCTGACTGGGTCAAAGAACAGGCTGGAAAAGCTTCCGCCAAACCCACCGAAAAGAAAAGCGGGTTTCAGTTGAAGAACCTGCGCCTCATCAAATGGCCTTTGATGCGGCTATATGATTGGATCTTCAAAATCTACTGGAGGGAAGAGTAACTTCTAATCAGTTACCGGAGAGAAAGATGAAATTCTTAATTGCGGGCTTGGGTTCGATCGGCAGGCGCCACCTGCGCAATTTGCGCGCCCTCGGGCAGGAGGACATCCTCCTCTACCGCACGCATCAGGCCACCCTGCCGGACGCGGAGCTTGGCGATTTGCCAACTTTTAAAGAGCTAGGCCTCGCGCTTGCAGAAAAACCGGATGGCGTCATCGTTGCCAACCCTACCGCGCTGCACTTGGAAGTGGCATTGGCTGCTGCCAGGGCTGGCGCAGCGTTACTGATTGAAAAACCCGTGTCCGACAGCCTTGCCGGACTTGCTGATTTGCAATCCGCGCTTGCGCTAAGCGGTAAGCCCACCATGGTAGGCTTCCATTTCCGCTTTCACCCCGTGCTGAACCAAATAAAGACCCTGCTGGAAAGCGGTCAGCTTGGCAAGCCGCTCTCGACGCGCGCCCACTGGGGCGAATACCTGCCGGGCTGGCACCCATGGGAGGATTACCGCCGCTCCTACGCTGCCCGCGCTGATCTTGGCGGTGGGGTTGTGAACACCCTCTCGCATCCTTTGGATTACCTGCGCTGGTTGCTGGGAGAAGTCGAAGGTGTCAGCGCCTGGACCGGCAAGCTGAGCGAGCTTGAACTGGACGTGGAGGATCACGCCGATATCATGCTCCGCTTTGCTTCCAGCGAGGTCGCCAGCGTGCACCTGGACTACTACCAGCGCCCGCCTTCCCATACCCTTGAGATCACCTGCGAAGATGGTCGCATCTGTTGGGATAACGCCACCGGGGAGGCACAAATCTTCCACGCGCAGAGCGGCGCAGTGAGCCTTCTCGTGCCTCCTGAGGGCTTTGAGCGCAACCAGATGTTCCTGGACGAAATTGCTACCTTTGTGCATCTGTGCCAGGGTGAAACCCTGCCGCACTGCACACTCGCGGACGGCATCCGAGCGCAGGAGCTTGTACTGGCAGTCAAGCAGTCTGCTTCTCAAGGCGGCTGCATGGTCAGGCTTGCCTGATGGTAGAATTCAGACGATATTAACACGAGGAAACCATGAGAAATATCCTTGAAAAATTTGACCTCCACGGCAGAACAGCCGTGGTGACCGGCGGAGCAGGCCTTTTGGGGCGGCAGTTTTCACTGGCGCTTGCCCAGGCAGGCGCGAACGTCCTGGTGGCAGACCTGGCGCAAGCCGCTGCGGATGCCCACGCCCTCACCCTGCGCGAGCAAGGCTTGCGCGCGGAAGGCATTGGCGTGGACGTCACCGATCCCCAATCCACCAAGGCAATGGCGCAAGCCGCCCAGGAGATCTTTGGCAGCCTTGACGTTTTAGTCAACAGCGCCGCGCTTGACCCAAAGTTTGACCCTGCCAATGCCGGTTCGCAAGGCGCAAACGCCTTTGAAAATTATTCGCTTGATTCCTGGCGCCAGGCGCTGGACGTCAACCTGACGGGTATGTTCCTCGCATCGCAGGCTGCCGTGCAACCCATGCTAGTAGCGGGCAAGGGCGTAATCATCAATATCTGTTCCACCTACGGCCTGGCAGGTCCGGATCAGCGGCTCTACGAGCGCCCCGATGGCACCCGGTCTTTCAAGCCCGCCTACTACTCCGTCACCAAAGCCGGTGTGCTCGGCTTCACGCGTTACCTGGCAGCCTATTATGCCGGCAAGAACATCCGCGTCAACGCCCTGACCCCCGGTGGGGTTTACAACGGGCATGACGAGGTCTTTACGGCGCAGTATTCTTCCCGCACCATCCTGGGACGCATGGCAAACATTGATGAGATGAGCGCCGCCATGCTCTTCCTGTGCTCGGATGCCAGCAGCTACATGACCGGCAGCAACCTGGTGGTCGACGGAGGCTGGACGGCATGGTAGGCAAACCTGAAGTGCTGGCACTCATCCCAGCCAGGGGCGGCTCAAAGGGCATTCCTCGCAAGAACATCCGCGACTTTGCCGGCGCGCCGCTGATCGCTTACAGCATCGCCGCAGGATTACAGGCGCGGAACGTGACCCGCGTGATCGTCTCGACTGATGATGAAGAGATTGCCGCGGTTTCCCGCCAGTGGGGTGCCGAAACGCCCTTCTTGCGACCCGCTGAATTCGCCCAGGACGACACCACCGATCTGCCGGTTTTCCAGCAGGCTCTTGCCTGGCTGGCTGAACACGAAAACTATCACCCGGAGTTTGTGGTGCAGTTGCGCCCCACCTCACCCGTCCGCCCCGTCGGCTTGATCGACGAAGCCATTGAGCTGATGCTCACAAACCCGCAGGCGGATTGCGTGCGAGGCGTGGTTCCCAGCGGGCAAAATCCTTACAAAATGTGGCAGATCGAACCTGACTCGCACCAGCTTAAGCCCCTTTTGAGCCTGCCTAACCTGAAAGAGCCCTATAACGCGCCGCGCCAGGAACTGCCAAAGACCTACTGGCAGACCGGGCATATCGATGTTATTCGCACGAGTACGATCCTTGAAAAACGCTCGCTGACTGGCGACGTCATTCTCCCGGTGCTGATTGACCCCCGTTACACGGTCGACATCGACACCCCTGCCGACATGGCGCGCTACGCCAGGCTAATGCAAGATCCTAAACTTGAGCCCGTGGACCCACTCAAAAACCGGCGTCAATTCCCGGCTCAGCCGAAGTTGCTGGTGATGGATTTTGATGGCGTCTTCACCGACGACACCGTCATCACCGACCAGGACGGGCGCGAAAGCGTGATCTGCAGCCGTTCAGACGGCATGGGGCTGGATTTGCTTCGTCAACACGGTAAAGTGCATGCCCTGATCCTCTCAAGGGAAGAAAATCCGGTGGTCAGCGCCAGGGCACGCAAATTGAAAATCGAAGTCTACCAGGGCGTGCAAGACAAAGCCCAGGCTATTCAACAACTGATAAAAGAACGCAACGTGAACCAGGCGGAGGTCATCTATATCGGCAACGACCTGAACGACCTGCCTGTCTTACCTTACGTGGGTTATTTTGCCTGCCCCAAGGACGCGCATTCAGAAGTGCTTCGGCGTGCCGACCTGGCGCTGAGCAAACCCGGCGGTCGCGGCGCTATCCGCGAATTGGTAGAGATCATCCTTAGGAGCGAACATGAATCGTGAAGTGAGTATTGGTAACCGCAAGATCGGCGATGGACATCCCGCCTATATTATTGGCGAAATCGGCATCAACCACAACGGCGACATTAACGTCGCGAAAAAGTTAATGGAGGTTGCCAAGAATGCTGGCGCGGACGCGGTCAAATTCCAGAAGCGCACTCCCGAACTGTGCGTGCCTGAACATCAGCGCAGTCAAATGCGCGATACTCCCTGGGGCTACATCACATACCTTGATTACCGCTATAAGGTTGAGTTCGATGAGGACGCCTACACGGAAATCGATCGCTATGCCAAAGAAATCGGCATCGATTGGTTTGCCTCATCCTGGGATATCCCCTCGCTGGAGTTCATCGAGCGCTTCAATCCGCCCGCCCACAAACTCCCTTCCGCCTTGCTGACGGACCTGGAGCTGCTGCGAGCATACCGCGCCACGGGCAAACCGCTTATCGTCTCAACCGGAATGTCCACCCTCAACGAGATCAAGGCTGCATTGGAGATCATTGGCGAAGAAAACTTGATCCTCTGCCATACTACCAGTAGCTATCCCTGCCCCCCAGAAGAACTCAACTTGCGGATGATCCAAACCCTGCGCGATATGACCAATACTTGCCCAATCGGATATTCCGGGCACGAAGTGGGCCTGGTGCCTTCGGCCGTGGCTGTAGCGCTGGGAGCCTGCCTGGTGGAGCGTCACATCACGCTTGACCGCGCCATGTGGGGTTCTGATCAGAGCGCGTCGGTGGAGCCGCAAGGGCTTGCCAGCCTGGTGAAGTATATCCGCGTCACCGAGCGATCGCTGGGCGATGGCGTCAAGCGTGTTTACGACAGTGAGTTGTCTTCGTTGAGCAAGTTAAGGCGGTTTAGCCAGTAAGATGAAAACCCCACGCATAATTGATCGCGCGCGCCAGCGTGTGAAACTCGAGGCGGCACATCATGCCAACGATCGCCGTTTTGGTGCCTTGGCAACCCAGGTGGCTACCAACGCGCCCGACCAAACCGCTGCTCCAGTGATCTTTTTTGACGTCTCCACGCGCCTGACCGGCACCAGTTTAAACGCGTCATTCGCCGTATTAAGCGCCTGGTCGCTGGAGTTAACAGGCGTGCGGGTGATCCATTTTGTATGCCAGCAAGGCCTTGCGCCCTGCGTGTTTGGCACAAAACGCAACGCTCTGCATCAAAATCCTCCTTGCAGAGGCTGCATGCGGCAGTCCATGGCGCTATTCAATCAGTCAGAGGTGGT
>CAYUGV010000107.1:3331-4889 GCA_964444335.1 uncultured Anaerolineaceae bacterium | reverse complement strand
TGGCATATTTGGTAACCCAAATGACAACTTAGCGTCCCTCACCGATGTGTCGGGGATTTTTGTGTGACAGGTGAAATGCACCTGCCTGCAGCCTGTGCTTTGGATTAGCTCACCCACATTTCCCGCGCGAACGCCGCCGCCCGCCAACACCTCCACTGCCCCCAGGTCCACGCAACGTTTGATCATAGCAGCGCCTGCCGGCGCCGATCTCTCTCTGCCGCTGGTCAGAACACGCCGGAAGCCAAGTTCAGCCAGCCTTGGCAGCGCTTCCTCAGGTTCATTTTTCATAATGTCAAAGGCACGGTGAAAAACCAATTCTTTTTCGCCCGCTGCTTCCACCCAGATCTTGCAACGTTCTTCATCCAGCATACCATCTGCCGTCAAAAATCCAACCGCGAAACCATCCGTACCAGCCTTAGCCAGTTCGCGCGTGTCGCGCAGCATGGTCTCAAACTCGAGGTCCGTATAGCAGAAGCCACCCGCTCGCGGACGAATCATGCTGATGATCGGAATATCCACCCTGGCCTTGGCTTCCAATACCGCTCCGACCGAAGGGGTGAGCCCGCCGACAAAAAGCGCTGAGTTTAACTCAACCCGGTCCGCGCCAGCCTGTGCCGCCCGTACCACATCATCGACCGATCCGCAGCAGACTTCAATGATCACTCTTTCCATGCCGACCTCCTCTAAATAAGCCCGAACTTCTCAAACGTATGCCAGATGCCATCTTCATCTGCTTCAGGGGCGTGGTAATCCGCCGCAGCCATAACTTCCGGGCTGCATTGCCCGATCGTGACACCCACTCCGGCTGCCTTCAACATGGTGATGTCATTCTGCCCATCACCTATGGCCATAGCCTGGCCGATCGACAAACCAAAATAATCCAACATGGCTTGCATGCCCACGTCTTTTCCACCTTCACTTGGGATTACGTCACAGTTATAGGGGTTGAAACGTACGATCTCGCTATTGCTTAAATGGGGTGTGATCAATGCTTCTGTCTCAATGTTTACGTAAGGCGAGATGGAAAGCACATCGCGGCTTTCCGCTCCATCCGCTGACATCACCACCGGATACGGAATGTGGATCATCTCATGAAAAGAACGCACATTCTCGTCTATCCTGGTCAGATACAGTTTGTCTCCCTCAACCAGGCAGCAGGCAAAGTTATATTCTTCGGCAAGCCGTAGAATAACTGCCACATCATGCGGGTCAAGTATATCTTTATGGATAATGGTGTCATCCGACAGGTAACACAGCTGCCCATTGACCGCCACGTAGCCATCCAAAGCGATCCCGTGTAGTATTTTTCCTTCTTCGTACGTGCGGGTTTGCCTGCCAGTCGCCGCAAACACCTTAACCCCATTTTTACGCGCAATCCGGATCGCTTCCAGGGCGCTTGCCGGGATGGTGCGCGTTTTTGAACTGGTCAGTGTGTTGTCTACGTCGCAAAATACTGCTTTAATCATTGTCTATCCTTGACTATGTTATGATGATTCCGTTATGCTATTATATCGAAGCTTGACTTGCTTACAGATTCAATCAATGGAGAATGGTGAAA
>CAYUGV010000107.1:0-3231 GCA_964444335.1 uncultured Anaerolineaceae bacterium | reverse complement strand
TGCGTGGTCAGCCTGCATCACACCAGCGCGGATTATGACCTGGCAGTTGAGGCATTTCAGCGCGGTGCCAGCCATGTGACCCACCTCTATAATGCAATGAATGGCTTCAGCCACCGGGCTCCCGGTCTGATTGGCGCAGCGGCTGACTATGCCAGCAGCGTGGAGTTGATCAGCGACGGGCATCATGTCCATCCTGCTGCAGTTCGCATCGCTTTCAGCATCTTTGGCGAAGATCGCGTTTGCCTGATCAGCGATGCCATGATGGCTTGCGGCATGTCGGACGGAGAATATGAATTGGGCGGTCAAAAAGTGACCGTGAAAGATGGCCTTGCCACGCTCGCAAGCGGTACCATCGCCGGCAGCGCCACCCCCCTGACAGAATCTTTCCGCCGTGCGGTTGTCGAGTTTGGCATACCGGTCGAGTCTGCGTTGCGCGCCGCCACGGACAACCCATCCCGCGTGTTGGGTTTGGAGGATGAGATCGGTTCCATCAGAGTTGGCAAACGCGCAGATCTGACCCTGCTCGATGCTGAAACCCTTGAGGTACGCCACGTCGTCCTCGGTGGTAAACTGCTCTTTTAACTGTAGTTTTTGCTCTAATCTGCACCTGTGAGGGTGCCCAATCCTGTCAGGGAAGGGCATCCTCTTTTTGTTCCTCCACCCCGGATTCAGCCTATCCATCGTTCCCTTCCGTGATACACTTTTTCGTATCATGAACCCAAAATCGCTGATCCTGCTCGAATTTCCGAAAGTCCTCGCGAGGTTGAAATCCTACGCGTCTTTCAGCGCGTCCGAAGCCCTGGCTGAGGCACTGCGCCCCACCAGCAGTCTGGAGAACGCCAACCTCCGCCAACAGGAAACCCGGGAAGCCCGCCTGCTGATCTCGATCAATGACAGCATCAGCTTCCAGGGAGCAGTGGATCTTGCGCCTCTCACAGATCAGACCCTGCATGGCATGACGCTCGAAGCCAGCGATCTGCTCGCTGTTCGTAACACACTGATCCTCTCGCGCACTGCACGCCGCGTGTTGCTCGACAACGCTGAAACGGCACCTATCCTGGCTGCTATGGCAGAAGGTCTCTCGGATGGCGGCGGCTTGATCGATCTGATCAACCGCACCATCAGCGAACGCGGCGAGGTGCTCGACAGCGCCTCTCCCGAGCTGGCACATATCCGCTCCGAGATTAAAGTTGTCCATGCCCGCCTGATGGATCGCCTAAACCGCTACCTGACTGACCCCGCAAGCTCGCGCATGCTGCAGGAGACTCTGATCACCCAACGATCCGGTCGTTACGTTTTGCCATTGCGCGCTGAACACAAAGGCCAGATCAAGGCCATCATCCATGACCAAAGCGCTTCCGGCGCGACGCTTTTCGTTGAACCGATCGCTGTGGTTGAGCTCAACAACAAGTTCCGTGAACTCGAACTCGCAGAACGCGATGAAGTACTGCGCGTTTTACGTGTGCTCAGCCAGCAAATTGCCCTGCAAGCAGAGGGCCTGAACCTGACCACCAAGGCCATGGCTGGCATCGACCTGGCGCTTATGAAAGCCCATTACGCCGACGACCTCCACGCCAACGAGCCCGAACTGGTGCCATTCCCAGCACAACCTCCGGAAGATCATCCCGGCAGCATCATCCAACTGCGGCGTGCCCGCCACCCTCTCTTGGATCCGCAAAAGGTTGTGCCGATCGACTTTGAGCTGGACCGACAGACCTTTTCGGTTGTGCTCACCGGTCCCAACACCGGTGGAAAGACCGTCTCGCTCAAAACGGTCGGCCTGATGGTATTAATGGCGCAAGCCGGGCTGCAGATCCCAGCACAATCCGGGTCCCGCCTCAGCATCTTCAGGGATGTTTTCGCGGATATCGGCGATGAGCAGTCGATTGAACAATCTCTCTCGACCTTTTCCGGGCACATCACCCAACTGGTGCGCATTCTGAAACGCGCCGACCATCGGTCGCTCGTACTGCTAGATGAACTTGGAGCGGGAACTGATCCGCAGGAAGGCTCCGCCCTGGCACGCGCCGTGCTGGACTTCATGCTCCAGCGGCGAATCACCTCGGTTGTGGCCACCCATTACCCCGAACTCAAGGCTTACGCGCACTCCACCAAGGGTGTCACCAATGCCAGCCTGGAGTTTGACCTCGACACGCTGCGCCCCACTTACCGCCTGGTGATCGGCTTGCCCGGGCGTTCCAACGCACTCGCGATTGCAGACCGACTTGGGCTCGACCCTGATATTATCGCCGCTGCCCGCCAGGAAATCGATCCAACCGAGCTGCACGCTGATGACCTGCTCGAAGAGATCCACCGCCAGCGTAACCTGGCAACCGCCAGTTATGAGGCCGCAGAGAAAGCCCGCCAGGAAGCTGAAGCCAGCCGTAACAAGATCAACGCGCGCCTTGAGCAGTTGGAGGCTGAAAAGGCCAAACAGCTGGATGCCCACCAATCGCAACTTGATGGCGAACTTGAAGCCGTACGTGAAGAGCTCAACACCCTCAGGCGCGAACTGACACGCTTGCGCCAAGCACCAGAAAAACAGGCACAGTTAGCCGAAATCGAAGAGAAACTCGAGGAGGTTGAGCAAAAGCAGGAGCAACAGATCCGCAAGAAGAAACGCGCACCAAAAGCCAAAGGGCTCAGCGGACCACTCAAAGTGGGCGAAAAGGTACTCGTGCGAAAACTTGGCGCGGAAGGGGTGGTGAGCAGCGTGGTTGGAGAGGATCTGGAGCTGCAAATTGGCGCTTTACGCGTACGCGCCAAATCCTATGAGGTGGAACGCAGGATGCCTCCACCAGAAGAAACACCAGCTCTGCCTCAACCGACACCCGTGCCCACCGGCAGCACCGCTCTGCCCGGGATCAATTCGCCGGGACTCGAGCTCGATTTACGCGGTCATAGGGTGGATGATGCCCTCGATCGGGCTGAACGTTACCTGGAGCAGGGTTTCACATCCGGGATGCCCTTCGGGCGAATTATTCACGGCCGGGGCACTGGCGCGGTGCGCCAGGCAGTGCGCGACCTGCTTAATCACTCATCGTATGTCCATCGCTGGGAAAATGGCGGGGAAAAAGAAGGCGGCGACGGAGTCAGCGTGGTTTTCTTCCATCCAAACAAATAAAAAAAGGATCGCCACTAATTTGCTCCCTAGCTTACTGGCGATCCCTTTGCGCCGGTCCCCTGAGGCCGGTGCCAGTTGGATAATATATTGAACATATTCTAATAGTT
>CAYUGV010000106.1:0-4910 GCA_964444335.1 uncultured Anaerolineaceae bacterium | reverse complement strand
TGTTGCCTGCTTTGCGCGTGAAGACAGACCGCAATTGGAGGATGGCATCCCGCAAGCGAAGGCACGACATGCCGTGCCCCTACGACGGGGTGTCTTTGTGGAGGAGATCATAATACCGGATGCGAGGTAAGAGGTTTCTACTACCGCCATTTATTGATCAATAAATTTTTCTAGGCCAGATTCTGTTTTTAGATGCAGCTCTTTGGATCATTTTCTCAATACTTCACATCGTACGGTTAAGCCACTGTGCTTGACCAGGGTCACCACAGGGGGTGACCCCTACCGGAAAGGTAGGATTGACATCCATTGTGTTGCCTGCTTTGCGCGTGAAGACAGACCGCAATGGGAGGACGGCATCCCACAAGCGAAGGCACGGCATGCCTTGCCCCTACCAGGACAACCTCCTGTTCTCGTCGGTCTCCAGATACCCTCCACTTCGTTGCGGGCACAGGCCGCGCGAGGTCGTTGACCGCCAGGTCTCCGGATTTGATGCCGTGCCCCTACCATGACAACCTCTTGTTCTTGCTGGTTTCCTAGTGCCAATGGGTTGATTAGCAACAGGGCGGAGAGGCCCATGATGAAATAAACAAATCTGCCACGAGGGGGATGACCTCCTGTGGCAGATTGTAGTTTCTTGTGATTGACTGGCTATTCTTCGATGATGGTGACCTTGCTGCGGATCTCGGCGGTTTTGCTCAGCATGGCAATCCCCTGGCAGTACTTTTCTTCGGAAAGCTGCACCGCGCGTTCTACGTCGACCCGGTTGATGCCCTTGCCTGTAACGATGTACTCAAATTCCATCAATTTAAAAACATAGGGTTGCTGATCCTTAACGCTCTCCACGTGAACCTTGCATTCATATGCCGTGAAAGGCACTTTCTTCTTGCGGATGATCGATAAGACATCCATGCTCGAGCAGCTCGCCGCGCCGATCGCCATCAGTTCCATCGGTCTGAAGCCGATATTATGTCCTCCGTAACCTTCTGCAGCATCCAGCTTGACCTCATGACCAGAATCGGCAGTAGCTGTCAGAGCTATTCCTTGAATCATTGTTACTTTTACGTCCATATTCGCTCCTCTTGTCTATTGATTGGATAAGAATGTTCCGGGCTCAGGCGTTGGTAGCTATTGACCAGTTTGCCTGTACGTCAAAATCCAGGTCGGAGATTTCGTCGGCGATGAAATGGCGGTAGCCAGCAGCCGCTATCATGGCAGCGTTGTCTGTGCACAGGCTGATGTGCGGGATGTGCACCCGGAATTCAGTCTGCGAACGGAAAGCTTCGCGCAGGGCTTTATTGGCGCTGACGCCGCCTGCCACGATGATCTCGCGCGCTTCAAATTCACGGGCTGCCGCGATGGTCTTTTCGAAGAGGGCTGCCACAACCGCTGCCTGGAAACTGGCAGCAATATCGGCTGTGGGTATGGGCTTTTTGGCAGACTTGAACTCTTCCACGGTCCGCAGGACAGCTGTTTTCAGCCCGCTGAAGGAGAAGTTCCAGGGCTCACTTAGCCGGGCTTTGGGGAAGTTGAAGGCTCGTGGATTGCCCTGCATGGCAGCTTTTTGAATTGAGGGACCGCCCGGATAGGCCAACTCCAACAGGCGCGCAACCTTGTCGAAGGCTTCGCCGGCGGCGTCATCGGTCGTGCCACCCAGCATTTGGTACTGCAGATGATCGCGCATCAACACCAATTCCGTATGCCCACCCGAAACCAGCAATGCCAACAGCGGAAGCTTTGGTTCAGGAGTAGGCTTGCTGCCAGATTGATACAACCAGGCGGAATAGAGATGCCCCTCGAGGTGATTCACACCCACGATCGGCAGGTCAGCCGAGAGGGCAAGCCCCTTGGCGAGGTTCACGCCTACCACCAGCGAGCCAGCCAAACCCGGACCGCGGGTGACGGCGATGCCATCCAGGTCTCCAAGACCCATGTGGGCTTGTTGGAGGGCCTCGTTGACCGTTGCGTGGACAGCCTTGACATGCTCGCGCGAGGCCAATTCCGGGTACACGCCGCCGAACTGCGCGTGCAAATCCACTTGGCTGGCGATCACGCTGCTTTCGATTACCCTGCCGTTCTCAACCACCGCCGCGGCAGTCTCGTCGCAGGAGCTTTCAATTCCAAGAACGCGCATGTTGACCTTCTTCATGTTAGCCGCCTTTCATGGGAATCACTAGATCCATGGGGAAGTCCACAAACTTGGCAAAAGTGTTGTCGGGTTTTACATACCAGGTGTCTTCAAGCCGAATGCCGAAGCCTTTTTCCGGGTAGTAGAGTCCAGGCTCAATAGTCATAACTGAGCCAATTTTCAGCAGGTTGGTCGGGTCATTTTCGAGACCGGTAAATGGTCGCTCGTGCACATTTAACCCTACGCCGTGACCGAGACCATGAATATAGCCTGCCTCGATCCTGGGATTTTGCCGAATGGTTTCGTGACCCATGGCTTCGTAAAGCTCGCACGTGCGGGCTTGGTAGCGAGCGGGGTTGACTCCAACTTCCAGCTCGGAAACGACAGTATCATAAACTTCTTTAACCTGCTCGTAAGCCTTTTGTACTTCGGTGGGGGCATAACCCAGGCACCAGGTACGGGTGAAATCGTAGAAGTAGCCTCCGCCAGCTTCGCAGGGGAAGATGTCATAAACAATTGCCTGACCCAGTTTGATCGGGTCGGTCGGAGTTCCGCTGCTGTGGGGCACTGCGCCATCACGCCCAATGGCGAAAATGGTGCTTTCGGGGTTTTCCGCGCCGGCTTCTGCCAGCCAGAGGTTGATCTGGGCTTTGACATCGCCGATGGTAAGCGGCTGACCGTCAGGTTTGGTGAGGGTTTCGTCGACAACCTGATGACTGGTGAGCAGGTCGAGCGTTTTTTGGACGACCGCAGTGGTGATGACGCCCATCTGGCGGATGCGTTCGATCTCATCAGAACTCTTGGTGGCACGGGCTTCCATCAAGATCAATTCGAGCGGATCACCGACAAAAGTTACCTCCGGTAGAAGCTGTTGCAGGCGCGTGACGAGGGAAAAGAAAGGTCCAAACTCACGCACGCCATAAAGCATAACCTTGCCCTTCCTGATGCCGACATCCTCCAGGATCTGCTTGTAGCGCAGAGCGGAGGCTTCGGCGGGGTCATTCTTAGCCAGGGCGTTAAACGGCTGCATCGGGTAATTGGAGTAACTAATAAGACGATAACCGGTTTTTGCGGCTTCGTCGCGTTCCATCATGCCGTGAAGCAGGATGGGCGTTTGACCGGGGATGTAAAACAGGTCCGCGTTAGTAACATGGCAATCCCCAGTGAAATAAACCATGTTGGGGTTGTGTTGGGCGGGACCACTGACCCAGAGATAGTCAATGTGGTATTTCTGCATGAGAGCATCAAGATCTTGTTTCATAATGACTCCTTCCGTTAGCTGAGGACGGTATGTAGTGATTTTAATAGGGTTTCTTCCTGCCAGGGGAGCACTGTGCGTGGATCGAGCAGCAGCAGATCATCCTGTACCCGGGCGATGATCGGCGGGGTGGCTTCCCTAAGTGTGGCGGCAAGTTTTGCTGGTGATTTTACTTTCAGCGCAAGCAGACAGGTGGGTAATGTCTCTCCGGGCAGGCTTCCCCCTCCGATGGTGGAAAACCCTTCCATGGCGCTGCCAGCTTGCAGGCGGTCAATCCATTTTTGCACCTGGGCTTGCAAGCTTTCAATGGAGCGGGAAAGCATCTGGTAAAGCGGAATTGCTTGCTCAGCTTCGCCTTTGAGGTAATGGAGCAGCGTGGCTGATAGCGCAGCCAGGCAGAGTTTATCCGCACGAATAGCGCGATAGAGAGGGTGACGGCGGATTTTGGTGAGGAGATCGGCCTTACCAATCAGGATGCCAGCCTGGGGACCGCCAAGGAGTTTGTCGCCGGAGAAACAAACCAGGTCAGCGCCTTTGGCGAGCGTCTCCTGCACGGTAGTTTCGTGTGCCAGCCCGTATTTGGCGGTGTCGAGGATTGCGCCTGAGCCAAGATCCACCATCAGTGGCAAGTCGTGTTGGTGAGCCAGCCTGGCAAGATCCTCGAGGGCGGGCTCTTCGGTGAAACCGATGATCTTGAAATTGGATTGATGTGCTACGAGCAGCAGGCTGGCGCCTTCGGCGATCGCCTGTTCGAAGTCAGCGAGACGTGTGCGATTGGTGGTGCCGACCTCAAGCAGTTTGGCACCCGATTGCTTCATCACATCCGGGATGCGAAAGCCGCCACCAATTTCCACCAATTGCGAGCGCGAGATGGCTACTTTTTTGCCTTTCGACAGCGCGCTTAGTGCCAGAAGCACCGCCGCGGCATTATTATTGACCACCAGGGCGCTTTCGCCACCTGTCAGGCGGGTCAGCAGCGCACTGGCGTGGATATCACGCTTGCCGCGTTTGCCCTTGGTGAGGTCATATTCGAGAGTGGAGTAGCCGCAGGCAACACTTTCGACTGCTGCTAACGCTGCTTGGGAAAGCGGCGCTCGCCCAAGATTGGTATGAAGCAGCACACCGGTGGCGTTGATCACAGGTCGCAGGGATGGTTGAGATTGCTTTTGTAGAATGGACTCAAGAGAATTTACCAGTTCAGCATCCGATGGCATTTCTGCGAGGTCGGGCAGGGATTGGCGCAACTCATTCAGGACTTTGCGGAGGGCAGAGACGGTCCAGGCATGACCATAAGTCCCCAAAAGTTGCTCGGTGCGGGGGTTATGAAGAATCTGGTCTACCGAGGGGATGTCGCGCAGGGAGACCATGATCAGTTGCTTTGTGGATTAGGTTTCCAGCGGCTGCGTTCCCAAAGCCTGATCAGAAACTCCACCAGGATTACCACGGCTGCCATGATGATCCCCAGGGGCAACGTCAGCACCCGTCCCATCTGCAGCCAGAATATCAACGCGGCAAAGATGCCAAACC
>CAYUGV010000105.1:0-4922 GCA_964444335.1 uncultured Anaerolineaceae bacterium | reverse complement strand
CACCAGTCCTACTACACCTACCACCGCCGGCTGCGGCAAAACCCCTGGATTGGCTTTTCCCTCTGCAATCACGGCAATATTCTGCATGACACGGATCACTGGCTTGAGTTCATCCAGGCTGGCGTTAGCGCCCAGTTCGATACCCCCGAAAACATCCATGCCCGTGCTCAGAAGTTCAGTGAGAAAGCGCGCCAGCAGTGGTTTGACCTCAACGATGAGCAGGAGATCCGCTTCCAGGAGTGGATCGATCTCTATTTCAAGACCACCGGCGCGGCTGCCAATGCAATTGCTGCCCTGAACGGACCAGCCCTGACGATCCGGCGCTTTATGATCGCCTTCCCTGAGAGGGCTCAGGCGCTTGGGCAAGCCCATCTTTCAGGCGAGCTCGCCAGGCTGATCGGAAACGACAAGATGAGCCTCGAACTCTATCGCGATTGGCGTCCAGCCTGGGAGCATGCCCTGCAGAGCGCCAGCGCCAGACCCACTTGCCCGCCGAACCTCTCGCGCCACCGCAAGGGCTACTTCCTCAACTGCTGCGACGCCCTGGCGGAAGGCGACGCGCTGCATGCCGTGCTCTGGCCGATGCTCGAAACCTGGCGCCAGGCGGACGGGGTGCTGGCGGATGAGCCCGCCCAACAGGAAACCTGGTTGCAATTTCTCTCCGCCCTTGATTTTGTACCAGAACGCAAGGAAGACCTGCTTCAAGCCCTGGATCACTTCATCGACGCCGGAGATAACCTCCTCAGGGACTACTGCCAGAACTACGGGCTGTGAACAACCTGTGGATAAACATCCCTTTGGCTGTGGAAAGTCAGCATAGATCCTGTGAATAGACCGGTGTGAATCTCTGGAAACTCCGGGGATGGTTTTAAGTAAGTTGTGGATGGGAATTGATACCCTTTTTCAGCCCTTTCGACCTGTTGAGTACTCAAGAAATATTCCGATTTATCCACAACCACCTGTGGAAAGGGTAAAACCGGTTTTTCCCTCGTCTAGAGGCGCGGTTTTTCTTCATTGGAAGGATTTTTCCCCATTCTCAACAACCCCTATTACTTATTACTACTTAAATAAACATCAATAAGAAAAGAGATTCTCTTTTAAAAAAAATTAACGGATCAAAAGTGGAATAAAGGTAAAAACAGGCACGTTGATCTCAATGGCATTGATCATTCCAGCCTGACCCTGTTCACCCGCGGGGTCCGTATCCCAAGCCTGGAAGTAAAGGATGTGCTTACCTGGTGTCATCCCCGGAAGGTGGAAGGTGTGTTCAAAGTCCATCAGATATGGCTGTTCTGTTTGTCGTTCACCAGCCACCGGTATCATGACCGCACCTGGCAACCAGGGCGGGGTATCCAGTGAAAATGCAACATGATGCACCGCGCTGAATTCACCCGGATTGAGCCAGGCTTTATAAAAACTGGCATCATCAGCCAGCCCGGTGATGTGGGTTGAAAAGCCAAAGTCTTCAATCGTAGTGAAAGTGATCTCCGGACCTTGCGCCTGAGTTAATGGCCCAGCGGTTAGGATGGCAGCTCGGGTCAGGGAAACCAACCCCTCAGGTTTCATCACTTCGTTGAAGTACCAACAGCTGGTGACGTCGCCGCCAGCCATATTTGGACCAAGGTTGAGACGCAGAGAAGGCGCCTGGAGATGACCAAAAGCAAAATCGGTCAAATTACCGGTAATGATATTGAAACTGTCGCTGCTTCCGCTCGCAGGAATTGGGGCAGTATTGTAAGCAAGCTTGTTGGCGAGCATGTAAAGAGCATCCTCAAAAGGATTTTCCGCGGTTTTGCTGTAAAGAAATGGTGTGATCAGCCAATCGCCTTTATTTTGAAGGTCAATTACCAGGGATTGATCAGGGTTTTGTGACAGGATCTGCTCCAGGTAAGTCTGGATTGCGAGTGTTTCAGGCTCTGAGCCTTGCGATGGACCGGGATAATCGGGGGCACACGCATCCGTGATCACAGGAGCCCACTCGTATTCAAAATTCATACCGAGTGCCACTCCTCCATTACCATTACTGCATTCATATGCGTGCCGGTTCTTGGTCCAGGTGGGAACGTTTCCTGAGAGAGTCTGCTGTTCGGCAATCAGCCGTCCATCCGGGTTGGCAACCATGATCAAGTGCATCTCTGTTTGTTCCAACAGCCAGTTGGCATTTGCGTCTTCACCGTAAGAATCTAAGAGATTCTCGGCAAAACTCATATTTAATTCCACCAGTGCCAATGCGTTGGCTTTCAATCCGCTGACGAGCACAAGGCGCGGTCTCGAATTTGTTTCGACTTCTCTGCCAAGTTGGAGCACCTGGATGGGACGCCCCTCAAAACTCAGACCGATGGTCTTCACGCGTGCCAATCCTGGATAAAGATTGGCTAACTCAGCCATGCTGTTTGTAATCTCTTCGTAAGATCGATAACAGTCATAAGGCTCAGGTAACGCAGTTTCTTTTGCGGAAGACGCTGGGATGATGCCAAGAAAACTGATCAAAACAAGGATCAGTAACAACTGGATGAAACGCAGATAAGGTTTCATAAGTGCATCTCCAGCAGGTTGAAAGGACAGCGTAATTTTATCAGCACCAAACAAAAACTTGTTATGATTAGATAAGAGAGTCAGTATGATTAGTGAAACACACTTAACTGGTTCAAATTTGCGCCTTGCCGTCGTGGTTCCGGAAGTGCGCGTGGCGGATGTGGCGTTTAATGCTACGCAAATCCAAAACGCGATCGGGGCGCTCAAAGCCGATGATCCGGACTGGATTGTCTTTCCCCGATTGTGCCTGACCGGCGCGAGCTGTGGAGATCTGTTCCGCCAAAAACTGCTGCAAACTGCGTCGCTGCAAGCGCTGCTCGATTTGGTTCCCCTGACCGCTGGTATGCCCTCCAAGGTGCTCTTGGGACTTCCCCTGGCAATTGGAGATGAAGTCTTCGAAGGAGTGGTGCTACTCAATGATGGAGAGGTGAAGGCACTGATGGTTACCGATCATCCTGACAGTCCGGCTCTGAGTTCCTCAGCTCGCCTGCCAGAAAACGCCCAGATCAAATTGGGCGATAAGTTGATTTCTCTTACAACCTGCCAACCATTCAGGTTTGGGAATGTGGAATTCTTGCTTGGTCACCAGCAACCAACCGAAAATGAGACAGACTTACTGATCAACCTGGTCAACCTGCCTGCCCTTGCCCCGGCTGAAGAAAACCTGCAGATTGCTTTCGACCCCGCCGCAAGGCAGGGCATCACGGTGATCTGTTCAGCCGGCGCCAGTGAATCCACCACCGACCAGGTCTTCTCCGGGAAAGCCGAAATCTGGCAGAACGGTCGGTGCCTGGAGGCAGCACGGGAACTCTCTTTTGAAACCCAGGTCGTCCAGGCGGTTTGCGATCCATCCTTATCCGATTCTTTACCGGCAAAGCCGGCTGTCGATAAAGTTTCCCAGCCAGTTCGCTTTCCATTTATCAGTGCCAAAGAGCCCGAAAAGCAGTATACGCGGCTGCTCGAGATCCAATCCGCGGGTCTGATGCGCCGCCTGCTACACACCCACCAGCGCAAAGTGATCTTGGGAATAAGCGGTGGAGCAGACTCGAGCCAGGCGTTGTTGGTATGCTGCCGCGCGTTTGACCGCCTGGGTCTGGACCGCAAGGATATCCTCGCCATCCACTTGCCCGGCCCGGGCAGCAGCCGCTCTTCGCGCGACCGCTCTACGACTCTGGCGGACCTGGCAGGCGTGACGCAGCGCACCATCCCGATCGGTCCTGCCCTTTTGGCGCACCTGGAGGATATCGGTCATCCCTCTGATCTCCACGATGTGACCTTCGAGAACGCCCAGGCGCGCGAGCGCACCCAGATCCTCATGGATCTTGCCAATCAGCAGAACGCATTAGTGGTCGGAACAGGGGACCTCTCCGAAATTGCCCTCGGGTGGTGCACCTTCAACGGCGATCACATGAGCATGTATGACGTCAACTGCGGTCTGCCAAAGACCCTGCTTTTACGCGCTCTGGTGTGGGCTGGTAAGTTCCTTTTTGGGCAGCAAGGCGAAACGATTGCCCAAAAGATCGCGCAGGCGCCTATCTCGCCCGAGTTGCTGCCGTTGGACGAAACCGGAGCAACCTCCCAGAAGACCGAAGACGTCCTCGGACCTTATGAGCTGCATGATTTCTTCCTCTATTATGCCATCGGCAAACAAATGACCCCGGATGATGTTTTCAGATTTGCGGTGCAGTGCTTTGAGGGAGATTACACGCCAGCACAGATTTTGACCACGCTCAAAATCTTCTACCGGCGCTTCTTCAGTCAGCAGTTCAAACGTTCCGCCAGCCCGGATGGACCCCAACTGCTCGAGATCAGCCTCTCCCCACGGGCAGGCTGGCGCATGCCCAGCGATGCCAGCAGCGCGCTTTGGCTGGAAGCGGTCGAAAAAATTCAAATCCCAGGAAATCATGCATGAAAATTGACAAACGACCCATCCTGCTGGTCTTTGGAACATCAGCAGACCCTATCCATCAGGGGCATATTCACCTGGTGGAAGGCGCTGTGAGCGCCCTGCAAGCCCGGGGAGAGCAAGTGGCGGAAGTGATGTTGATGCCGGTTTTTCGTCATCACAACCTGCAGGATGCGGTCAAACGTTCCCTTCCGCTGACCTTTGAGCACCGCTTTGACCTCAGCCAGCTGGCAGCCGATGAGATTCAAAGAGAATTAGGGCAGCCAGACCTGAAGATCAGCGCCAGCCGCCTGGAAGAAGACCTGGCAAAGAGATCCAACCGCCCCAATTTCACATCCGAAACGCTCGCCGCGCTGCGACAGCAGGTTGACCCAGGGCTGAAGCTTGCCTTTTTGATCGGCGTGGATAGCTTCTGCGGCGATGCGCCCAACTTTGGGCAGTGGTTCGAGTGGGAACGCCTCATTGAAACCACCATGCTGGT
>CAYUGV010000104.1:1428-4930 GCA_964444335.1 uncultured Anaerolineaceae bacterium | reverse complement strand
TCATGATGGTGTCGCGTGAGATCTCATTCATCAGTGCGGTGCTGTAGCGGATCTCGTAACTGACCTGGGCAGACGTAGGGTTGACCATCTTGGAAAGCACGGTGTAGTCCATACCCTGCATGGTGAGCTTGATGGCGGTATCCCGGTGACTCTTTTCAAAATCTTCCGGAGAGATGGCATCCCTGGTCAATTGGCTGAGTTTGTTGTACATGCCAGCGTAATCTTCAGCTTTCCAGAGATCCAGGTAGGCTTTGGCAGCATGCTCAACATCAGGAACCGATTCAACGTTGATAACCGGGTCAGGCAGCCCCGAGGTTGGGGTCAGGGTGGGGGTGGGTTCTGTGTTGCCGCCATTGCAGGCAGAGAGCAACATCACTGCAATGAGGAACACAAAAAGGATCTTGTTGAAGGATTTCATCATCTTACCCTGGGTTTTCTCTACGGTAGATCTGCGGATAGACTTCACACGTGATGTCATTATACCGCTGACAGGCATGGGGAACATCCGCGTCCAGCTTGCATCCAGCCGACTGGAGCAGCATGGCAAGGTGGCAGAGCGGGAGCCCCATCACGTTGGCATAGCAACCTTTCACACCCGTGCATGGATGGAACTGCTTATGCTGAATGGCGTATCCGCCGGCTTTGTCTTTATAGTCTTCGCTAGCGACATATTCAGCCAATTCTTGTTCGGTATAATCCCGCATGAAGACATCAGTGGTGCAAAGCGATTCAATCGGTGCATCGCCATTCTTTGTACGCAGGCACAAAGCGGTATGCACGAGGTGCCCTCGGGCGCGTAAGGCCCGCAGTATCTGATAGGCTTCGCCGTCATCAGCGGGCTTGCCCACCACCCGTCCATCCAACGCCACAATGGTGTCCGCAGAAAGGATCCATTCGCCCTCGGAATGCCGAACAATCTGCCCCTTTTCACGTGCCATTTGCAGGACGTATTCAAGCGTGTCCACATCCTCCGGATGGGTTTCATCGGCATTGGAGGGGCGTTTCTCGAATGGAATCCCAAGCAAACGCAGCAGTTCATTTCTGCGCGGCGAGGTGGAAGCTAAGACCAACTTCATTTCAAGCATACAAATTGGGATTCTAACATGAAAGCACAATCAGCCATTTCAGCCTAAAAAGCTCACACTGCCGGTTCAGGTTTACGGATTTCAAAGCGGTCAAAATCGTTGGCAAGATAGGTCTCCGGGAAAATGGCGCGGGCTTCTGCCAGGATATCGTCATCGCGGTAGCGCCTTGAGACGTGGGTCAGGATCAACTTCCCCACCCCAGTTTCTGCTGCCAGACGTGCCACTTCCGCGGCAGTGGAATGACCAAAGGTTTCAGCCATTTCAGTGTCTTCTTCGAGGTAAGTCGCCTCGATCACCATCACGTCCGCCCCTGCCACATGCTCCCGAAGTTTTTCGGGTTTCCCCACATCGCCGACGATCACAAGGTTGACACCCGGACGCTCTTCCCCCAAAACATCCTCAGGTTTGATCACTCTGCCGTCTTCCAGCGTGATTGACTGACCCTGGACAAGATCGCGCCGGCAGGGTCCGTTGGGCACGCCCAACGCCTCCGCCACTTCCGAGAGAAATGGACGATGGCTTTTCTCAATAAAGCGATAGCCGAGCGAAGATGAACCGCGATGGTCAACCGGAAACGCCTGGATAGCGAAATGCTTGCTCTGAAAAATCAGGCCTGGCTTGATCTCCAGAAGGTTCAAGGGCATCGGAGGTTTTGTGCCCCGCAGCACAACGCCGTTGATCAGATCGCTGACACGGTCCATTGTATGGCGGCTGCCGTAGATGTTGACCTCTTCGATGGCTTCCCAGCGCATAAAGGTTGAAAGCATACCAGCCAAACCGAGGATATGGTCCAAATGCCCATGGGTCAGGAGAATGTGGTTCAGCCGTTTGAAGCCAACCCCAGACTTCAGGATCTGCCGCTGCGTGCCTTCGCCACAATCAACCATGAAACGGAACTCGTCATGTTTAACGACAAGCGATGACAAGCCACGTTTGATTGAGGGCGCAGATGCAGATGTGCCCAGGAAGATGAGCTCAAACAAAGATCAGAACCTCCGGTTTATTTTTTGTTTTGGCTGATGCCGGTAAGTTGCTTGAGAGCGCCAAGCGCCGTCAATCCCACCTGCAGACCCTGCTGAGCGGTGATCGGAATGCTCTTGTTTTCTGCTTCGGATTGCTCAACGAAAGTTAGTGCTGCCCGATAGCCAAAGAAAGCGCCGGCAAGGGTTCCAATCACGAGAGTCAGTGTTCGAATACTTGGTTTCATAAGTTCTATCCTTTTTGTGAGAACCGGTCGGTCAGACTTGTTCCGATTTGTTGTATCCTGGCGCTCAATCCTCGCAGAGCAAGAATGGGCTTCGCGGAAGCATCCTCAGCAACGCGCAAATAGTGCTGCCCCAGGCTCAGGTAATCCCTGATGGCTTTACCTCCCTGGGGAACAAGTTCGTGCAGTTTGATCACGCCAATGCTTAACCCAATTAACAAGGCAAGGGTTATCAGGCCGAAGAGGAACACTGGCAGGATCAAGAGGACCGTCGCCACGCCAGCCAGGTTGGCCGTATCAGCTCCGCCAACACTGCCTTTGACCGCGAGCCAGACCACAAGCGCCACGACCAGCAGGCTGATCAAAATGACCGGAAAAAGGATCATCCAAAACTGGTTGCGCCTGTGAGCTTTATCGATTGCTTCCCGTAAAATTGATTCCTCAGACATTTTGTGCACCTTCTATCCAATTTTAGCATGAGATTCGCCTACCTTCGCAGCTCATACACAGTCCTCTTCAGATTTATTACAACTGGAATTTATTAACAAATCGCAGATTTTTTCAAGTATAATGAAGCGAGGAAAACTATCGCTCATGCGTCCAGGAGGCCATCTGTAGATCATTCGCCTCCGATTATGGCTTAGAATTGCTGCGCGATTTACTTGATAGGTAACTGTCAGTTGAAAAACTGACTTATGTATTGGAAAAAATGATACTTTTTGGTGGTCGAGTGAGAAATTCAGCATTCCTGTTGCGCCCCGATTGTGCAGGCGGTCAACAGCACGAAACTGAACTTGAAAAGGAACATTCTGATTGATAGTTGCTGACTGTCAGTTTGCCAATACCTAATTGAAAATAGCTCATTCTTTTTGAGTTTACAGGTTATCGAGTAAGTCCGGGATTCAACAGCCATGGTCATGGACCATGGCTGTTTGCTACGGATGAAAAAGACGATCACTGAAATCAGCGCGCAAAAGCGCAATCGCAGGCGGGTGAACATTAGCCTGAACGGTTCCTATGCTTTCTCATTGGACCGTTTGACGGCTGCCTGGCTGCAGGTTGGGCGTGAACTGAGCGACACGGAAATCGAGAAGCTCCAATTAAGTGATGAAGTAGAAGTTGGCTTCAACCAGGCGCTGAACTTATTGAGCTTTCGAAATCGTTCGGTCCTGGAGATGACCCGCTACCTGGAAGGCAAGGGCTACGCCCCAGC
>CAYUGV010000104.1:0-1328 GCA_964444335.1 uncultured Anaerolineaceae bacterium | reverse complement strand
CAGGCAGAGAATGAGATCCAGCACAAGCGCAGCGAGCTCAACAAGGAAGATGATCGCCTCGTCAAGCGCCGTGAGGAACTTGACCACCGCTTCGACCAGATGCAGCAGCGCGAGGCAGCTCTGAACAAACGCCAGAGCGCCGTGGACAAACGCGCCAACGAGATCGAAGCCCTTTACAGCGAACGCTTTGCGGAACTGCAGCGCGTTTCAGCTATGACGAGCGATGAAGCCCGCGCGGTACTACTCGAAGAAGTCGAGAAAGAGTCCCGTGGGGACATGGCACGCATCATCCGCCAGTATGAGATCGAAGCTGCTGAAACTGGCCAGGAAAAGGCTCGCGAACTAATCGCCGATGCCATTCAGCGAGTGGCCTCCGACAAAGTTGCCGAAGTGACCACCTCCCTGGTTACCCTTCCCAACGAAGAAATGAAGGGTCGCATCGTTGGTCGCAACGGGCGCAACATCCGCGCCTTTGAACAGGTGACTGGCGTGGACGTGATCGTGGATGACACCCCCGAAGCGGTCACCATCTCTTGTTTCGACTCCGTCCGGCGCGAGATCGCCCGCCGCACCCTGACACGGCTTGTGACTGATGGTCGCATTCATCCGGCCTATATCGAGAAGATCCTCGAAGAAGAACGCAAGCTGATGGACGAGGACATCGCCAAAGCCGGCAGTGAAGCGGTCTATGAAGCCGGCGTGCACGGCCTGCATCCGGAAATCGTCAAGAAACTTGGGCGGCTGAAATACCGCACCTCTTACGGTCAGAATCAGCTTGCGCATGCCGTGGAAACCTCCAAGATCGCCAGCGTGCTGGCAGCTGAACTTGGCGCCAACGTGGAAGTGGCAAAACTCGGTGCACTGCTGCACGACCTCGGCAAAGCCATGGACCACAACACCGAAGGCACTCACGCCCAGATCGGTGCGGAATTTGCTAAACGCCACGGTGTCAGCGCGGCTGTCTGCAACACCATCGCCGCCCACCACCACGAAGTGGACCAGGTTTCGATCGAAGCCATATTGGTGGAAGCTGCCGATGCCATCTCCGGTGCGCGCCCTGGTGCCCGCCGCGAGGACCTCGAGCAGTACATCAAGCGCCTGAAAGCCCTCGAAAACATCGCCAACTCCCACAAGGGTGTCGAGCAGAGTTACGCCATCCAGGCAGGTCGCGAAGTGCGCATCATCGTCAAGCCCGAAGAAATTGATGACCTCGAGGCTCACCGCATCGCCAAAGACATCGCCACCGAGATCGAGGAAACCATGCAGTACCCCGGTCAGATCCAGGTGACGGTCATCCGCGAAACCCGCTCGGTCAGTTACGCGAAGTA
>CAYUGV010000103.1:2101-4993 GCA_964444335.1 uncultured Anaerolineaceae bacterium | reverse complement strand
GATGACCGTGGACCATTTGAACCAAAGAGCTTCGCCCCGATCCACCGCAAGCCCCCGGCGATCCGCGACCAGGTGATTTCCAGCGAGAAGATCGTTACCGGCATCAAAGCCATCGACCTTCTGACTCCGTACCCCAAGGGCGGCAAGGTGGGTCTCTTTGGCGGGGCGGGCGTGGGCAAGACCGTTTTGATGCTCGAGTTGATGAACAACACCATCACCAAGAGTTCTGGCATTGTGCTGTTTGCCGGTGTGGGCGAACGCAGCCGTGAAGGCAACGACATGTGGCTGGATATGAATGCTTCAGGCTTGATCGACTCTGCCATCCTGACATTTGGGCAGATGAACGAACCTCCCGGGGCGCGCATGCGTATCCCCTTCACAGCCCTCACAATGGCAGAGTACTTCCGCGACGAAGAAAGCCGGCCGGTGCTGATCTTCATCGATAATATCTACCGCTTCATCCAGGCTGGCTCGGAGGTTTCAGCGCTCTTGGGGCGTTTGCCGAGCGAGATGGGCTACCAGAGCACGCTCGAATCCGAGATGGGCTTGTTGCAGGAACGCATTACTTCCACAAGTTGCGGCAGTATCACCTCGGTGCAAGCGGTCTACATCCCTGCAGACGACGTGACTGACCCTGCCGTGGCAGCTACTTTCTCCCACCTGGACGCCACCACCGTGCTCTCTCGCCGGCTTGTTTCGCTTGGGCTCTACCCAGCGATCGATCCGTTGCAATCCAGCTCGAACTTGCTGACCCCCGAAAACGTGGGGCGCGAGCACTACGACGTCGCCATGCGGGTCAGGGCGACCCTGGCACGTTATGAAGAATTACAGGATCTGATCGCCATCCTCGGCATGGAAGAGCTCTCCCTGGAAGACCAGAAAATTGTGATCCGAGCCCGCAGGGTGCAGCGTTTTCTGACGCAACCGTTTATCGTGGCGGAAACCTTCTCAGGAAAACCCGGAGTTTTTGTGCCGATCGAGGAGACTGTGCGGGGCTTCAAGGAGATCCTTGATGGCAAATATGATGATCTACCCGAGCAGGCTTTTTATATGACCGGCACGATCGCAGATGTATTGCGTCAAGCCGAAGAAATGAAAGCGGTAGAAGAATCATTTGCCACGGAAGGTGCTGATGAGCCGGCAGCCTGACCCCGACAAACTGCTCAAAATCCAGGTGCTCAGCCTGGGCAAGGGCGGGTTGGAATTGGATCGGGTCGAGCGGCTGCAGGTCCGGTTGGAAGATGGCTCCTGGCTGGGGATCCGCCCCGGGCACGCACCCATGATCGCCGCTACCAGCGATGGCGAAATGAAGGTTCGAAAAGACCACCAGGATCAAACTGTTGCGATCAAAGCCGGCATCCTGACCCTGTCGGATAACCTGGTCAGCATCTTAACAACTCACTAAGGTCGTAATGGCAGAGAAACAAGCAGTTGATGCTACCGTACAAAACCAACCTGAACTGCCGAACCAGCACAAGCCAACCAGGCGCAGGCGTATGTTTTCCGCACGCGATCTGCGCGCGACGACCATTGGCTGGGAAATCGCGATCCCAATTGTTGGCGGACCCTTGCTGGGCTTCTTCCTGGACCGGCAATTTGGGACTGCCCCACGTTGGACGCTAATTCTGCTGGGTGTGGGAGTGCTCTCGGCGGTCGCGGCAGTGATCCGCTATGTGCGTTATGAGTTGTACGTGATGAATAGGGAAGTTGATGAAAAGCGAGCCGCTGAGCTTGAAAAAATGAAAGAATTGATCAAGGAGCAGGAACGCAGACGAAGGAAACGTTATGGGAAATGAAGGCATGAAAATTTTTTGGATCATATTATGGGTCCTGGTAGCCGCAGGCTGGTCTGTGCTTTCTTTCCAATGGCTGCGCAAGGAAGTGGAAGAAATCCATCCCATGCTGAATGGACAAAAGCCGCACATGGCGGGGCTGATCCTGCGGCGGTTTGTGGTGTTTATCCTGCTTGGTTTGCTGATTTACCTGGCACTGAAAACCGAACCCCTGGGAGCGATTGGGATGGTGATCGTGATCACCGTTGCCACCTGGATCCAGGTGATTGTTTATAACAACCGCCTCAACAAGCCAACCGATCGGAAGGAGTAGTAATTTGGAAGTAATTGACCACAGCATCGTCTTCCATCTTTTTGGGATACTGCCCATACGGGATACAGTGCTCTACACATGGATCACAATGGGCATCATCATCGGATTTGTGCTGCTCTTAAAAGTGCTCAAGCCCAACCTGCTGGAATACATCCTCGAAATGGTGATCAGCGTTTTGGATGACGCCATGGATGTGGACAATTTGCATCCTTACATTCCGCTTCTGGGCAGCCTGATGATCTTTACGCTTTTTGCCAACCTGATCTCGGTCATCCCGGGGATGAAATCCCCCACGGCGGATATCAACACCACCATCGGGCTGGCATTGATCGTGGTATTGTCGGTGCATATTTATGGCATGATGAAGAAGGGCGTCTGGAAGTACCTGAAAGAATTTGCCAGCCCGATCTTCATGTTGCCCGTGGAGTTAATCGGGCAATTCAGCCGTACACTTTCGCTTTCGATGCGTCTGTTTGGCAACATCCTGAGTGGAGACCTAATCGTCGCGATTGTTTTTTCGATCGTGCCTTACTTATTGCCAATTGCCTTGACCGCTATCACAATGGTCTCGGGCGTGCTGCAAGCATTCGTGCTAACGACCCTGGCGGCACTGTTCATCTCATCTGCGGTTGAGATCAATGAAGAAGATCAAAAAATCAAGGCTGAAAATGCCGAGAAGAGAAGATTTCGCAAGTTAAACAAAATGAGTGAGAAAGGAAACAACTAATGGAGAATATGACACCTGAGGTTTTAATCATCATTGTCACCACTATCGTTGCTGGTGTG
>CAYUGV010000103.1:0-2001 GCA_964444335.1 uncultured Anaerolineaceae bacterium | reverse complement strand
GACCTTGACCTTGGCACCATCATCTGGGAGATCCTCAATTTCCTGGTTCTGACGGTGATTCTGTACTTCCTGGTCTTCAAACCAATGACCAGGCGTGCGGAAGAACGGGCAATTGAGAAAGCCGCCCTCAGGGCAGCCCTGCAGCGCGATCAACTCGATGCCCGACAGCGCGTTGAGGAACTCGACGAGCGCCTGCTCAACCTGGACGAGGAAATCGAACGGATCACGGATGAGGCTTACGTCAACAGCCAGATCCAGCAGAAAGATCTTCTGGATGCGACCCGCGAAGAAGCCGAGTTCATCATGATGGAAGCGGTCAACGAAGCCCGAAAAGAACAGGAAGTGGACATCAAGCGCTTGCAGAGCGACCTGGTGGAAACGGTCATCAGGATCAGCAATGATACCCTGCGTGAAGTCACACCAGCGCAGGTTCACGACCAGTTGATCGAGGAAATGACACGCAACATCTGGAATATGGGTCGAACCGATATGCGCATGGTTCAAAACATCCGCGAATCTCTGGAAGCAAGAATCCCAACCGTTGAAATTGAGGTCCCACGTGAGCTCACCACTGAACAGCAAATGAAGTTGATCAACACCTTCAATGCCCTGGCGGACAAGGAAGTGGACCTGGAAGTCGCCGTCAAACCTGAACTCGTTAGCGGCATCCGCGCCAGGGTTGGAGACATCGTGCTGGATAACACCATCTATGCTCATTTGGATTCTTTGCGCGATGAAATTGGTCAAAAGTTGGAAACACTGGCAAAACCTGAAAATGAATGATGTAGACCTTGCCACCCAGAAGCGCTTATCTGATCTGACCGAGAGGTTACGCGTTAACGACCCCCTGGCAGTGAGACATGATGAATTCCTTGAGGCTGTCAAGGCGCGTGTGGCAGAACGTCTGCCCGAACGTCCCAAGACCCTAAAGACGGATTACGTTATCAGCGAGCTTCAATCTGCCAGCGAGCGGCAAAAACACCAGGTGTTCATCCGCAGCGTTGGCACGGTGCAGCACGTGGGCAATGGCATAGCCACCCTTAGCGGGCTGCCCATGGTGCACCTGGAAGAATTGGTGACCTTCCCGAACGGGGTTGAGGGGATGGTGCTAAACCTCGACCGCAAGCACGTTGACGTGATCCTGTTGGGTGACGATATGGGCATTCGAGGCGGAGACGTGGCGATTGCAACGGGGAAACGGCTCAGCATCCCGGTGGGTATGTCCTTCCTGGGCAGGGTGGTGGATCCTCTTGGCAGACCGCTGGATGACAACCGCCCGATCATTCCTTCCGAATATCGCCCCGTAGAACGAATCGCGCCGGGCGTGATCGACCGCGCGCCAGTGGACACGCCGCTGTTCACCGGTACAAAGATCATCGATGCCCTTCTGCCGCTTGGGCGTGGACAGCGTGAATTGATCGTTGGCGATCGCCAGGTGGGCAAAACAACCCTTGCGCTGGACGCGATCCTCAGCCAGAAGGGTACTGACGTCCGCTGTGTGTACGTCTCGATCGGGCAGAAGAAGACATCCGTCTTGAGCGCGATTGAAACGCTAAAAGCCGGCGGTGTTCTGAACCAGACCACCGTGATGGTCTCAAGCCCCGACGATCCGCCTGCGTTGCGTTACCTGGCGCCTTACGCGGGTGTGACCATGGCGGAATTCCTGCTTGATAACGGAATGGATGTCTTGATCGTCTACGACGACCTTTCGAAACACGCGGACACCTACCGCGAGATGAGTCTGCTGCTGCGGCGCCCACCGGGACGCGAAGCCTATCCCGGGGATATCTTTTACCTCCACTCGCGCCTGCTGGAACGGGCTTGCCGCCTGAATGAAGCCAACGGCGGCGGAAGCATTACAGCCTTACCCATCGCGACGACCCAACGCGGCAATATCTCGAGTTATATCGTGACCAACCTGATCTCCATCACTGATGGACAGATCGTTTTGGACGCGGACGCGTTCAATAAAGGCAACAAACCCGCCATCGACATCGGCAG
>CAYUGV010000102.1:0-5155 GCA_964444335.1 uncultured Anaerolineaceae bacterium | reverse complement strand
GTCAGCGCGTCAGGCGTTTGCAGACTGAAGGGGGCTTTCGCGGGTAATTCAAAGCTTGCCTGGTTCAGGTCCACAACGGGGTACTTGCTCTCGATGGCATGGTCTATTAAAGCTAAAACCGCCCCATTTGCGAATGCCTGGTCAACAAATTGATGTCCATCTGCATTCTCGCCTTTTAAAGCCACAAAAAGCCCCTTTTCGTTGATACAGCGGGAATCAACACATCCGCAGGCGATCTCAAAATCCTGCTGGATTTTGTATTGCGCGGTTGGTGCGAGGGCTTTAAGTACATGGCTCAGGGTCAGCATGTTTCTTACTCCGAGATCACAAGGCTGTTATTGCTAGGCTTTTCAGCCAGGCGGACGTTGTCGGGAGGGATATTCATCAGGACCACCAGGTCTTTGACCAAATCCGAAAAAACGGGAGCGGCAACTTCTGAGCCCCAGATCGAGATCTCAGGTTTTTCCAGCCAGATATAGACCAGGAATTTTGGATCCTCAGCAGGTCCCCAGCCAACAAACGAGGTGTTGGTGGAGGAATTTGTGTAGCCCAGAGGTGTGGCAATTTCACCGGTTCCGGTCTTGCCAGCAACACTATAGCCTTCAACCAGTGCGTTGGAAGCTTCGTTCTCGAGCGAATTCACCAGCATAGCAGTCAGCGTATGAGCAGTATCCGCAGAGATGGGGGTGCCAACAACGACAGGATCGATGTTGTATTGCTTGCCATCAATAACCATAGCTTTGACCACATGGGGTGCCATCATTTTTCCATCATTGGCAACTGCGCCGATCGCTGTCACCATCTGGATGGGGGTCACCGAAATGCCCTGACCAAAGGAATTGGTCGCGAGGTCGACTTCGTACCATAGACCATCACCGGGTAGTTTCAGCGGCCAATGACTTTCACCGCCCAAGTCGATGCCGGTATTACGGTCAAAACCAAAGGATTTGAGATATGAATAGAATCGATCTGGTCCGAGTTCCATCCCGACCCAGGCAAGGCAGACGTTGAGCGAGTGCTGCATACAGCCGGTCATGTCCACTTCTCCCCAACCACCCATGTTCCAGTTGTAGATGGTCGCGCCGCCGACCGAAATTGAGCCGGTATCATTGAAAATCGTTTCCGGTTTGACAGCTCCTGAATCTAATCCAGCTGCCATGGTGATGACCTTGAAGACTGATCCGGGTTCATACGTGCTGCTGATTGCAGCGTTGTATGGTGTTGGATTTGGGAAAAGTTCGGAATAATTCCAATACTCGTTGGGATCCAATCGGGGGGTGGTTGCCATTGCCACAATTTCGCCCGTTTCAGGATCATAGACAACGATGGTACCGTTTTCTGCGCCTGACCATTCGATCGCTTCATCCAGCTTTTTCTCAGTCATTGCCTGGATCTCGCGATTAAAGGTCAATTGCACGGTCACGCCCGGGGGAACTTCCTCTATGGAAGTCAGCAGGTGAGGGTCAATTGCGGAATAAACTTCTTTAGGCTCACCAGCCATCAGATCATCATAGGCTTCTTCCACGCCGAAATAACCGATGCCATCGGTGCGATCCAGGAAGCTGTAAAAGCCCAGGATGTTCGATGCAAGTGTGCCTTCGGGGTAGCTGCGTTTGTTATTTGCCGTCCATACCAGTCCGAGCAGGTTGGGGCGCACTTCGCCACGCTTGGTGCTGCGGTTGGCGTAATCTTCTTTTATCGATTCCAATTGTGCAATTTTATCCTTGCTTACAAAACCGTCCAGTACGATAAAGTATGGATTTCCATTGCCCGGGGTCATCTTTGTGTAGCCAAGAACACGGGCATAATCAAGCCCGAGGACGCTCGAAGCGACCGAGGCAACCGTTTCCGGTTGTTCAATCGCCTGTAAATCCAGGCCGACTTCGTAGATGACTTCATTTCCTGCAAGCAATCGACCTTCCGAGTCGTAGATGCTGCCCCGTTCCGGATAGATCATGCGGTTGATACCCTGATAAGCTTCACTATCGGCCAGGATTTGTGCGGCACCTTCTATGTTCTGAATGCGGATAAGCTGAATGCCAGCTACGCCAGCCACCACACTTGCCAGCACGCAAACAATAAAGAAACGATTCCAATTCGTGGTTTTCATGGAGCCACCTCTGTCGGAGCGGGCGCAACCTGTGTAGTTACGCTTTCAGTCGATTCCGTGGGCAGGCTTGGTTCGATAAAGACTTTTAACCGCAGCCAATCCCACAAGGAAGCAGTAAATTCAGGCAACAGTACGGGAGTGCTGATTTCTTCAACGGCTGGTGGAGGAGCGAGAGCGGGCTGAGAGGGGGGTACATACCCGGGAACTTCGATGTACATTGCCTCAAGCGGATCCAGCAGGGCCATATTCAGGGAATTTGCCCGTTCGCCCAGCGATTTAGCCGAAGACACTTCCGCATATTGGGTTTTCAGGTCGTTGATTTCCATTTCCAGGGCACTGATCTCGGCTTCGAGGTTCTGAATTCGCCGACCGGTGGCAGCAGCACGTCCGCTAACCATCAGGTAAACGCCGGCAACAACCGCAACTCCAACCAGGACCAGCAAGAAAATACCGATCCACTGGAGCTGAGTACGCCAGGGGGCTTGTTTATAGGCTTGTAAGAGATTCTTTTTCATAGCCTTTTCCATGCAGTTTCCGTGCCATTCCTCTATAACTTCTCAACCACCCGCAATTTCGCGCTGCGAGACCGCGGATTACTTTCGACCTCTTCCAAGGATGCCGTGATCGGCTTGGAGGTCAAGATCCGGACGCTAGCCTTATGTCCGCAAGTGCAGACAGGTTGCTCAGGCGGGCAGATGCAGTCGATGCTCTCCCGTTTGAAAGCTTGTTTCACCAGCCGGTCTTCCAAAGAATGGAAACTGATGACCGCCAGTCGTCCGTATGGGTTTAAAAGTGCGATCAGGCTTGGTATTGCCTGTTCAACGGTCTTGAGTTCGTCATTGACCGCAATTCGCAAAGCTTGAAAGGTTCTGGTCGCAGGATCTTGCTTTTCTTTACTTTTTCCCAGCGCGTTCCTTACGACCTCTGCCAATTCCCCCGTAGTGATCAAGGGTCTGGCTCTGAGAATTGCCCGCGCGATGCGCCTGGAGTATCGTTCCTCGCCGTAGCGCCAAATGATATCCGCCAAGTCAGTCTCATCCAGTTTGTTTACCAGGTCCGCGGCGGTTTGCCCCTGGGTAGGGTCAAAGCGCATATCCAACAGACCGTCATGTCTGAAGGAGAAGCCGCGTTCGCTCTGGTCAAGCTGCATGGAGGAAACGCCAAGGTCCATCACGATCCCGTCCACACCCTGCCAACCGATTTCTTGCAGGAGTCCGGCGCTCTGCAGATAGGTTGCGTGCATCACACGCGCACGCTTGCCGAATGGATTGAGGCGCTGCCTGGTAAGTTCTATCGCCAGGGGGTCAAGGTCCAGTGCCAGGAGTTCACCGTCAGGAGAGCTCTCGGTCAGGATTCCTTCAGAATGACCGCCAGCACCGGCAGTGCAATCCAGGTAACGCTTCGGGCTTGAAGGAGCCAGATATTGAATTGTTTCTTTGTAAAGTACCGGGCGGTGTGGGAAGGGGGCTTCGCTCACCGCTTACCTCAATTTCCTCTGGTGTTAATGTTGAACATTGCCCAACGTTCAGCATTGGCTTTCGGGTCATTGTTGGCGTTTTCTTCCGCGTCTAGCCGCTCAGGAGCCCAGATCTCAAAGCTGTCTCCAACGCCGATAATGACCACTTTTTCCTCGATTCCGGCAAACTTCCGCAGGTGTGTCGGGATGAGGATACGGCCAACTGTGTCATAAGTGAGTTCAGCCGAACCGCCCAGAATTTCACGGCGCATGGAGCGCAGGAGGGGATCCGTGATGGATTGGCTGTTGATCGAGTCAGCGATGATGTCGAACTTGTCTTTGGAATAGGCCATCAGGTTTCCGTCCAGCCCTTTGGTCACACAGACAAGATCGCCGATGGTTTGTTCCCGATAATTGGAGGGGACCGTCATCCGACCTTTCTTGTCAATATTGTGCTCAAACCTTCCGTAAAACATTTGTTCTAATCTCCCTTTAATTGCCGAAGCGCCGGGATGCCAGCGCTTCTTTACATTTTCGTGACACTTTATGACACTTTATGACAATCTTGCACACATTATAGACCTATAATCCATAATATGCAAGGAATTGGGCATGCAATTTGCATGGAAACATGGTTTTTTTCTCTTTTCGAGGAGTCAGATCGGCATGTCGAATCGAACTGCGCGTAGCCACAATGAGGCCGGTTTTTTTTTGGGAGATTTTTTGTGGTCTCAAGAGGGGATTCCAGGCTAAACGAAGCGTTATTTTTTTTGGTGTGTATAAGGTCTGATATTAAAATCCTGGAATAAGGTATTGGAACAAGAAAGCGGAGTAAAGATGGTGGTATCCAATCCTTTCCCCTGGCTGACCGCCCTCCGATTTGCATTATAATGACGTGGTATGAGCACGCTGGGCATACTTAATGACCGCTACCAACTCGAACAAACGCTGGGCACCGGCGGCATGGCTATTGTTTACAAAGCCAAAGACCTGATGCTCGAGCGCTATGTTGCGGTTAAAGCCTTGCGTGAAGACTTCTCGCAGGATGTTGCCTTTCGAGAACGCTTTCGCCAGGAAGCAAAAGCTGCCGCAAATCTCTCCCACCCGAATATCGTTACGGTTCATGACTTTGGTCTCGACCAAAAGCACCTCTTTATCGTGATGGAGTACATGCCGGGTACGGACCTGAAGACCCTCATCAAGCAAAAAGAGCGATTCAGTGTGACCGAAGCCTTGGAATTAATGATCCAGGCCTGTGGCGGGGTGGGGTACGCGCATCGGGCTGGATTGGTCCATTGCGATATCAAACCCCATAACATGCTGGTAACACCGGAAGGTCGCCTTAAAGTGACCGATTTTGGGATTGCGCGAGCCTTATCCACCATCTCTCCTGACGAACGCAGCGAAGTTGTTTGGGGTTCACCACATTATTTCTCCCCTGAGCAAGCCAGTGGGATGCCGCCTTCTCCGGCTTCGGACGTGTATTCCCTGGGCGTCATCCTCTACGAAATGTTAGCGGGTAGATTACCATTTATAGCTTCGGATTCGACTGAACTTGCGCGTATGCATCGCGAAGATCTCCCTGTCGC
>CAYUGV010000101.1:0-5200 GCA_964444335.1 uncultured Anaerolineaceae bacterium | reverse complement strand
GTGATGAAAGCGATCACGTACAAGCAGAACCTGTCTCGCCTGGCAAGCCTGGAAGAGTAATAAATCAACAGCCAGATAACAGCTCCCTCATCCAAGGGAGCTGTTTTTTTGTATCAGGGGTTATCCGAAAATTCATCATATTTGATACAATAAATCGTTTTACAACTATCTGACAAAAAAGGTAACCTTAATGGAAAACTCACCCAAGACACTTCTCGATCAAACCAAGACTGCCCGCCAAGCGCGCCACGCCTGGTATTTCTATGACTTCGGCAACTCTGCTTATGCCGCCGTCATCCTGCTTGCAGTTTACTCAGCCTACTTCAAGAACGTGGTGGTAGGCGGGGCGGAAGGAACCCGACTGTGGGGAATCTCCGTTGGCATTGCCGCCATCCTTGTCGCGGTGATCTCGCCCATTCTTGGAGCCGTCGCCGATTCTTCGCGGTCCAAGAAACTCTTCCTGTTCATTTTTACCGGGATTTCAGTCATTTTCACAGCTCTTCTGTTCTTTGTCGGCAAAGGGGACGTGGTCATGGGCATGGTGTTCTTCATCATGGCAGAAATTGGCTACCGCGGAGCCCAGGTGTTTTATGACGCACTGCTTGTTGACGTTTCCACCCCTGAAACAATCGGTTATATCAGCGGTAAAGGTTGGGCGATCGGTATGCTTGGCGGTGTTGCCACACTCCTGATTGCGGTAGTCCCGATGCAGCTCATTGGTAACGACTTTATCCCTTTCACTTTTCTGATCACCGCCTTTATCTACGCCATCTCATCCCTGCCGATGTACTTCCGTGTGCGTGAAACCAGCCCCGTGATCCCAATCCCTAATGGCGAAACCCTGCTTTCGGTTTCTTTCAAGCATCTCGGTGAGACTTTCAAGGACATCCGCCATTACAAAGTTTTCCTGCGCTACATGGTTGCGTTCTTGATCTACAATGACGGCATCATGATGCTGATGGACTTCGCTGCCATTATCGGCGCCACGCTTTTCGGGCTCGCCCAAGTGCAACTGATCATCTTCGTGATCATCATCCATATCACCGGGGCCTTGGGAGCTCTTACCTTTGGAAAACTTTCGGATGATAAGTCCAGCAAACGGGCGATCCTCGTTTCTCTGATCATTCTGATTTCCTCGGTGACAGCCCTCTTCTTCGTGAAATCTACTATCGGCTTTTTCATCATCGGCGGCTTTGCGGGCTTCTCCCTATCCGGCGCGCAGGCAGTGAGCCGAACGATGGTCAGCCAGTTGGCTCCTGCCGGTAAAACAACCGAGTTTTACGGTTTCCTTTCGGTGGCAGGGCGCACTTCGACCTTTATTGGTCCTCTGGTTTTTGGAACTCTCTCTTATCGTATGCATAATTACTACGTCAACCAGGGTCTGGCTGAGCTGGCAGCAGAAAAAGCCGGTCAGTACTGGGGGATCGGGTCTATAATTGCATTCCTGGTGATTGGCATGGTAATCCTATTGAGCGTCAGGGAGGTCACCGCTTCAAAACCGATGATTTACCACAAAGATCATAAAAAGAACTAAGGAGTTAATATGAAAGTGTTGATTTCCGGAGGAGCAGGCTATATCGGCAGTACGATCGCTTCGGCTTTGCTCGATGGCGGGCATACACCTGTGTTACTCGACTCCCTGGTGACTGGTCGCCGGGAGTTCACCAAGGATCGCATTTTCTATGAAGCTGATATCGCCGACCGGGCGATGGTGCGCAAGATCTTCAGCGACCATCCGGACATTGAGGCAACCATTCATTGCGCCGCTTTGATCGTGGTGCCTGAATCGGTCTCCAAACCTTACGAATACTACAAGGAAAACGTCGTCAAATCGATGGAGTTCTTCAAGTTGCTGGCCGAACTTGGAAGAAAGCGGGTTGTGTTCAGCTCTTCAGCCGCTGTCTATGACGTTGTCCCGGGTTTCATGGTCACAGAAGAATCCCCTCTGCGCCCCCTTAGCCCGTACTCCCGCACCAAGTACATGATGGAAATGGTGCTCAAAGATTTCTGCGGCGCTTATGGACTGAACGCTATCTCCTTGCGTTACTTTAACCCGATTGGGGCTGATCCAAAAATGCGCACCGGGCTGCACATCCGCTACCCCAGCCATCTGATCGGCAAGCTTGTGGAAGTCGCTCTTGGACGTGAACCCGTCTTCAACCTGACCGGAATCGATTGGCCTACCCGCGACGGTTCCGGAATTCGCGATTATGTCCACGTTTGGGATCTTGCCCAGGCTCACATCAAAGCCGTGGAACGTTTTGACAGTGTCATCGAACAAGGTCGTGAAGAAGAAGCCCCCTACACGGTTATCAACCTTGGCACGGGTCAGGGTGTAACAGTGAAGGAGTTTGTGGTGGCATTCGAAGAGGTCTATGGGCAAAAATTGCCGGTTTCTCTGCAACCGCCCCGCCCTGGTGACGTGGCAGGCTCCTACGCCAATGCCGACAAAGCCTCCAGGCTGCTGGGTTGGAAAGCAGAGATCCCCATCGAGCAAGGTATTGCTGATGCCCTGAAGTGGGGCAAGGTACGCGATACCATCATTCACTACTAAACTAAAGACCGGAGACAAACTCCGGTCTTTTTCTTGGTAATCCCGTATAATTATCAAAGAGGAAGGAGTTCCTATGAGTCTAATTAATCGCTTATTTGGTGAACCTGAGATCCGTGCTCTTGACCCCAAAAACAAGGTTGAGGTCAAAAAGATGATTGACGAGTTGGTTAAGATTGGACGCATGGATGACTTTCTCTCGGTTACACCCGGAGGACCTTTTGATATCCAATGCCACCATAGGGATGCCAAGCAAATTGGCAGAAGGCTGAATGAAATCGGCGGATTACCGCTGATGATGGCAGTACGGCAGACGATCAAATATAAGCTCAAGGATGTCCTGGCTGAACATCTTGACCACTGCTGGAAAGGCGTGGGAGACTGGCAGGCATAGGAACACAAACCTGTATATGGCTCGATGAGCTGACCTGAAGGCTTGCAGCCCCTCCCAATGTTATAATTCCCCCACTACAGCGTGAAAGAGGTAACTATGAGTTGTTGCAGCAAACGTGAAGTCGTTACATGCTCAAATGCACCTGCGGCTATCGGACCTTATTCGGTAGCAATCGCCACTGGCTGCCTGGTTTTTGTCAGCGGTCAGCTCGGAATTGACCCAAAAAGTGGCACGATAGTAGAAGGCGGAATTCAAGCCCAAACACGGACTGCCCTTACAAATCTGAAATCCGTGCTCGAAATCGCTGGCTCCGGCCTTGAAAATGTGGTTAAGACCACGGTCTTTCTGACCGACATGGCTCAATTCGCGGAAATGAATGCCATTTATGCTGAGTTCTTCACCTCCGATCACCCTGCGCGATCAGCCATCCAGGTGGCTGCCCTGCCAAAGGGAGGCATTGTTGAGATCGAAGCGATCGCAGTCCTGCCGCATCAGCATGAATGTCATTGCGACTGCCAGTAGATAGCGCCAGGTAACCTCGAGGACTATGCCCCCAAGCGTTTCTGTGATCATTCCCTGCCGGAATGAAGAGAAAACCATCCACCTTGTTTTGGATGCTATTCATGCTCAAACCTACCCGCGTGAACTCCAGCAAGTGGTCATTGCGGATGGCTTTTCGGAGGATCGCACTCGCGAGCAAATTGAATCCTTCAAGACCTCACATCCCGATCTAGTTGTAATGGTTGTGAATAATCCCAAGCGCATCATTCCAGCCGGTTTGAATGCCGCGATTCTGGCATCGAGCGGGGATCTGATCGTGCGGATGGATGCCCATTCCATCCCCAACCCGGATTACGTAGCGCTCTGTGTTGACGCGCTTGAAAGAAATGTTGCCCAAAACGTCGGCGGCGTGTGGGATATTCAACCGGGAAGTAATTCCTGGATCGCGCGTTCCATCGCCGCGGCAGCGGGCAACCCGCTGGCTGTTGGCGATGCCAGCTACCGCTTCACAGATAAAGCAGCTTACGTCGACACCGTCCCATATGGATCATATAAGAGAGAGTTGTTTAATCAAATCGGGCTCTTCGACGAGACTTTACTGGCAAACGAAGATTACGAACTCAACACCCGCATCATCCAGAGCGGTGGAAAGATCTGGCTGGACCCAAAGATCCGCTGTGTTTACTTTGCTCGTTCCAGTCTGCGCGCGCTCTCGAAGCAGTACTATGGATACGGTTATTGGAAGTTTCAGATGCTGAAACGCTACCCCGAGACCCTGCGCTGGCGTCAAGCCCTACCGCCCGCATTCATCCTGGGCTTATTATTATTGCTGCTGGCTGGGATTTTCTGGAAGCCCGCTCTGATTCTTTTCGCGACTGCGTTGGGGCTGTATCTTCTGGTCCTCCTCGGCGTTGGCATTCACATGGCAAGCAAGAAAAGCGATATACTCATGATAATCGGCATACCACTTGCCATCATTACCATGCATTTTTCCTGGGGCGCTGGCTTTATTGCCGGCGCATTTGGTGCCCATAAGAAGATAAAACAATGAACACAACTGGAACCCGCAACACCAAGATTCGCCTTAAGCTCTCAGAGCAGCGCTTTATTTTAGTTTTGGGGGATTTATTAGCAGCCACGATCGCCCTTTTTGTTGCCCTTTATGTCTGGGCATCCGGCGACAGCTGGTATCGTTTCTCAGTGGATTTCCTGAAGTATCGGGCGCCAGTCTGGTTCTATTTGTTACCTCTCATTTGGCTTATCCTGCTGGTTGACACTTACGATACCCGCAAATCAGCCAATTTGCGCCAGACTCTCCGCGGTATCGGGATGGTTTTTCTGGGCTCAGTGATCGTTTACCTGGTCATATACTTTGCGGTTGAACCAAATTCATTACCCCGCCTTGGAGTTGCTGTTTTTATTGTCTCCGCCACCCTGCTGACGCTGCTTTGGCGTCTGGTCTACGTCCGTACGTTCACCTCCGTTTCAAGGCAACAGCGCGTGCTGATTGTTGGCGCAGGCAAAGCCGGCACAGCCTTGGTTGAGGTGATTTACGAGCTCGATCCACCTCCTTTCAAGCTGATTGGACTAATCGACGATGACCCAGCCAAACTTGGTACTAATATCCATGGGTCGCCAATTCTCGGCAATCACGAAAGCATGACCGAGATCATCGCTAACCAGGGTATCACCGACCTGATCCTGGCGATTTCCAATGAAATGAATCACGGCATGTTCCAAAGCATCCTGACTGC
>CAYUGV010000100.1:0-5238 GCA_964444335.1 uncultured Anaerolineaceae bacterium | reverse complement strand
TGATCGACTCCATGCTCATCACGGGCTTTCGCTACAACCTGCTCGATACGCCCCGTTCCAACATTAACAACTTCATCCGTCTTGCGCACGAAGTGCAAACCGTCCGCCGCTTGGGTTCAGCGGCTTTGGACCTGGCGTATGTGGCTTGCGGGCGCGTGGAAGGCTTCTGGGAGATCGCGCTTAACCCCTGGGATGTGGCGGCCGGCATCCTGATTATCCGCGAAGCTGGCGGTATTGTCAGCACCCTCCACGGCGAGGGCCACCTGCTGAAGGGCAGCGTGGATATTTTAGCAGCCAACCCGATCATCTTCCCAAAGCTGCAGGCCATCCTGGACGAGGAACACGCGAAGTCACTCTGATCACATAGAGCACAAAGTCGCAGTTATCATTCCTGCTAAAAATACTGCGACTTTTGCTTTTCCCCGAATGGTATGTTAGCGGATATAATCCATTTGACGACAATTAATGGCGGTTCTTGTGGAATTTATCCAGGATATCATAGCTAATCCTGCACTTTTAGTTACGGTCATCCTGACCATAGGGGTAATTTTGGTCAATGGCTGGACAGACGCGCCTAACGCGATTGCCACCTGCATCTCGACGCGCGCCATCAAACCAAAAAATGCCATTTTAATGGCGGCGGTCTTCAACTTTCTCGGCGTGTTTATCATGACCCTGATCAACAAGAGTGTTGCCATGACCATCAGTAACATGGTGGATTTTGGCACGGATATCAAAGCCAGCTCCATTGCTCTTAGCGGCGCGCTGGCATCGATCGTCATCTGGGCGACCGCGGCCTGGTACTTCGGCATCCCCACCTCTGAGAGCCACGCCTTGATCGCTGGTCTGACAGGCGCGGCGGTGGCGTATTTCAACAGCTTCAAGGGCGTTAATGGCGCTGAATGGATGAAAGTAGTTTTCGGCTTACTCCTTTCGACCTTTGGCGGGTTCTTCCTGGGTTGGGGAATTGCGAAGCTGCTCGAGATTATCTTTAAGCACCAAGACAGGCGCAAGACCAATAAGTTCTTTAAAAACGCCCAAGTTGGTGGTGCGGCGGCGATGGCGTTTATGCACGGCGCGCAGGATGGGCAAAAATTCCTGGGTGTGTTCCTGATTGGAATGGCGCTGGCGAAGGGGCAGGCAGTGCAGGGAGCTATCGACATTCCAATCTGGCTGATGCTGTTTTGTTCCGTCATCATGGCACTTGGAACTTCAATCGGCGGTTACCGCATCATCAAGGCGGTTGGTATGGACATGGTCAAACTGGAAACCTACCAGGGTTTCAGTGCAGACCTGGCAGCCGCGCTTTCCCTCCTTGCGGCTACCTTGTTCAAAGGTTTACCGGTGTCCACAACGCATACTAAAACTACCGCCATCATGGGTGTCGGCGCTGCCAGGCGCATCCGCTCAGTGAATTGGGGCGTGGTGAGGGAGATGGTCCTGGCGTGGGTGCTCACCTTTCCGGGCTGCGGTTTGTTGGGTTATCTTGTGACGCGCCTGTTTATTCACTTGTTTGTGTAAGGATACATTATGGCTAAGAAAAACAACAACTACTATAACATGTTTAGCGATATTGCGAATGACGCGATTTTTGCCGCGCATCATCTCGAAAAGACGGTCAAGAACTACAATCCTGAAAAAATGGAGAAACTCAATAAAACCATGCATGAGATCGAGCATGGGGCGGACCTGAAAAAGCATCAGATGATGAAGATGCTTGTCGCTGAGTTTATTACTCCGATAGAGCGGGAAGATATCGCGACCTTGTCCTACATGCTTGATGATGTCCTGGACAGCATCGAAGAGGTTTTTCAAATGTTCTTTATGTATAACGTGAAGTCAATGCGCCCTGAAGCGATTGATTTTGTGGAGCTGATCGTGCGGGCTACCGAAGCGATGAAAGCCTGTTTTGATGAATTTGAGAATTTCCGAAAATCCGACCTTATCGCCAAGAAGATCGTTGAAGTCAACGTGATCGAAGAGCTTGCGGATTCACTTTACTTCAAAACCGTACACGAACTTTACACCAAAGAAAAAGACCCATTGCATATCATGGTCTGGGTGCGGCTCTATGACCGATTTGAGAGGATCTGCGATGAGTGTGAGCATGTTGCAGACGCGATCGGTTCGGTCATCATGAAAAACTCCTGACCAATCGATAATTCGAATTACAAAAAACGCCCTGGCGGTCAATCTGATGCCAGGGCGTTTTCATTGTCCGATTTAATTGGGGCTAAACCTTGGAGATGGTAACGAAAATGACCGGGCGGCGCTTGGTCTCCTCATTCAGATAAGAAGTCGCGATGCTTTGGATTTCCTTTTGCAAGTTATTCGCTGGAAATTGGGTCAGCTTCACCACCCGCTTGCGCAGTTCAGCAAACAACTCCTGCGACTCGTCCTGTGAAATAAAGCCGCGGCTGATGATTTCCAGGTCTTTGAACTTTCCGTTGTTTTTGTCCAGTTCAAGGTTGAGCAGAACCACGCCATCCTGGCTAAGCAGTTCGCGGTCGCGCATGGTGGACCGATCCACATCGCCCACGCCGATGCCGTCCACGAAGACGTATCCGCCAGGGATGCGTTCTCCCAGGCTCAACTCGCCGTGCGTAAACTCGATGATTCGCCCATTTTCAACCAGGGCGATCTGCTCCTCTTCCATGCCAACTTCTCGCGCCAGGCGCTTATGTTGCCGAAGCATGCGCAGTTCGCCGTGGATGGGGATCAGGTAGCGCGGTTTCACGAGGTGCAGCAGGAGTTTAATCTCCTCCTGGCTTGCATGCCCCGAGACGTGCACGGGCATGATCGCTTCGTAAACCACATCCGCTCCCCTTTCCATCAAACGGTTGATGGCGCGGTAAACAGGCTCTTCATTGCCCGGGATGGGGTGGGAGGAGAGCACGATCGTGTCGCCTTCCTTGACCCCGAAGCGGTTGTTGGTGCCGTTTGCCAAACGACCAAGAATGGAGGTTGGCTCGCCCTGGGAACCAGTCACCAGCAGCACCACTTTGTTATCGGGCATGGAGAGCGCCTGGTCTGTGGAGACAACCTGGCTCTCGTCGTAATAAAGGTAGCCAAGCTCTTTGGCAATGCGGGCATTTTCAGTCATGCTGAGACCTACAAAACTGACCTTGCGGTCATGCTTTTTGGCTGTGTCCAAAACCTGCTGCATACGCGAGATCAGGGATGCAAATGTGGCAAGGATGATCCGCCCCTTGGCCTGGTAGAAAACCTTCTCGAAGGCGTCATTGATCACGCGCTCCGAAGCTGTCCAACCCGGACGTTCGGCGTTGGTTGAATCTGATAGCAGCGCCAGCACGCCTCTGCGCGCGAACTCTGCCAGCTTACCGTAATCGGTCGGGCGACCGTCGATCGGGGTGTGATCGAATTTATAGTCGCCGGTGTGGACGATCAGTCCTGCCGGGGTGTCGATCCCGACGCCGATGCCGTCAGGAACGGAGTGGCAGACGTGGAAAAATTCGACCTTGAACGGTCCGACCTGCACCGATTCGCCTGCCTGAATATCAATCAACTTGGGTTCCACGCTCATTCCACGCCGGTTGAGCTTGTTTTTGATCAAACCGTTGGTGAGGGGTGTGGCGTAGACTGGCGCGTTGACATATTCAAGCAGATGACCAATAGCGCCGGTGTGGTCTTCGTGACCGTGGGTGATGACAATGCCCTTCACCTGGTCAGCGCGTTGTTTGACGTATTCAAAATCGGGGATGATGTAATCGATGCCGATCATGTCATTGTCCGGGAACATCATGCCGGCGTCCACGATCAAGATTTGCTCGTTGTATTCGTAGACCGTCATGTTTTTGCCCACCTCGCCCAGACCGCCGAGGGGGATGATACGTAATGTTTTTTTACTCATAATTTTTTACCTAACATAATAAACCGGCTCATGCCGGGGATTTTTTCTTGTTTTCTATAAAGATTTTACCCTGAAATCGCCGCAAAAACGGGGCTTGTGGAACGATGCCAAGTCCTTGGGAAAATTCATACACACTGTATATGTTGTTTTAACCAATCTCTAACAGAAAGTTCTTAAATTATAAGCATAAACAGTAACAAACGGAGGTACATATGGCTTACATGATTAGACGAACACCTTACTGGAGAAACCAATACAATCTGGAACGAGCAATAAACCGCTTTTTCGACATGGACACCGAGCAACTCCCTTCTGGATTTCCGCTCGACGTGATCGAGAATGATCAGGAATACATCGTAAAAGCCAGCGTAGCGGGCTTTGATCCCGAAAAGATCGAAATCACTTATGATGACAATACTTTGTCCATCAAGGGCGAGGTTACGGAAGAGAACAAGGAATCAGAAGAAGGCAAATATCACATCCGTGAACGCAGCTTTGGCAGTTTCTACCGCAGCATTTCGATGCCTGGTGTGATTGATGCTGAGCAGATCAGCGCTGAAACTGATAATGGGATCCTGGTGGTTCACCTGCCCAAAAAACCCGAAACCCAGCCGAAGAAAATCGCAGTAACAGCTCGTGAACAGAAAAAAGTCGTAGAGCACAAAGAGTAAAACCGAATTAAGTAGTACCAACAGAATTGCTCCCTAATTGGGAGCAATTCTGTTATGGCTGAAACCAAAGAAGTGACGGTTACTTCAAGGGAGTGTAGTTTCTGCTGTCATCCTGAGCGAAGCGACTGCTTGCGCCCCCTTGCGGGAAGGATCTGTCTGTCAAAAATCAGATTCTTTGCAAAAGAGGCTCAGAATGACTTGAGTCGCTTTGTAGGGTGGGTCATATCAAGAGACATGCTGCCCAGGGATGCGCTCTCTGCTTCAGGGGTGAACTGGATCAGCCAAAGATGGCCTTTATCATCAGCATAATTCCAAGTAAAACCATGGGCACACCGATAATAGCGCCGATGATGGTTATCGAAAGCACCACACCCAGGATTGCAATAACCAAACCCAGGATCGCGCCGACGAGCCTGCCAGTGAACTTCAAGATCCACAAGACCAGTTGAAATAATGCCCAAAACGGCCACAGCAGCAGCGGAACTTTTCTCTTTTCTTCCATTTTTCCTCTTTGACTGTTTTGAAAGAAACAGTTTGTTAGTTTGATTATAGGATAACAGTGCATCGTGAGGGATAGAAAATATGGGGATTGTGAGCGGTACCCATATTTTTTGTTATCTGGTATCGTAAGGAACTGTGCGCGTAGGTTAGGTCATCGTACTCGAAGGGTATGCTCAGTTCAACCTGACATCACGA
>CAYUGV010000099.1:0-5239 GCA_964444335.1 uncultured Anaerolineaceae bacterium | reverse complement strand
TGACCGCCGTCGGCAGGTCCGCTTTGCTGATATGCAGCGGTCCCGATCTTCTGCATCACTTCCTGTAAAGCATTGCTAGCATTGGTGATGGCGCTGATGTCATCGCCAGTGAGCGTACCGCGCAATACCTGGATCTTGGCTTCGGCGTCATTGCGCAGGGCAACATCCACCTTCTCACCCAGGTCCTTCAGGCTCTTTTCTGACTGATACGCCAGGCTGTCGCCCATGTTGCGGGCTTCGATCAGCGCCTTGCGACGATCATCCTCGGCCTTGTTCTGCGTGGCCTCACGCACCATGCGTTCCACATCGTTCTTGTTAAGGTTTGTAGAAGCGGTAATGGTTACGCGCTGCTCCTTGCCGCTGGCTTTATCCTTCGCGGTCACGCTCAGGATGCCGTTGGCATCAATATCAAAAGTAACCTCCACTTGCGGGATGCCCCGCGGCGCCGGCGGGATGCCATCCAGGCGGAAGCGACCGAGGGTCATGTTGTCGGTTGCCATTGGGCGTTCGCCTTGCAAAACGTGGATATCCACAGCGGTTTGGCTGTCTTCCGCGGTCGAGAAGGTTTCGGTCTTCTTGACCGGAATGGTGGTGTTGCGTTCGATCAAGCGGGTCATAACGCCGCCCAGGGTTTCCACACCCAGCGAGAGCGGGGTCACATCCAGCAGCAGTACGTCTTTGACGTCGCCAGCAAGCACGCCGCCTTGGATAGCTGCTCCAACGGAGACAACTTCGTCCGGATTGACACCTTTATTGGGCTCTTTGCCATTGGTTTGCTTTTTGAGAAAATCCAGCACCATCGGCATACGCGTGGAACCGCCAACCAAAACCACCTCATCGATGCGATCCATGCTCACTCCAGCGTCTTTCATGACAGCCTGGAAGGGAGGCAGACAGCGATTGAGCAAGTTTTCGGTCATTTGTTCAAACTTGGCACGGCTGAGCTTGAGCAGCAGGTGTTTGGGTCCGCTGGCATCCGCCGTGATGTACGGCAGGTTGATCTCGGTTTCAAGCACGGTGCTGAGTTCGATCTTGGCTTTTTCGGCGGCTTCGCGCAGACGCTGCAACGCCTGGCGGTCCTGCCGCAGGTCAATGCCCTGGTCCTTGCGGAACTCTTCCGCAGCCCAGTTGACAATCGCGTTGTCCCAGTCGTCGCCGCCGAGGTGGGTATCGCCATTGGTGGCTTTCACTTCCACCACGCCGCCGCCAACTTCGAGCAGGGAGACGTCAAACGTACCACCACCCAGGTCAAAGACCAGGATGATCTCGTTCTCTTTCTTGTCGAGCCCGTATGCCAGTGCGGACGCGGTCGGCTCGTTGATGATGCGCATCACTTCCAGTCCAGCGATCTTGCCGGCGTCTTTGGTTGCCTGGCGCTGGCTGTCGTTGAAGTAGGCCGGAACGGTGATGACCGCCTGGGTGACTTTTTCGCCCAGGTAAGCCTCAGCATCGGCCTTGAGTTTGGCCAGGATCATGGCAGAAATCTCTTGCGGGGTGTAGGTTTGCCCCGTAACAGGGATCTGGATGCGTGCATCGCCAGTTGGTCCGGCAACGACCTTGAAGGAAACCATCGCGCGTTCCTGCGCCACTTCGTCGTAGCGTCGTCCCATGAAACGTTTCACGGAAGAAACGGTGTTTTCAGGGTTAACGATCGCCTGGCGCTTGGCAGGAATGCCCACCAATCGTTCGCCATTTTTGTTAAAAGCCACCACAGAAGGCAGCAAACGCGACCCTTCCGAGGTTGAGATCACAGTGGGGGATCCACCTTCGATGATGGAGACGACACTGTTCGTTGTTCCCAAGTCAATTCCAATTATTTTTCCCATATTCACTCCTTGTTGTTCTAAAAACTAACATAATTAAAGTGACTAAAGCATAATGTTTGATTGATAGAGGGATGTTAACATTTTGTCGGATAAATATTAGCGCATCCGTTTCGCATGTTTGGAAATGGTGATGTGAGTGTCTTGAGAGTACAAGTATTGTCATTCCCTACCTGCAATCCTTTATAATTGAGACAACAAATCTCGAAAGGATGATGAAATGAGCAAAAGTTCCAGTTGGTTTTTTGGCGCGGTGCTTGGGGGGCTGGTTGGCAGCACGTTAGCCCGTCTGTACGCGCCTTTTACAGGTGAAGAATTAAAAGCGAAGATCTGCGACTATGTCCAGAATGTGCGCTACGAAGTGGAGCAGGCTGGCATCGAAAAGCGGGCGGAACTCGAAGCACAACTCGAGGAACTGCGTTCAGGCAAGGCCTAACTCTGACTTTAAGGGGGTTAGGGGTAAGTCGTGCCAGTGGGAGTCGGGCTGGGAGTGACACTCGGCCCGGGCGTGGGGGTCAGGATAATCGGACGTGGGGTTGGTTGGAGCGTGGGCGTAGGCAGGTACGTGCTCGGCTTGGGCGTGCTAAGGAGGTCGCTGATGCTGCCCTCGGCGGGTTGGGGCATGGTTGAGACGTCATCCACATACGCGATGCCACCCCGGCAAAGTTCCTGCAAGTTGTAAGTGATATTTTCCCAGGTGAGCGGATTGCCGTTATTGATCGTGCGCTGCATGGCATTACCGAGGCAGCCGGGACCCGCGTTGTAGTTCAGTAAAGTGAATTTCCACAAATCCTCGTACTTCGCGACCTGCCCTGGTTGGCGACCGGTTGTGTTGTAGATGATCTGCCGCACCTGCTCACAATTTGCCAAAAGGCTGCGGGCGAAGATGCTGATGCTAAAATTCGCCTGGGTCAGGTCAATTCCCACCGGGCAATCCGGACATTCCGCATTGACCTTCTGAACGAGCGCGCCACGCAGCATTTCCTGCTGGGCAGGGTCAAGGTTGCCAAAGCCGCGCTGGCAGGTTTCGTTAGCCAGGATGAGCGGGCAGAACTGGCTGTAGAAGGCCGGGTTCCAGAGCAAAACGCCATCCGCGCCGATGTCGCTCAGGTGGCCGAGCCCGGCTTCGCGGACTTTCTCATAGATACCAGGCCAGAATTGGCTTTCGCGGCTGAAAATGTTCTTCATCAATTGCGCGGGGACGCCAGTATCTGCGGCAACCCGCATAATTTCCGCGTCAAATTGATTTTGCCAGCCATCCACAACCGGTTGGGCGGCTTCCATGCCGCAGGCATTCGCGGCACCGTTGGTTTCAAGCCCGCCTGAGGGGCACGTGCCAGCATCCACCAAGCCTTGCCTGATGAGCAGGCCCGCCAGGAGGTAGTACTCATTGGTCGAGACCAACTCGCCTGCCAGTTGGGGCGTCCGAAGCCAGGAGGGGGGACCATCCACCGGCATGAATGACTGCCAGATCTCAGAACAGGTGGACTGACCTTCGCCCTTCCACTGCGAACTGAGCACATCCACGTAGTAACTGGGCTTGTCGGCGGCGGGCTGATCGGGGTTGGCAAAATCGCCCCATGGGATCACGCGGACCTGGGCGTTGTAGCGCTTGCTCGAGTCGCCATAGCTCGACTCTGCCCAGAACTCAACCTGGACGCCTTCCATGCCGGTCGGGCTCAGAGGCAGGTCGCAGGCGCTGCCGGGGCAGCTGAAACCGGCGCCGTTGACGGTGCCGAGGATCTGGATGATCTGTTCGTTGGGGAGCGGCTCAACTGCCTGTAAGCGCAGATAGGGCAGCGTGGTGCAGTTATTTTGCCCCGGTTCCTTGTTGCAGTTGGAAATGGAGACAAAAACTTCCGGTGAGGGCAGGCTGATCTCAACCTTGCGCTTGGAAGGCGTGATGCTGGCCTGGTGGAGATACAAGCCTTTGCATTCCTGGGGATTGGTGATGTTCTCATCAAAGACACATGCCCCAGTAGCCATCCACTGTTTTTGGATGGTGGAGCCGCAGTAATAAAGCACTTCGGAGTTATCTGGCCAGGATTCGTGCTCGGTGTAGACCTGGCAGACGATTTGGGAGGTTTTCCATGATAGCAGCCACCACTCGTAAATGGTGTAATCGACTTCGATGGTCACAAAGCGGTTAACCCCAGCGGAAGGTAAGGAGATCGACTTTGCGGGAGCAGCTCCGAGCAGACCCAGCATCAGACCACACACCATCAGGACTCTGATGAGCGGTAGTACATGCTGTCTTTTGGTCTGACTAAACATGCTCTCCTTTACAATTTTACGGATACCCTGGCGACGTGGATGTTGGGGTGTAGAAAGCCGCCGTCGGTATCGGGTAGGGTTCAGAACGCGTGGCAGTCGGCGTCCTGGTCGGTGTTGTGGTGCGGGTCGCGGTTGGCTGACCGCGTTGGGTTGGTGTGCGCGTCGGGGTCGGCTGCCCGATGGGCGTGCTGGTCGGCCGGATCGGCACATACGGTGTCGCCTGGGAGGTTTGCGTCAGCGCGACGGCGATGGTCACCTGGGCTTCGTAGGTCAGGACGATCTCCCCGAGGGGTGAAGGTTCGCTGATCGCCGCCAATGCCTGCTCAAACACCTGCGCGACTTCCTCTTCACGCGGAAGCAGGACGGTAGTTTGGGTGCTGTCGGGCAATTCCCACTGGCTTAGCTGCTCCCATCCAAGCACGAAGTAGCTCACCCGATCCGGGTCCCCGAGGCGCAGCGCCAGGGGAACGCGAAGCAGGAGGTCGAGCAGGGAGATGTCGGTTTCGAGCTGATCCTGGTAGGACGCATACAAAACCGGCAGCCGGGCTAATCTGCCATTTTGAACTAATTTGGTAAAGAGCAACTGCAAAATCTGCTGCTGACGGCGGGTGCGGTTGACCTCATCGCCGCCATCATACGCAACGTAACAATACGCCTTGTCGCCGTTCATGCGGTGCGTGCCAGCAGGCAAGCCGCCGCACGCATCCCGGATCGGAAACAGGACGCTAACGTCCAACCCGCCCAGGTCATCCACCAACCATTTGAACTCGGTTGGATGGACGAGCACGAACTTGTCAGGGCGGATGCCAAAGTTGTATGCAAGCGTATCGCGTACAAGTTCCATGCCGCCCAGGGCGTAAGCCGTGTTGAGCCGCTGCATCGTGTAACCGGGGAGGTAAACGAACAGGCTGCCCGGGATGGAGATGACGCTCGCCTTGGAAAGCCGCTCGTTGATCAGCAGCAGGTGGATGGCATCCGTGCGGCTGCTGAAGGGTTTTTCGGCTTCGGTGCCAAGGAGCAGCCAGATCTTGACGTCCTCATCCAACTCCAGCCGGGGTGTGGCAGGGGGGATGGCGGTGGCGGCAGGGCTGCTGGGCGGCGCGAAGGTCGGCCAGATATCCGGGGTTGAGGTTGCTTTGGGC
>CAYUGV010000098.1:0-5430 GCA_964444335.1 uncultured Anaerolineaceae bacterium | reverse complement strand
AGCAAACGCTGATCCATAATCAAAAAAGCCCACTCGGGTAGTCGGGAGGGCTTGTAGACGCAGAGCTTACTTTGGCGTGTAGACCACAAAGTTGTCAAATTCAAGCACGACTGGCACACTATCATAGGTACCCGAAATCAGACCCACATCTCCGGTCGACAATTCGCTGTCATTAACCTTTGCCATGAGATTCCCGTCAATAAATAAGGAGAGTTCAGTACCGATGCAGCTGATCGTCATTTGGTGATAGTCCCCAGACAAGTCGGTATCCACAAATTCATTGAATAAAGCAGTCCAGGTTCCAGCGACGGTTTTGTAAATGGTGACGTAGTCATCGTTGCCAAAACTCATGCTGTAATAGTTATCCTGATCCTTGTAGCGGCATACCAGCCCCATGTCATTCTCAATCACATCTCCGACACGGTAAACTTCCATCTGCACGACCACATCGCTCAGATCCAGATCGTTTGTGATTGAAGTAGCCGTCATCATCGCCTCGTTGAAATCAAAAGCAAACCTGCCGTTCCGCCACTCAGAAACCACCGCCGACTCATTAAAGATCGTCCAGTTCCCTTTATTGGGTGTGTCAAAATCGTCTGAAAAAGTCTCATTCCAGTCGTTGGCCAGGTCAGGTAACTCCCCTGTAGCTTGAGTTGGTTCAGGAATGTAGTCTGTAGGAAAATCGCCGATGGCTTCATAGACAAGGAAGTTGTCAAAATTGACCGTCACTTGCGGATTGTCGTAGCTGCCGATAATCAAACCGGCATCTCCAGACGCCAGGTCACTATCCCGCACATCGGCCCCAAGTTTGCCATTGACGTACAGGACCAGCCGATCGCCAATGCAAAAACCCTGCAGGTGGTTTCTGACCGGATCGACCAAGCCGTCAGTGAACTCTCCGAACAGGGAGGTTTGTACACCCTGGAAGATCTTCATGATCTCGACCCAACCATCATTACCAATAGTCAGCATGTAGAAATTATTATCGTCCGAGTAGCGGCAGATCATCCCCTGGTTGTTCTCAACTGATCCGCTAACTAATTCAGTGTCAATCTCCATGATGATGTTGTCGTTGGTTATCATGCTAGATTCCGCCCACACCATCCAATTTGCCGAGTTCAGGTACATGCGATATACGCCATCAACCAGAGAAGCGCCGTATTCCGTGCCATCGCTGGTGTTCCACAAACCTGCTTGATCAAAAGTTTCGCTTAACAGGTTCTCGCCAACGCTCACAGTACCTGCCAATTCAGCGGGGATAATCGGAAGGTTGACTTGTACAGGCGTTTCAGTAGGTGTAGGTGCAAGGGTAGCCGTAGGTTCAGCGATGGTTGGCATGGCTGTCGGCTGGATCGGTTTTGGGGTTGCGGTTGGGTCATTTTTTACTAATTTGGGCATCGAGCAAGCGCTCAGACCAAGTATCATAACGATACCTATCAGGAATAGTTTCTTTACCATGCTTCCTCCAGATGTTATAAGGGGATTTCTTTTCCGATTTTACCATGCCGGGAAAGACAATTCAGATCGAATATTATCCAATCGAAAAAAACACTGTCAGAGCGCGAACTGTTCCTTCGCTGGGGTATAATCCACTATTATCTTTTTGGAGTTACCATGCAACTTGGAATCATCGGCCTGCCGCAATCAGGCAAAACCACTCTTTATAAAGCGCTCACGCGTGCCGACATCGCCACGGATATGTCCACCGGTCAGATGGAAGTTCACACTTTCGTGGTGGACGTGCCCGACCCAAGGGTGGATCAGCTCTGTGAGATTTACAACCCCAAGAAGATCGTGCGTGCCAAGGTCACCTATGCCGACATTGCTGGCTTGGATGGCAGCGCCGGCCGTGCAGGTCTGCCGGGAGTGATGGTCAATCAGCTGGCGCAAATGGACGGCTTTTTGCACGTGGTGCGGCAGTTCGAGAACGCCAGCGTCCCACATCTCGCTGGCAGCATCAATCCCCTGCGCGACATTCAAACTATGGATACCGAGTTCATCCTCAACGACCTGGTAATGGTTGAGCGCCGCCTTGAGAGGCTCAAGGAAGAACACAGACGCGGTGTGAGCCGCCCACGGGATGTCATCCAGGCTGAAATCGATCTCTTTGAGCGGCTTCAGGCAGTGCTGAACCAGGAACTGCCTCTGCGCCATTACGAATTCACCGCCGAGGAAGACAAGATTCTCTCCAGCTTTGGTTTTCTCAGTCGCAAGCCGCAGATTGTGGTCTTCAATCAGTCCGAAGATCAACCCGCAGTGCAATACACCAGCCCGCACCCTCACACACAGGTGGTCAGCCTGCCCGCAAAACTCGAAGCTGACATTATTGCGTTGGATCCCGCGGATGCTGCCATCTTCATGGAAGAATACGGTATTACCGAGCCGAGCATGTCGCGCCTGATCAAGCTCTCGTATGATCTTTTGGGAGTGCACTCATTCTTTACCGCCGGTGAGAAGGAAGTTCATGCCTGGACGTTACGCCGAGGGGCCAACGCCCGCGAAGCCGCTGGCGTAATCCATTCCGATATGGAAAAAGGCTTCATTCGCGCGGAGATCCTCGGTTTCAAGGACATGATCACCTACGGCAGCACCGCCGAAGCCCGCAACAAAGGTCGCCTGCGCGTTGAAGGGAAGAATTACATCATTGAAGATGGCGACATTATCGAAATCCGCTTCAATATTTAGGCGTCTATTGCACTCCCCAAGGTAGCAAAACTGGAGTTGTTACGATTCCAGTAATCGTCTGAAATCGTGCAGATCCACCCGCGAGGTCAGGTCCAGGCTGACTGGGGTCACTGAAACCTTCCTATCGATAACCACAGTTTTTAGGTCTCCATCCTCTTCCAGGCCCTCCTGGTCAACCCGCACTTCATATCCCATATTCCGGGAGCCTTCCGTGATGGACGGGTCTTTCGGTTTAGCGTAAAAATAGCGCTGACGGGATTGGCGCGTCACCACCCAGGGCGTTTCCGGGGTTGCGTTGGAAGGCACATCCACCTTGAGAACATCCACGTCGAATGGCAAGGTCTTTTGCAGGAGCTTTTCGGCAAAATAACGGGTGAACCAGGCTGCCGCAGAGAAGTCAACCCGATCCGAGAGGTCAAAATGCTCCGTCATAGGGGTTTGCAGTGAGACCGCCATTGCCCGTATCCCCAGCGAAGCCCCTTCCAGGGCTGCGCCGACCGTTCCGCTGACCGTGATCCCGGATGCCAGGTTCTCGCCGTAATTGATACCCGACACCAATAGATCCGGCGGAAATCCCATCACTTCCAGCATGCCATGCAGCACAGCCTGGGCCGGCGTGGCGCCCACGCCATACACTTCCCATTCTTTTCCGTGCACGACCAATTTTTGCGGGCGGATAAACCCGTCGGTGTCGCGGGGGAGAGCCCGCCCCATAGAAGTCTGTTGTACCCGCGGTGCAACCACGTGCACAAATCCAAGGTCCGAGAGTGCTTCGGCTGCCGCCCAAAGCCCGGGTGAGTTGATTGAGTCGTCATTAGTCAGGAGTATTTGAGGTCGTTTTTCTTGTGTCATGCCTCGATTGTACCCAATCCCGCCTACTTTGGGGCGGTTTGTGGAATGTGAACTCACTACCGGCATTTCTACTTTCCTGTAAAATATCCTTATCCAGCCGGAAAGGACTTCCATGCTCAAGCTCACTCCCAAAGTCATCCTGGAAGGCACGCGCCTTACCTTTAAGACGGATATTGCCTTCGCGCTCAACGATCACCCCCGTTTCATTGGTCCGCGTAAGTATCGCTACCATTCGCCACTGATCTCGGGGGAGTGGTGCACCTTCACCAACTATCCCTGGGGAAGGGGTTTGATCAACTTCACCCCTGAAGAAGAAGCCAAGGCGATGGAAACCTACCACACCTGGCTGCACCTCTTTGAACTCAACCGCTACTACTCCTGGGTGATCGACCGCTTTCACATCTCGACGCAGATGGTGCAGTGGCTCACCTACGGCAAGCGCTACGACTTCACCTGGCTTGAGGAAGGGTTGCTGCCGCTCAACTTCCGCCTGATCTTCTGCACACGCTCTCCTGAAACATTCGTCGAAGCCCGCCAGGAGCGATTGAAAGTTTCGGGTAATCCCAGCCAATATGATGACCTTGAGAAGTTCAAACGGGAGCAGGAGGTGCTCGAGGAATTGGTGGCGCAGTGCCGGCTGCCTGTATTGCGGGTGGATGTTAGCGATAACGACGTGCCCAAAGCAGTAGAGAGCATCGTGGACTGGATGGAGGCCACCGGTGGACTTTATATGCCTGATTAACCAGAAAACAAAATGGGATTTCCGGCTGCAGGTATAATGCAAAAATGAAGTTGAAACTTGGGATCATTTTCTGGGTAATTTTGCTGCTGGCACTGTCTGGCTGCGTGGCAGGGAAGGTCAGTTTGCCTACCATCGTGCCCTTGCCGACAGATACGTCAGTAATCGCACTCGCTCCAGGCAGCACGCCAACACCCACCAATACCCTGGCGCCAAGCCCCACCCTGACTCCCACGCAAACGCCGACTCCCACGCCGGTCACTTATACCGTCACCGAAAAAGACGATATGTTCGGCGTGGCGCTCAGATATGGCATCTCGCTGGACGCGCTCAAAGCTGCCAACCCAACCGTCATCCCCAACATGATGAGTGTCGGGACCGTGTTGATCATCCCGGTTACGCCAACCCCGATTTCAGAAAGCGCCAGCCCGGACAACCCCACTCCAACCCCAGACCCCTTCAGTCCTCTCCGGTTGGCCATGGCACCAGTCTGTTACCAGGACGCGCTTGGTGGGGAGTACTGTTTCGTTCAGCTTGAAAATGTCAGCGACTCCCCGGTTGAAAATCCATCCGTGCGTTTTACCCTCACAGGCAAAGACGCGTCCGCGCTGGAGATGGACGGCATTCTCCCCCTCAATATTCTGCCTGCCAAGGAAACGATTCCTGCAGTAGCATATTTTCCCTCACCAGTTCCGGGAGAGTTTGAAGTCAGCGCGGAAATCACCGATTGGCTGCCTGTCATGCCGGATGACGCGCGCTACCTGGACGCGGAAATTGTCGCGGAAGCGCCAACCATCTCTGGAGGCGCAGGTTTCGCTGGGGTGGCAGGCGTGGTTACTCTCCCACAGGGTCAAGCGGAATATGTTTGGGTGTTGGGAGTAGTTTATGACGTCAACGGACAGGTGCTTGGGCTGCGCCGCTGGGAACCGGAAACTCCCATACCAAACGGCAACGCAATCCCGTTCGAGTTTCGGGTGTATGCTATGCAGGGGGAGATTGCAGAAGTGAAATTGTTCGTTGAAGCGCAAGCCAGCAATCCTTGAGGTGAATATGAAAAATCAGCTCCTGCCAGAACTCGGTAAGAAGACTTACATCATGGGCATCATCAACCTTACCCCGGACAGTTTCTCGGGCGATGGGTTGCTCAGAGAGCG
>CAYUGV010000097.1:0-5467 GCA_964444335.1 uncultured Anaerolineaceae bacterium | reverse complement strand
GTCGTACTGACAGGGCTTCCCAGCAGGGATGCGCCGATGATCACGATAGCCGAGGTTAATTGCGAGGAAAAACCGTGCACAGGGCGAATTTTGTAGAACTTCGATCCAAGCGTCTTGATCAACTGCCAGCCGCCAAGTGCGGTTCCCAGGGCAATCGCGGTCGCGCAGGCGAGCACCACCCAATTTGGCACATGGAAAGTGGATTGAAAGCCGGTAATGACGAGGCCGAGCGTAATGATGCCCATCGTTTTTTGGGCATCATTGGTGCCATGGCTTAGCGCCAGGCCTAATGACGTGACCACCTGCAGCTTTTTGAAGACCCCATTGATTTTTGGGGTAGCTTTCCAGGAGAGCAGGAATACGATATTGGCAATGATCATTCCTGCGACGAAGCCAATAATCGGAGAGGCAAACAGACCAATCAGGATCTTGGTGATGCCTTTAATGAGCAAAACTTTGAAGCCGGCTTTGACCACCACCGCGCCAATCAGGCCGCCGATAATGGCATGAGAGGAACTGCTGGGAATGCCCAGGATCCAGGTCAGCACATTCCAGAAAATCGCGCTGAAGCAGGCTGCCAGCAGGACTGTCATGTTGATGTGTTCCGGGGCGACGATGTCGTTACCAATCGTGGTGGCGACTGCCACGCCGAAGATGAATGGACCAACGAAGTTCGCCAGGGCGGTCATCAGCAGGGCTATCTGCGGGCGAATGGCGCGCGATGAGATCATGGTGGCAACAATGTTGCTCGAATCATGAACACCATTCAGGAAGTCAAAAATCAATGCAAAGATGATGAGTAGAATCAGTGGAGCTTGCATAATTTTCAGCGTTATGAAGTTTTTACAACAATATCTGCCAGGACGTTGGCGGCTTCATCGCTTCTGTCGGCGGCGTTGCTCAGATGGCGGTAAACTTCGCGCATCTTCATCGCTTTTACAACGCCTTTCAGATCTTCCGTGTCCTTGAACATATTTGCCAGGGCTTCCCTGTAAACATTCTCAATCTTGTTCTCAACCTTTTTCGCGCGGTTGGCATGCTCCGCAGTCACACCCGGATGATCCTGCAAGCACTCCACAGCTTTAAGCATCTCGAAAGTCGATTCTTTGAGCAGGGTGCAGATCTGCACCATGTATTCGGTCGGTTTTACCTTGAAAATGACAATCTCGGTCATGGTGCTGTAAGCGTAATCAAGAATGTCGTCGATGGCTCTCGAAAGCGCAAAGATGTCTTCCCGGTCAAAGGGAGTGATGAAGGTGCGGTTTAGTTCATCGATTAAGAGCCGGCGGGCTTCATCCGCTTCTTTTTCCTTCGCTGTTAGCTGATCGGCGATTTTCGTGTCAGGATTGTTCATATAAGCAAGCAGCAGGTCAACCCCTTCCAGAGTCAGATTAGTTTGTTCCTGGATTCTCTGCAGGAAAATATTCCGGCGTTTCTTAAAAATTTTTAGCATAATGCATTCCTCCGTTCAGTGTAGATACTGGCAAGACAGCCAGTTTTTTCCAATAATTTGAGACCGGGCAAAAAATCCTCAAAGGGCGTCGCGTTGTTGATCTCGAGAGTCCGGACTGCATGTGCCGGCAGGTAAGGAGCCAGCCAGGCGAAGTCCACATCCCCGGTGCCAGGGATCTGATGATCGATGAGGTCCTGCACATCATGCAGGTGAACGCCCACCATCCTGGGTGAAAAGGCTTCCAACCATTGCTGGAAAGACATCAATCCGAGCCGGTCGTGCACCTGGATATGCCCGACATCCAACTGCCAGCCAATCCACGGCTGTTGGAATTCCTTGAGCAGTATGTCCATCTCTTGGAAAATGGGCAGCTCGTAGTGATGCAGGCGATTTTCCAAACCAAGGAAAAGACCCGCGTCCTTTGAGTAGTTCACAATCTCGGTCAGGCTGCGGATCAGCGCTTCGAGATGGGGTTTTCCGCGTTCAAGCCGGTCTTTGATTAATTTTTTCCGCAGGGTTTCGTATTCCTGGGTTCCCTTTAGCCCTTCGCGATACATGTCCCTCAGGCGGCTGTCCATTGAGTGGTCGCCGTCCACACGACCGGGGTGGATCACCACCAGCCTGGAGCCCAGGCGATATGCCAGGTCAATCGTGCGCTTAAGCGTATCTATACCGACGCGCCTTTTTTCTTCCACCAAGGAGGTTACCTGGAAATCGCCCATCTCGAGTTGTTTGTTTGGAATCACAGCCGGGCAGGGATCGTGGACCGACCCGATGTGGTATCGATCGAGGTCGAAAGTTTCGAGTTCTTCGGGAGTGATCTGGTGATTAAGCTCAAACCGCGCAAAGCCTAATTCCCGCCCTTTGCGGCAAAATTCGTTGGCGCTGTCGGTTGACCGTGACCACCACATTGTTGAGAGAGCAGCGTCATAAAGCGTGTCCTGAGGGAGAGTTGGGGTGGGGATGAGATGGCAGTCAGAGCCAGGGAAATGCGCCAGCAAACCTTCGAGTGACCTCAGGGTGACATCCGCCTGCATCGGGCAGGGGTTTTCCTCGCGCAGTTCAGTTTGGGTCTCGATGATGATGACCAGTCCAATGCCAGCTTCGCGCGCGCCAATCAGATCCCGCGATGGACGATCGCCCACGTAAGCGCACTCTTCCGGCTGAACCCCAAGGGCTTGGGCTGCGGCGATAAATGGCGAGGGATGCGGCTTGCGTTTGCCGTAATCTGCGGCTTGCAGTGTGACGTCGAAGAGATTCCGAATACCGGCTTTGTCCAGATGTTTGGGTGAGGTGTGGCTTACGCTCCCCAAACGGTATCCCCGTTCCTTCAAGGTCCTCAGGACATGGATGGTTTTGGGCGGGATGAAGCGTTTTCCGCGGGAATCACCCCACCAATTTTGCAGTTGATCCGCATGCGCCGTGATGAACTCCGGTGGAAATTCCGGGAGGTAATACTGACTCCACCGATCAGGATACGAAAGTTCATCCAACGAGCGGTAAGTCCAGGCCTTGTATTCCTGCTCCCGCTGCTTCAGGCGTTCGATGAAAGTTTCAGGGCTTTCATCAAGGCGCAGAAAATGAAGCATCTCGGAGATGATTTCGGGATCCCTGGAATCATGGTTCAACTTTTGGACGATCGTGCCGCCCAAATCAAACAGGATTACCTTGAGTTTGTTTTGGGCTTGCGTGGTGATCGCTTCTTGCGAAGAGCAATTAAGTTCCATAATGACGTGTCTTATACCTTCTTTACGCAGCCATGGTCAACCAATACTTCGAGACCATGGGCAATTTGTTCAAGAGTGCAATCTGGTGAAACCTCAAGCGTGCGCAGGATGCCATCTCCCAGGTAAGGCGCGAGGCTTGAATAATCGACTTCTCCCATACCCGGAGCCAGATGGTCCTGCAGACCATCGACATCATGCAAATGCATGCCGATCAGACGGTGGTGGAAGCGGCGCAACCACTCACCCTTGCCAACCATACCCAGCGCTTCCAGGTTGTGAGCGTGGCCAGCGTCGTACTGAAAGCCAAACCAGGGCTCATCACACAGCTGGAGGAAGGTTTCCATCTCATCCGGCAGCGGCAAGTCATGATACCGGTTTCGGTTTTCGAGACCGATAAAGATACCGGAACCCTTGGCGAAGTTAATCATTTCCTCCAAGCTGCGGAGCACCTGGTTGAGGTGCGGCTGTTTGTGTTGGTCTCGATCGGCAATGTAATCCTGTTGGATTTGGATATATTCCGGAGTGCCGGCCTTACCCTGGAGATACCATTCCCGGATGATTGTATCCCTTGAGTGATCGCAGTGTATCGAGCCGCAGTGCACCACAACAGAGCGTGAGCCAAGGCGGACTGCCAGGTCGATGGACCGTTTCAGATTGTCGACTGCCTTTTGCCGCTGGGTTTCATCCAGGCTGGAAAGAGCAACATCCTGCTGCTTCAACTCGGTATAGCCGAATTCTGAAGGGCAGGGATCGTGTATTGTGGCAATGTAATACTTATCCCGATCCCATTCCTGGTATAGGCGCGGCGTGATCTTGTTGCTGAACTCAAAGCCGACAAATCCCAGCTTGCGAGCAACGCCAAAGGTCTCAGAGAAAGGCATCTCCTGGTCAGCACTCCACATCGTAGAGAGAGATATGTCATAGAGCATTTCGGGTTGGGTGGGTTCGAGCTGCTCCACGCCTGTTACCGGAGGCCCCTGGAAGATATCCAACAGTTCGCTCAAACGTCCTATACGATGTTGCGGCTTTGTTTCAGTGATGGTTTCTGCTTGTAAATCGTCATCCGGGTCATACTCATCAGCCTGGTAGCCAGCCATATTGATTATTATGACAGAGCCAAACCCGGCTTGCATCGCCCCGATCAGATCCCTGGATAGGTTATCTCCCACATAGGCACAGTTCTCGGGCAGCATGCCCATGCCCCTGGTGGCTTGCAAGAACATGGAAGGGTGGGGTTTTCGGCTGCCAACCACGCAGGATAAAATCACTGGGCTAAAGTAATCAGTAAGACCATTCTCCGCCAGCATTGCGGGAGCCTCGACAGAAGAGGTAGTGTTGCTGACGATCGAGAGTTTATAACCTCGTTCTGCAAGGGTTTTGATGGTGTTGACCGCGTCCGGGAAGATCTGATTATTGCGGGATGACCGCCACAACTGGTTAAGCGTGATCGCGTTTTGCCATACAAAATCATGGGGAAAGTCGGGCAGTATATACCGGGTCCAGAGTTCCGTCTCCGGGAGCTCACGCAGAGTTTTCTTGCACCACTTGCGATATTCTTTCTCGCGTTTACGCAGCAGGCTCAGAAAATCCGTGGGTTCACCTTCGAGACCCAGGAAAGATTGCAGGTTGCGAATGTAATCCAGGTTGCTCTCACGGTTTTTGATGGTCGCACGGAGCGTGCCACCAACGTCAAAACATATCGCTTTTATGTGATCAGTCATCAATGGGTCCTGTCTGTTTGATATCAGCCCTGCAAGCAGGACACCTTAGGAATTTCTCGAATATCATTGATATACGCGTCTGCCAGGGTGCCGGGGTCATAATTCAGCGCGATAGTCTTCATGCCAATCTCGTGAGCCCCATCGATCTCGGCTTTCTTGTGACCAACGAAAACCGCCTCGCAAGGGTCCACGCCAACTTGCGTCAGCGCGCGTTGGTACATCTCGGGATCCGGTTTACGGGCACCGACTTCTTTTGAACTGATCACGGAATCCCAGACTCGACCAAAACCATGCTGGTCAAACCAATCCAATTTTATTGAAAAAGCCATGGCAGTATCCGTGATAATCCCCAGGAGATAGCCCTTTTCCTTCAGCTCAAGGATTGTTTCGGGGGCACCGGAGATGATCTCAACGCTGTTGTCATCAACGCGCATGGCGTCCACCCCTTCAGAAATCGTTCCGGGGTCAGTGATGCCCAAAAACCGGATTACCTGTTCGTAATAACTGTGGCGGGGGATGGTGCCGGTGAACGCCAGGTCCTTTAGTCGTTTTCTCTCATCATCGAA